>CAZRHZ010000006.1:41912-45577 GCA_964599995.1 uncultured Anaerolinea sp. | reverse complement strand
CACACGCCAAAGCCGCACGAGTGCCCATCATTGTTGCGCTCAACAAGATCGACCGACCTGATGCCAACCCTGACTTCGTCAAACATCAACTGGCAGACGCCGGTCTGGTCCCTGACGAGTGGGATGGTGACACCATGATCATCCCCATCTCAGCCAAGCAGAAAAAAGGTCTCGAAGACCTGCTGGAAGCCATTTTACTGACCAGCGACAGCATCGACATCCTGGCCAACCCTGAAGGAAAAGTCACAGGCACGGTCATTGAAGCGCAGATCGATAAGGCCAAAGGCGTGATCGCCACGTTATTGGTACAGAACGGCACGCTGCAGATGGGCGATACCGTGCTGGCCGGCGAGACATGTGGTAAAGTGCGCGCCATGTTCGATTACAACGGCAAGAAGGTGATGAAGGTTGGTCCGGCCACGCCTGTGCAGGTTCTGGGGTTTGGCGACGTACCTCCCGCGGGCGACCTGTTCCAGGTGGTGCCCAGCGAAAAAGAAGCACGCGCCGTCATCCAGGAACGCCAGAATGAAAAGAAACTGGAATCCACCGGTTCCTCCAAAGCCACGCTTGAGCAGTTGTTCGAGAAATTCCAGGCCGGCGAAGTGCGCGAACTACCGCTGGTTCTGAAAGCTGACGTACAGGGCTCACTGGAACCAATCGTCAACTCCCTGAACGAACTCAGCCAGGGTGAGATCAAGATCAACATCCTACACGCCGAGACAGGTAATATCAGTGAAAGCGACGTGATGCTGGCTACGGCTTCCAAGGCCATTGTGCTGGGCTTCAACGTCAGCGCGGACGGCGCCGCGCGCAACCTGGCGGAACAACACGGTGTATCAATTCGTCTCTACGAAATCATCTACCGCATGATCGAAGATATCGAGAAAGCCCTGAAAGGCATGCTGGAACCGGAGGTCAAGGAAGTGCCGGTCGGACAGGCCCAGGTGCGCGCGATCTTCAAGATCAACAAGGTTGGAACGATCGCCGGCTGCCGGGTCATCCAGGGCGAAGTGCGCCGCAACACACGCATCCGCGTGATGCGAGATGGCGAAAAAGTATTCGATGGAGAAATCTCCTCGCTGAAACACGAAAAAGACGACGTCAAAGAAGTGCGTCAGGGATTTGAATGTGGAATTTCATTAAAAGGGTATAATGACCTTAGCGAAGGTGACATACTCGAAAGTTACGTGATCGAAAAGACAAGTTAAAGGCAAGCAAAGCAGGAAGGATGTAGTATGCCCTCTCCCTTGAGGCTTTCTCGCATCAACGACCGATTCCAACAGGAATTGGCGATGATGTTTGCGAGGAATGAAGTTAGAGACCCGCGGGTGGCCGGCGTGACCGTTACAGACGTCAGCGTTGATCGGGAATTCTCCTACGCCGAGATCTATGTATCTGCGGTGGAAGGTATTGTTCGGTCTAAAGAGATCCTGCAAGGCCTTGAAAGCGCCACGCCGTTCATTCGCAAGACGCTTTCGGACCGGATTGAAATGCGCGCCTTCCCGCGCCTGCGCTTCCACTGGGATGTCACCCCTGAAAAAGCGGACCGCATTGAACAGATCATCGCGTCCATTCATGCGGAAGACAAGAAACAATAATAAGAGACTATGATCCACGAAGAAATCCGCAAGGCAATCGAGCAGGCAAACGAGATCGGAATCGCGTCTCACGTCCGTCCGGATGGCGACGCGGTGGGATCTGTGTTGGGCTTGGGCCTTGCGCTGCAAAATGCGGGCAAGAAAGTGCAAATGGTACTGCGGGACGGCGTGTCGAATACGTTTCGACATCTGCCCGGAAGCGACCAGATCAAGAAGAAAATCGAAGGGGATTGCGATCTTATAATCGCCCTGGATGTTTCGGATAAAGTCAGACTTGGCGACGAAATGCAACCCCTGCAGATCGGTATTTGTATCGATCATCACGTGACCAACGAACATTTCGCGAAGATCAACTTGGTCGAGCCTGAAGCGGTGGCGACCTGCGCGATCCTAGCCGAACTGCTGCCCAAGATCGGGCTGACGATTGACCAGGCGGTGGCAAGCGCTTTATTGACGGGCATCTTGAGCGACTCGATCGGCTTCAGAACTTCAAACACCGAAGCCAAAGCGCTGCGCATCGCCGCTGACCTGATGGATAAAGGCGCGGTGATTCACGACCTGTATAACAAGGCACTCGTCAACCGGCCTTTTGAAGCCACCAAGTACTGGGGATACGCGCTGGAAAAACTGGAACGCTCCAACGGCCTGGTATGGACGACCCTCACCCTGGAAGATCGCACGAACGCGGGGTATCCCCTCAACGACGACGCCGATCTGACCAACATCCTCTCAAGCATCGAACCCATGGACATCGCTGTACTTTTCATCGAGCAAAAAGCAGACCTGGTGAAGGTAAGCTGGCGGGCTCGGTCAGGATTGGATGTTTCGGGTATTGCCCACATGATGGGCGGCGGCGGTCATCATGCAGCCGCGGGCGCAGAATGCGCCGGAAGCCTTGCAGAAGTCAAGGATAAAGTGTTAAAAGCAACGACCGATTATCTTAAGAGAACAAAAGAAGGATCGTAAGTTTTTATGGGGTATACCAAATGGAGGGTAGAAAAATGAGTAATGAGATGAACGATCGATTTGATGTTAAAAATGCGATCTCTGGTGTATTAGTGGTAGACAAGCCCACCGGAATGACCTCGCATGACGTCGTGCAAGCCATCCGCCGCGGAACCAACATCCGCCGGGCGGGGCACACTGGCACCCTTGATCCGCGCGCTTCAGGCGTGCTGGTCATCCTGCTGGGACCGGCCGTGCGGCTGAGCGAATATGTGTCTGCATCTGACAAACGCTACCAGGCGGTCATTATGCTGGGCACCACCACTGACACTTTCGACGCGGATGGCAAGACCACTTCGTCGTCACCGGTTAATATTACCGAAGAACAATTTAACACTGAGCTGCAGAAGTTTGTGGGCCGCATCGAACAGGTGCCCCCGCCCTACTCCGCGGTCAAGGTCAACGGACGCAAAGCTTATGACATGGCGCGTGCCGGTGAAGACGTGGAACTAGCCCCGCGCATCATTGACGTTTATAGCCTGGAAGTGCTGGAATGGGCTCCACCCGAAGTAGTGATCGATGTGAACTGCTCTTCAGGCACTTATGTGAGATCACTGGCCAATGACCTGGGCGAACGGTTGGGCTGCGGCGCATCCCTTTCAGGCCTGCGACGCACCAAGAACGGGCGCTTCACGCTGAGGGACGCCGTTCCGCTGCGAAAGCTAAACGAAGCCTTCATGGATGGATCATGGTATCAATACCTGATCCCTGCTGCTGAAGCGTTGTCAGATTGGCCAGCGATTGAACTTGATATCGCCCAGATGGAAGCCATCCGGCACGGTCATCGCATCCCGGCTGCGGCCGATGCGGGAGCCAAAGCCTGCGGCGTCAGCCAGCAGGGTGAACTGGTGGCGCTGTTGGTGCTCGACGAACTGGAGGATGGCACCAAGGAATGGCAGCCCAAGAAAGTCTTCTTCTCGTAAACCACCAACTCCCCGACCAGATCGGGGAGTTGAATTATTGAAAGGTACTTTTCTCATATAATAGTAGGATGAACTCCACCGAACCCATCACTCTCCCCAATACCCCTTCCTCCTGGATCACCATCGGCTCGTTTGACGG
>CAZRHZ010000006.1:0-41812 GCA_964599995.1 uncultured Anaerolinea sp. | reverse complement strand
CCATCACTCTCCCCAATACCCCTTCCTCCTGGATCACCATCGGCTCGTTTGACGGTGTGCACAAAGGGCACCAGGCTCTGATCAAGGAATTGATTCAGCGCGCGCGAACTGCCGGTGAAAGGTCTATGGTAGTCACGTTCTGGCCACACCCCGCCACGTATTTCAAACGCGCTCCGCTGGCCTACGCGCTGACCACACCCGAAGAGCGCGAAGCCTTGATCGTAAAACTAGGTGTTGACGAAGTCGTCACCCTGCCCTTCAACCAGGAACTGGCCAACCTGAGCGCTAAAGCATTCCTGCGAAAACTGATGGCGGAACATACAATGACGGGGCTGGTGGTCGGACCGAACTTCGCGCTGGGCAAAGAGCGCGAAGGGAGCACAGAAAAGATCGCGGAACTCAGCCCACAACTGGGATTCACCTTTAAAGTCGTAAAGCCGCTCACCAATGGAGAAGGAATGATCTCCTCCAGCCAGATCCGTAAAGACCTGACTGAAAGCCGTGTGCGGGAGGCTGCAACAAAATTAGGCCGTCCATACCGCTTGAGCGGAAAGGTGGTGCACGGCGAGCATCGCGGAACCGGTCTGGGCTTTCCGACCGCCAACCTGGATTATCCACCTGAACGCCTGATCCCGGCCAACGGGGTTTATGCCACGCGCGCAATCATTCATGAAAAAGTGTATTCCGCGGTCACCAACATCGGCGTGCGGCCAACTTTTGAGAATCCCCTTACTACTCCGCGGGTCGAACCGCACATTCTGGATACACAGGGGGAGTTCTATGGAGAAACCCTGGAGCTGGAATTCATCGATTTCCTGCGCCCGGAAGAGAAATTCCACTCGCCGGATGAACTGGTGGCGCAAATCCAGCGCGACATCACGAAAACACGCAAATTATTACAAAACGTAAGTTGAAAAGAGGAATGATATGATCCCTGATCTTGAAATCATCCTGCGGCTGGGCATTGCCGCCGCCCTGGGCATGATCGTCGGTTTTGAACGCGAAAGGCAAAATCAGCCCGCCGGCCTACGCACCCACACCATCCTGGCGATTGGTTCCTGTTTGGCCATGACCATATCGATCAATCTGTCACTGCAGTTCCTGCCCGAAGGCAGAGTCGGAGATCCAGCCCGCCTGGCAGCCCAGGTCATCTCAGGCATCGGTTTTTTGGGGGCTGGCGCCATCCTTCGTTACGGCACCAACGTCAAGGGGCTCACCACTGCGACTTCACTGTGGACGATCGCGATCATCGGCATGTCCATCGGGGCAGGCCATTACCTGGCCGGTGTGGCTGCCACCACCATGTTATTGATCATTCTGGTGCTGCTGAACGTGCTCGAAAAGAAACTGATCCGGGTGTACGAAACGATCACCGTTTCGGTGACCGCCGTCAATAATCCGGCGCTGGTCGAGAACATTTTGGACCTCTTCAAACAAATGAAGAAGAAAGTACTTTCCGTCAGCGTGGCAGCCGATCTGCCCAACAACACCCAAACCGTGTCGGTGGTGCTGAAGACCATCGAGACCGATCCGATGGACGACATTCGGGACGGGTTGAAAACAATTAGCGGGGTGACGAATTACAAACTGAATTAACAACCGTTTGAGCTGTCGAAGGAGGGAAAGATGACCAATAAGGTCGAACGATTCTATGACAAGCAATCCCAAAGTGAATGGGAGCGCCTGGTACGCCACCGCATGGAGTTCGCAGTGACGATGAAGGCTTTGCAGGAATATCTGCCCCACCCTCCCGCCAGCGTGCTGGATATCGGGGGCGGACCGGGACGCTACGCCATCGAACTCACGCGGTTGGGTTATTCGGTGACGCTGCTGGATCTTTCACAAGCCAATCTGGACCTGGCCGCAGAAAAAGCCCTCGAAGCCGGGGTTGAAATCTCTCGGATGCTGCACGGCAACGCGCTGTCTCTGACCGATTTTGAAGAGGGTTCACAAGACGCGGTGCTGCTGATGGGGCCGCTGTATCATCTGGTACATCTTGAGGAACGACAGAAAGCCGTGGCAGAAGCCAGCCGCGTGTTGAAACCCGGCGGTCTGCTCTTCGCCGCATTCATCTCACGCTACGGGGTTTTTGTGGACGCGTCTGCAAAATACCCTGAAGAGGGTTTTCAGAACAAAGAGGAATGGGAACAGTTATGGAAGGATGGGATCAACCGCAGCGGATTCACTGACGCCTATTTTGCCATGCCAGATGAGATCATCCCACTCATGGAAAAGCTCGGGCTCGAAACCATGAACCTGCTGGGACTTGAAGCGATCGTATCGGGCCACGAAGACAAGATGAACGCCCTGCAGGGCGAACCCTGGGAGTATTGGGTGGATCTGAACTACAGGTTTGCCAAAGACCCAGCTTTGCACGCGGTCTCGAATCACCTGCTGTATGTGGGGAAAAGCAGGCCAGTTGAAATGTAAAATGCCTCTTTGGTTTAACTTTGGACAGGCAAAGGTGGAACCATCATTGGCGGTGTTTTTTGAAACAACGCTTTGCCTTCAGGATGGGATAAGGCAATGAGGGTCATGACCCCGGGGGCGGTACCGAAAACGGGGATCAAGGTGGAGACGACCGCCATCACCATGCAGAAGGTGTAGTTCTTTTTTTGGATCAGGAAGATGCCCTGCAGGACCAGGCCAACCGCAAAACTCAGGGCAATCACCGCGAAGATCAGTATATAGATAAACATGAAGTTGCTCATGAAACCGGTCATCATATCGATCATCGACTCGTCGTACATTCCATACATTTGATACATATTCGAGTAGGCATCCTGAAAAAGGCTGGTGTCTGCGAGCATCAAACGCATGGCAACAGCATAAACCCCAAAAATGAGCGTATAGATCAACGCGAAACCAGCCATTACAAAATTAAAAATGATTGAGATCTTGATCAGCGTTTTTTGAGTGTTGTTCATAATATCCTCCCACTGAGATTGATGCCATCATTATCCCCTTTTTCACAGATTCACGCCACTCAGTTTGCCAAAAGCCAATTTGACCGATCACAACTCCACAAAAATCTGACGCGCGATGGAAAACCCGAGCGTCACAGGGTTGTTCTTAACACTCAAGGTGAGCGTTTGATTGAATGGCAGCACCTCGACTACCTGGGCATCCTGCCCGGGTTCGATGCCTTTTTCCTCGAGAAATGCCAGCAATCCGGGGATCTCTTCGGCAAGTTCGTGGATGCGCCGGATGATGACCCGATCGTCTTCCTTGAGCGAGGTCAGCGGCACCCAGGCCGAAACCACGTCTTCATATCCCGGCAGCGGGTTGCCATGCGGACAGGTTTCAGGTTGTTTTAATTCGTTCAGCAAGGCGTTTTCCACCTCTTCAGAGATGGTATGCTCAAAGCCGTGTGCCTCTTGATGCACCTTGGACCAGGAGAGCATACGAATCAGCATCCACTCGGCCAGCATGTGGCGGCGCATCACCGATCGGGCCAACTCATCGCCGCGCTCGGTCAAATGAGGGCTGTGACCAGCATCCATGGTGATCAACCCGTCGCGCACCATGCGCTTGAGGGTATTGGTCACAGTGGGCGTTGAAACCCCCATCAACTCGGCCAGACGAGTTCCGCTGATGGCGTCTCCGTCGCGTTCAGAGATATATAGGATGCCTAAATAATCCTCAATGGTCGCACTGGCTTTTTCACTCGTGGTCATTACAAATACCTTTCATTTCTCACATTATACTATATCATAATTCATTTTGTATGTTATACTAATAAAATAATTAGCATATGCTAATTACAATTCATCATCATAAGGGTCATTCAAGACCCTGCGTGGAGGAAAAACAATGAGATTCATCAGTGATTCACTTAAACCACTATCAGACATACGCAAAGGAGATGGTGGAATTCTAGAAGTCATGCAAGCCGGAAGAGGGCTGGCATGCCGACTGACCGCATTGGGACTAACTCCAGGAGCAACAGTTGAAATGATCCAAAACTACGGCCACGGGCCGTTGATCGTTAATGTGCGCGGCACACACGTTGCACTCAGCCGCGGCATGGCCCGACATCTATTGATCAAACAGGATGAATCAAGATGAGCATTGATTGCCACAACACACACACTCCATTGACGATCAAACGGGAAGCCGTTATTGGAATTCCCCTGATCGCATTGGCCGGCCAACCCAACGTCGGCAAATCCACGATCTTTAACCTGCTGACCGGACTGAACCAACACGTCGGCAACTGGCCTGGCAAGACCGTGGAGCGCAAGGAAGGAAAATTCAAGTTTGAGGGCAAGGAATACCGCCTGGTAGATCTGCCGGGTACTTACAGCTTGACTGCCAACAGCCCTGAAGAGTTGATCACACGTGATTTTATCCTGACTGAAAAGCCTGATCTGGTGGTGGCCATGGTCAATGCCGCCAATTTGGAACGATCGTTGTACCTGGTGGCAGAAATGGTCAGTCTGGAAGCTCCACTGGTGGTGGTTCTAAACATGATGGACGTGGCCTGTCAGGAAGGGATCAAGATCGAACCGCATGTTCTGGAAGCCGCTTTAGGAGTGCCAGTCATCACCCTGACCGCCACCCAGGCTGCCAGCACAACAGCGCTGGTAAAAACGATTCAAATGATGATCACCCAGGGCATTGAACAAAACCCGCTAATGCCTGAAATCCGCGAAGACCACCAAAGCATATTAGACGAGGTACAAACCTTGATATGCAATGACGTTCCAGAGAATTATCCAGAGAACTGGGTGGCTTTGAAATTGCTAGAAGGTGATACGGTCATTACTGAAACAATGGAAGGCCGGTTATCTGCTGAGCAGTGGGTGAAAATCAAACGTCTTCTACAGGAACATGAAGATGCGATGTTGGCCATCGCCTCTGGCAGGTATGAGTGGATCGCCAGGTTAACTCGGGCGGCCGTAACAAGGCCCAAAATAGGACAGATCAGCCTGACTGACCGCCTTGACCGCTGGATGGCGCATCCGGTTGGAGGCGTTGTCATATTGGCTGCCATCCTTGGATTGGTGTTCTGGTTGACCTTTACGGTTGGCTCTCCCCTGCAAGAGCGGATGGACACCGGACTTGTGGCTCCATTTTCAGAAGTGGTTAGTGGATGGCTATCCGCAGCGCCGGAGTGGTTGCGAAGCCTGGTGGTGGATGGGGTTATTGGAGGAGTGGGATCAGTGTTGACTTTTTTGCCCATTCTGGTGATTTTTTTCGCCGCCTTTGGTTTTTTAGAGGACGTGGGATACATGGCGCGTGCGGCCTATGTGATGGATAACTTCATGCACTGGATGGGACTGCACGGCAAGTCCTTTTTACCCCTCTTTCTGGGTTTTGGCTGCAATGTGCCCGCTGTGATCGGCGCACGGGTGATCGATTCGTGGAAGTCGCGTTTGCTGACTATTTTACTGGCACCCTTCGTGCCCTGCACAGCGCGCATGGCAGTGGTTGCATTTCTGGCACCGGCCTTTTTCGGTCGTCAGGCCATTTGGGTGATCTGGGGATTGGTTTTTCTGTCACTATTAATCATGGTCTTATTGGGGGTGATCTTGAACCGGGTAATGTTCAAAGGTGAACGTTCAGTCTTCATCATGGAAATGCCGCTCTATCACCTTCCCAACTGGCGTACGATTGGTATGTTGGTATGGTCGCGCTCACTTTCATTCATAAAGAAAGCCGGAACCATCATCCTGGTCATTTCAGTGGTCATTTGGGGATTATCGATGCTTCCAAACGGTAATCTTGAAGAAAGCACGCTGGCGTGGATCGGTAAAGCTATTGAACCTGTCGGACGCTGGATAGGTATGGATTGGAAATTAACTGTAGCCTTGTTAACCAGCTTCGTCGCTAAAGAGAACGCCATCGCGACATTGGGAATCCTGTATGGCGGGATCGAAGACGCCAGCCTGGCCCAGACGCTGGCTAGCCTTTACACACCGGCAGTGGCGCTCGGATTTTTAACCGTTTCGCTTTTATTCATCCCTTGCGTTGCGACCATCGCTGTGATTAAGCAGGAAACAG
The DNA here is from genome assembly GCA_964599995.1 of uncultured Anaerolinea sp. Lineage (GTDB taxonomy): Bacteria > Chloroflexota > Anaerolineae > Anaerolineales > Anaerolineaceae > UBA6107. The sequence goes on along the minus strand of CAZRHZ010000006.1, from coordinate 35,806 downwards.
GTTCGTGGAAATGGGCCCTCCTCAATATTGGTCTGATGTTGATCGTATCGGTGGGTATGGGAGCAGCAGTTTTTCACATCGCCAGGGCTGCGGGATTATAAAGATGCTGGATAAACTACTCTCAGAAATCCGTGAAAGCAATACTTTATCACCAGTCCTGTTGGCAGAAAAGATGGATGTCTCCATTCAGATGATCGAGGGTATGCTGGAAACGCTGAAAGCCCAGGGGTATCTTAGATCCTTCGCTGACAAATGCGATCCAGTCAAAGCTTGTGAGGTTTGCGCGTTGTCAAACATGTGCATGATAAAAAAGGACGAGAAAACCCGTATATGGGTGCTGCAAGAAAACCTTAAAATATCTTGACTTTTTTTTGAAAAGACCTATAATCTTGCTAATTAAATAATAAAGGCCGTGACGAGGACGAGTATTCCTCACAAGGACGTTTCAGAGAACAGGTGAAAGTGGTGAGAGCCTGTACGCACCGTGAAGAAGAATGGACCTCCGAGCCGCAGGGTGAACGCGAAAGCCAGTAACCCCCGCCGGGAATGCCGCCGTTACCAGGGCTACGAGTATAAGCAGACCCTTCTGCCGTACTCAAAACGAGTGAAGCTGGCTTTTCCAATCTCCGGGCGCAATCCTCCGGAGATTTTTTTGCAGGTTTTTGCGAACGGAAAACAGCTTAACCGGGGTGGCACCGCGGACGATCGAACGTCCGTCCCCATGCGGGATGAGTTTTTCATCCTCAATGAGGGACGGGCGTTTTTTTAATATCTCCGTCCCCCTAGCAACGCAGAAACCAGTACTTATTCAAAAAGGAGAAGCCATGAACGAACAAACGAAATACCTCTTGAACGAAAGCGATCTGCCGAAAGCCTGGTACAACATCAACGCGGATTCGCCCGTCAAACCCGCGCCGGTTTTCAACCCAATCACCAATGAGCTGGTCACGCCCGATTTTCTGTCGGTGCTCTTCCCGATGGGACTGATCGAACAGGAAGTCAGCATGGAAACCTACATTGACATCCCGGAAGAGGTGCGCGAGGCTTACAAGCTATGGAGGCCAACCCCCTTGATCCGCGCACGCCGGCTGGAAAAAGCGCTGGGCACCCCCGCGCACATCTATTTCAAGTACGAAGGGGTATCCCCTTCCGGCAGCCACAAATCGAACACGGCGGTGCCACAAGCTTATTACAACAAGATCGGCGGCACCCACGCCATGACCACCGAGACCGGCGCTGGACAGTGGGGATCCGCACTTTCGATGGCCTGCCAGTTCTACAACCTGCCGCTGGAAGTTTACATGGTGCGCTGTTCCTACGACCAGAAGCCTTACCGGCGCTACCTGATGGAAACCTACGGGGCAGAAGTGTATGCCAGCCCGTGTGACCGCACGAATTACGGTCGCAAGCTGCTCGCGGAAGACCAAAACAACCCCGGCTCGCTGGGCATTGCCATCTCAGAAGCCGTTGAAATGGCGGTAACTTCCAACGGGACGAAGAAATATGGGCTCGGTTCGGTACTGCATCACGTGCTGCTACACCAATCCGTGATCGGTGAGGAAGCCATCAAGCAAATGGACATGGCAGACGAGTACCCGGACGTGGTGATCGGCTGTGTGGGTGGAGGTTCCAATTTCGCCGGGATTGCCTTCCCATTCCTGCGCGAAAACCTGCGCAACGGTCGCAAGACCCGCTTTTTGGCAGTCGAGCCAGATGCGGCACCTTCGTTGACCAGGGGAATCTACGCTTTCGATTATGGCGACACAGCCTGCACCGCCCCCATTACCAAGATGTACACCCTGGGTCACGATTTCATGCCGGCCTCGATCCACGCCGGAGGGCTGCGCTATCACGGCATGGCCCCCACCCTCTCCGCGCTGTATGCAGAGGGATTGATCGAAGCGGTGGCCGTGGCGCAAACCAAGGTGTTCGAGGCCGCCGTGCTGTTCGCCCGCTCGGAAGGCATTTTGCCCGCTCCTGAATCTTCGCACGCCATACTAACAGCCATCAATGAAGCCAAAGAAGCGACCAAAACAGGCGAGAAGAAGGTTATCCTTTTCAATCTATCCGGGCACGGCCACTTCGATCTGAGTTCTTACAACCGGTATTTGAGCGGACAACTCGAAGATTACGACCTACCTGAAGAAGCCATCAGCACCATCCGCCAGCGCATTCCAAACCTGAAGGAAAACGCGCTGGTATAGCAAACCGAAGACTCTGACATCTTCTTTCTCCTATTTTTGCAAAAAGTGCCTCCGAAGGGACGGTACTTTTTGCTTAATAAATTGATTTTTCGTATATGATAGTGTGTATGAACGCATACGCGTCCCTTGCCTATCTTGAAGTGGAAGGAAAAACGTACCCGATCCCATTCGAGCGCTACCTGCCGCCCCAGACCCCCGGCCTGTTACCCGCCTGGCTGAAGCGGAATTTTACGGATGGGGCAAATGTGCTGGAGCCGATCGGAGCCTCCCCCGCCGCGATCCTTGAAATGGCGTCAGCAGGCTACCTGGTGTTGACCGCAGTGAACAACCCTGTTACGGCCTTTGAATTGGCCATGCTAGCCCGCGCCCCCTCGAAAGAAGAATTCAAATCCGTCTTGAGGGAACTCGCCATGCAAAAAAAGGGAGAGGAACGCCTCGGCACGCACCTGCAAAATTTCTACATGACCCGCTGCGCATCGTGCGGGAGGGAAATTCAGGCGGACGCCTATCTTTGGCGCAGGGGTGAATCCGCACCCTACGCGAAACTCTACCGCTGCCCGGCCTGCGGGGATGAAGGCGAACGCCCCACAATCGATCTCGACCTGGAAAAACTGACTGCCTGCACGCGCTCAGACGGCTTGCACCGCGCGAGAGCTCTCGAAAGGGTCCCCGGCGGCACTCGTGAAGCCCGCGAAAACCTAGAGGAAATCCTGAAGATTTATCCGGCACGTCCGCTGTATGTCTTGTTCACACTGATCAACAAACTGGAGGGCATGTCACTCTCACCTCAAAAACGCGCCCTGGCCGACGCGCTGCTGCTTTCAACCCTGGATGCGGGTCACTGCCTGTGGCCGCTTGAAGAAAAGATCGACCGTCCACGGTTGTTGAACATCCCGCAAACGTACGTGGAAAAGAACCTGTGGACAGCACTCGAAGATGCCGTAGACACCTGGTGCGTCAACGAGAAAGCCATTCCCCTCACGCAGTATCCCGAGCTGCCCAGGGGGGAGCACGGGATTTGCCTGTATCAAGGCCGCATGCGCGACCTGGAACAAAAGAAACCGACTCAGCCTCTGCAGACTTTTGTGTGCGTGCTCCCCCGCCCCAATCAGGCTTTTTGGACTCTTTCAACACTCTGGTCGTCGTGGCTGTGGGGCAAAGAAAACGCAGCCAGCCTGAAGAACGTGCTTGAAAGGCAGCGGTTCGACTGGTATTGGCATGCCAACGCGCTACAATCCGCGTTGGCATGCGCAGGTCGCATGCTGCCATCCGGTGGCAAGGCTTTCAGCCTGATCCCCGAACCGGTGGCGGGTTTTGTGGCGGCCGCCGTTGAAGCCAACTGCGCGAGCAATCTGAAACTGAGCGGTTTGGCCTGGAAGGACGAAGTCCACCCCGTTCAGAGCGAATGGCTGGTCAGGCCCAGCGGGAATGAAGTAAAAAAAGTGAACTTGCGCCGCATCATCCGCGAGGCGATCCATGACTGCTTAAGTGAAAGCGGAGAACCCAGCCGCTATCTAAAACTCTATACCGCTGTCATTGCGGCTCTCGCAGATCAGAACGCCTTTCCCACCGCGATCCAGCAGTTGACCTATGAGACCGTAACCGAGATCCACGGTGAGATTGGCAAGGTGTTCGCGGACCGCAAGTTCCTGCGCCGCATGGAAAACACCGCCCAAGAACCTGAAAGCGGAAGTTGGTGGCTGGAAGAACCCGAAGGCTGTCAGGCTTCGCTGGCAGACCGCGTAGAAACCGAGATCGTGCAATGGCTGCAAAAAGAGCCAAAGCTGCCCTCGGCAGGAATTCAGAAAATGATGAACGCGCGTTTCCCCGGATTTTTAACTCCCCCAGAGGAACTGGTTGAACAATGCTTACTATCTTATGCCGATCTTGATGCCGCTGGTCAAACCTGGAACCTGAAACCCAATGAGAACGCCAAAGGACGAGATCATGATCTCGTGAAAATCCAGACATTGCTGGGTGATCTGGCAAAAAAGATGGAGGTCAAAGTGGAGGGGGAGAACCCGCTGAAATGGAAAGCGCCAGACCAGGCTGAGAAAACGATCTACCGGCTTTTCTTGTCGACCTCCGCCCTGCTCTCGTGGTGTTTCAAAGATGAGGATAATGAAGAAACCGAAAACGTATTTCTCTTTCCAGGCAGCCGGTCAGCCTTGCTGCATTACAAAATGGAGCGCGACCCCTGGTTGAGAGAAAGGGTAAGCCAGGGCTGGCATTTTCTTAAATACCGCGCGCTGCGTGAATTGGCAAGCAGAAGCGACATCTCACTCGATCTGTGGGACCTGTTCATTGATTCGGATCCCATCAGCCAGGAAGACGCCACTCAGCTTTCGATGTTCCTGTAAAAATTAGTTGATCTGTTTGAAATTGATCACAATCAGGTTCTTGTCGCAGGTGCCGTAGGTATCGAAGATGACCGGTTCAGAGAGCGGCAACCCCGAAGCATCCACCAACTGGATGGACAGCAGACCCACCGAATCGATGGGCGTGGTGCCCAATTGGAATTCGTAGCCGGATTCACCATACTCAGTGTGTGTGCCAGAAGCGGTCTGTTCACTGATCGTTCTACCATCATAGGTACCCTTGATCAAAATCCCCACATTGATCAGTTGTTGATCTTGCATGTCTTTTACCAAACCCGCAACACCCTGCCAGCTGCAGCCGGTGTTGGGTTTGAACACATCCACATTCAAGCCAATTGGTTCACCCTGAATGGCAAACATGTAAACCTGATCCACCGGCGCTTCAACAGTAGACGTGGCGGTAGCCGGTTCAGGCGTGGTGGAAACAAAAATGGGCATGGGGGTTTCAGTAGCTGTGGGTTGGGGCGTCCAGGTGGCGGGTAAATAGACAAAAGTGGAGGTCGCGGTCGGGTAGATGACCAGAGCGGGCATGGTAGGAGGTGGAAAGGGATTGAGCGCAATATACGGATTGGAATAGATCATCATCAGAAGACCTGCCAGCGCTAAGGTGGCAAGCACCAGGCAGATGGTGAGGAAATTAATAAAAACATCGCTACGCTGACGGCGCTTGCGGCTGCGCATGCGTTTGGCCAATTCCTCATTATCCGTATAGTTCATTGATCTCTCCCTTTGAAATGGCCGCAAGTTCTACGGAATCAGGATCTGAATGCTGCTCACTGCCCGGCTGTCTGCCAGCCATTTGGCCAGGGCCGCTTCCTGCAAGATCCGCCTGCCATCCACTGATAAGGTATGTTGTGCGTCCCGCTCGATCAGGTACACGATGTGATATCCGATCTGACTGTGGATCACGGGTGTGTACTGGCCAGGTTGGAGGGCAAAAACCGCCGTTTCCACCTCGGGCTGAGTCAGGGTACCTTGTGCAAACCAGCCAAGGTCACCACCCAGAGTAGGATCGTAGTCATAAGCTAGCTCTGCAAAATCCATGCCATTCTGCAGCTTTTGATAGGCATCTTGAGCGTTGGCTTCATCCTGCACCAGGATCTGGCGGGCGTGGAGCTGATCTGCAGTAGTGGGGACGGTGTTGATGATCTGATCGCGCTGCCAGGCGGCCATGATCTCACGGCGCAGCGCGGTACGGAAGGATTCGTCGGTAAAGCCATTGGCGGTTTGCCAGGCGGTCAATTGGTCAGCGCTGCCAAGCTTCGCGATCAGCGCGTCGATGCGCGCCTGAAGAGTAGCGTCGTCCACAGAAAAGCCATTCTGGGCAGCAGCCTGGGTTAGCAGCAGCAGATCGGTGAAATTCTGCAAAACCTTGTTCTTCTGATCTTCGGCAGAGGTGATCTCGTTCAACTCGGTCTGAGCCTGAACCAGTCGGGCCAACTCTGCTTCGTAGTCAGAAATCAACACTCCTTCCCCATTGACGATCAATGCCATGGGCAAAGGCGTGGGGGTTGGAAGCTCAGGGGTGGAAGTGACCGTTGGCGTGAGAGTGGCCGCCTCAGTCGGAGGAGTGGTTCGGCATGCAGTTAATATGAAAATTAACAGGAAAAGTATTGAGAGGGTAAGTCGTTTCATCGAGTGAATTATACTCGAAATATATTGCGATGGTTTCAGCTACCGTAGACCCGGCTCACGCGTGGCGAGAGCTGACAGGTAACCTCGTAGGGAATCGTGCCCAGTTTTTCGGCCCATTCGTCACAAGTGATGCACTCTGCGCCGCTCTGACCGATCAAGACAACCTGGTCTCCCACCTGGACGTCTGTTTCAGCACCCAGATTGATCATACACTGATCCATGCACACCCGGCCCACAATGGGATAGGATCTTCCGTTGATCAACACCCTTCCACGGTTGGAAAACAAACGGTTGAAACCGTCTGCATAACCCACGGGAATGGTGGCGATGCAGGTATCCTCAGGTGCAAACCAGGTGCGCCCGTAGCCGATGCTGGTACCCTTTGCAACCCTTTTTATAAAGGAGATGCGCGTAAAAAAGCTTAAACCCGCTTTGAGGTCGATGGTATCTGGTGTTTCCTTGTCGGGTTTGTAGCCGTAGAGCATGATACCCGGTCGAACCATGTCCATCCAGGCGTCTGGATGACCGAGCACCGCGCCTGAATTGGCGCAATGGGCCAGCACTTTTCGCCCAATGGCCTTTTGAATTTGGTCAACACACAAGCGAAAGCGGGTGATCTGCTCCCGCGTGTAGGTCTGTTCAGCCGCGTCGCTGACAGGCAGATGGGTAAACACGCCTTCGAGCGCTAGATGCGGGCATTCTTTTTCAATGAAAGTGGCCAGAGCAAGCGCTTCTTCCAAAGCCACCCCCACCCTTCCCATTCCGGTATCCACCTTGAGATGGACGGGCGATCTCTTGTTTATTGATTGGCTCACCTGTTGGGTCTCTGCAGCGTTCTCCCTGCTGCAGATCGGAAGGGTGATCTCATTGCGCAGGGCTGTCTCGATCTCTTCAGGAAAAGTAGGACTGAACTTCAGTATGGGCAAGCGAATGCCTGCCTGACGCAGCTCAACCCCTTCTGGGACGGTAGCCACGCCCAAAAAATCCACACCGTTCATTTCAGCCATGCGCGAAACTTGTACTGCGCCATGACCATAGGCATTGGCTTTCACCGCGATCAGAATCTTACATTGCTTCCCCACCCTGGCTCGAATAGCCTGGATGTTGACATTGATATTCTCGAGATGGACCTGAACATGAGTCTGATAAAGCATCAACTGCCGCCTATTCTTACTGGATGACCACTTTTTTTACATACTTTGAGGTCGCCGCGGCCAACAAGGCACTGTAACCCGGCGTGAAACTGATCTCACTGCCCACCCGGATGGGTTCGGAAGCGTCTTGCACATCCAGGATCAAGTGGTCACTGCTGCCACCCAAAACGATGATGTGGGGGTCCAACGGTTCAAGATTATCCACCGCCACGTCCTGGCGGCCAATATTGCAGATGGCCCGTTTACGCCAGCCGCGGTCAGTGAACTGGGGTACGCCACCGAAGGCGTCTTGTCCACGCTCACCGATGGGGATGGACGGTTTGTTTTGCAGTTCAATGACTCGCGCAACCACCCGATAGGTATCTTGCCTGGTACCGGGAAAAATCGAGCGGTCGAGAACGTTGCGCCCCAACTGGATCGTTTCTCCGATCCGCAGCAGATTGATGCCAGCGGGCATGCCACCGGAAGCCAGCAACGGCAGGTTGGCGCTGTTGCCCCCACTGACAAGAGATAAAGGCAGCCCGGTTCGGGCTTTTTGGGCGTCCCGCAAGCGCAGCAGGGTTTCCATTTTATCGGTGGTGGGAATGACCCCGCCATAGCAGGCCAAATTACATCCCAGCCCGGCCAACTCGATGTTTGGCAAGCGCAGCACGGCATCAATCACCGCTTCGACCTGATCAGGCCAGACCCCTTCGCGCAGGTCGCCCAGATCGACCATCAGGATCACCTTGTGCGTGACCTGTCTGGCGAGCGCAGCCTTTGAGAGCAGTTTGATCGTCTCAACCGATGAGTTGAGCGAATAGTCAGCACAGTCGACCACTTCCTTTACCCGGGTCGGATCGGGAATTCGCAGCAACATGAGGGGCAACTTCACCCCCATCTTTTTGATGGCACGCAAATTCTCCAGCCTTGAATCGGCCAGCATGTCTACCCCAGCGTTCACCAGAGACTGTACCACCGCTGGGTGAGCGCAGATCACCTTGACGACCCCCGCCACCTGGATGCCGGGGGCATGGCAAAGCGCAAGTATCGCACGCGCGTTTTCTTCGATCCGTTGTGGATAGATCTCCAACCGGGGGGTAAAACTCATACCACGCGCTCCTCATTAATCCAATGTTGAAAAGTGGCCTGCACTTCTTGCGGATACTTCTGTGCCAGGGTGCCCAGGGCAGAGAAACGATAGTCGCGGTCCATCAGGATCACGGCATCCTCGGAAGGCAGCAAATATTTGCCGGCACCGGTGCAGATGGATTTCAGTATCTCCCGTCCGCCGTTAATTCGGGTTAGCGCACCACCAGTACCAATCACCCATTTTACCGCAGTCAGGTCTTTGCCGCGCACATTCATTTTTCTGCCCGTCGGGGTATAACTTTCGAGGATCACACCAGCGTGACGCCGAACGCTGATCTCGACGGCAGTCTTGCAGAGGAAGCGGGTGAGTTCTTGTTCGCTCGCGTTGGTGGGGATGGCCTTCAGCTCGGACAGCCTGTCTTTCCACTGAGCGTCTTCTTGAAGTTCGACGATATTATGGGCATTAATGTAGACACCCAGGTCACCTTCAACCGTCCGTTTGGCGCGTGGTTCCGGTTCAGTTTGTTTTGAGGTCCATTCCAGGCTACCATCGGTCACGCTGTGCACATCGGTGGTTGCGCCACCGACATCGAAAATCAAGCAGTCGCCGCAGCTTTCAGCGAACAACTCCGCGCCGCGCAGCACGGCCCCGGGGGTTGGGATGATCTCCCCTTCGGTCAAGTCAGAAATGTGCTGCATGCCCGGCGCATGGATGATGTGCCGGTTGAAGACCTCATGCACCACCTTGCGTAAAGGCAGAGTGTTCAGCACATCCACTTCTGGAAAAACATTTTCGGCAAAGAGTAGTTCAGTGTTGGTCTGGCTGAAGATCTCCTGGATCTGTCTTCGGATGGCCGAGTTGCCGGCATAGACCACGGGCACTTTAAGACCCAACCCAGCGATGGAGCGGGCGTTCTTGAGTACGATGCCTTTCTCGCCATGTTCAACACCCCCTGCCAGCAAGATGATATTGGGCTTGATCGATCGGACCTCATCAAGTTCGGATTCTTCCAACAAACCAGCAGTGACCATTTTCACAATAGCCCCGGCACCCAGCGCTGCTTCACGGGCAGCGCGGGCGGTCATGCCAAAAGTCAAGCCGTGGACGGTCATGCGTAGACCGCCCGCGGCTGAACTATTTACAAATGTATTTGTTTTTAAGACTCCCTGAGGAGATTTCGAGCCCATATTGTCCAGGGCTTCATGAAATCCTAAAAGGACGTTCCCCTGATCGATCGAAGTGGGCGCAAACCCCTGGCTAACCGGTTTAAAACGACCTTCAGGCAGCAAAATGAACCCGTTCACCTTGGTGATGGTGGAACCAACCTCGACAGTGAGAAACTCGACGCTCTGCAAAGCAGCTCCGAAACTCAGGCCAGGCCGCGTTTGCGCAGGTTCTTGATCATGGCATCCACCACCTGAATGCCCTTGGTTCCACGTCCAAATGTGGCATCCAGTCCAGTTTCGGCTGCCATTTCGCGGTTCACCTGTGTGCCGCCCGCGATCAGGATCAGGCGGTCTCGCACTCCGCGTTCGACGCACAAATCAGCCAATTTCTTCATCTGGGTTCGGTGAATGTCGTTATGACTGATGATGGTGGAGATCAGAATGGCATGGGCTCCCGTTTCAATGGCCGCATCGATCATCTTGCTGACCGGCACAGAGGTGCCTAGGTAATGATATTTGACGCCATATTTTTCGATGCCGCCGTGCTTGATATCCAAAATCTCTCGCAAGCCGACGCTGTGTTCATCTTCGCCAACCGTGGCAGCCACAACCTTCAACGCAAGTTTCTTGACCGCTTCGCGCAGTTCATCTTCAGGAAGTAAAACTTCTTTCTTCGGCACCTTGAGTGAACTCACATCGATGTCAAAGGTCACCTTGCCTTTTACTTCAACAAAACAACCTTCAGCCGGCTGCAACACTTGAACGTTCACCACCTGCGGGTCTTCAAGCCCCATCTTTTTTGCCATTTCGATGCCATAAACTGCCGCAAAATCTTCAGGTAACGGCACGAAGAATTGGGTCAGGATGGTGCCATCGCCAGCCCATTCCGCTTCGGGTTTAACCTTGCCTCCCTTGCGATAGGGAAGCGTGGTTTGCAAACGTTTCTGGCAGTTGTCTTCAGAATCCAGTTCGTCGATGTAGACGATCTTGTCGGGTTTGCACAGGGTGCAACCGTCGATCAGATCACAGGCATGTTTAACCCCGGCAGGGAGATGATTGACGCCGAAATGGTCGCAAACCGGAGCGTAGTAATCCGCGTCGCGTGCCACAATCGTATCCACGGCCACGCCACCCTTGCCATCACGGGCGATGCCATCCCCATTGCGTTCGGGGAATTTGGCAGAATCGACGAAGAAACCTTCTTCCACCGCGGTGAAATATCCACCAGAGGCAATGACTTCCTCCAGAAAAGCGATGGCTCTGATCTTGAGATCACGCACCATTTCACCCAGGGGACCATTTCGTTTAATGCCGACCAGTTCCTTGATGCCATCCAAAGCTGCCCAGGTTTGTTTGACCGTTTGCACACCGCGAATGTTGTTGTAATGCCAGGGAATATTACGCCCTTCATCGGGGGTGATGGTACTCTGGATATCAGCGCTGGTGAGCATTGAGATCAAGGTGTCGATGGTGTGCGTGCGGATGGCCTCTTCAATATCCGCCTCAATGTAGCGGGTGTTCTGCTGCGCGCGCATCTTGAATTCAGAGAAGAAATCGCGCAACGCAACCGCGTATGGAAGGTCGTACCACAATTTTGGAGCAGGAGGTGCATCGGGCGGTACGGTGCTCAACCCGATCAAGTCTTTATCCATGCCCACCGCAACTGAGAAAGCACAGTTGAGTCCGTGCTGGACCATCAACTCGGGCATGACCAACCAACCGGCTTTAGCGGTCGCATTGGCGTTGTGTGCCCCGTCGATCTGGAAGATGCGCGCGCCGTTCATTACCTTCTTGGCTTCTGCGGCATCCACAAAGGAGCGGTACATGTTGACATTGCGATACAACACGTTGTACTGGGGATCCTGGTGGGCACCATTGATGCCTTCCTCAGCGAAAAGGACGGCCACTTCAGGGCCCGCCACACCAGAAACATAACTGTGGAAATTGATTGGCCTGCCAACTTCATCTTCGATCATGTCGCAAGCCTTACGGCTGGCGCGGATCTGCTTGCGCGTGATGGGCACACCGCCGATGCCCTCGGGGGTACCTTCGAGCAACCCGTCAATATGGCTCTGCCCCGTAGTGCGGATGACCATCAAATGATCGGCACCGTGCCAGGCCGCCATGCGCATGCGGCGGATATCATCTTCGAAGCGTCCTGAAGCGATTTCGGTGGTCACCACACAACTGGGCTGTGGATCAATATTGTCAAAATACTTGGATGCTGGCAGCCCAATGCTTTTTTTCAGGGGAAGAGACATGTTGCGATAATGGAAAGGCCCCATGTCAACGCCTTCAGAGGGAACTTCACGCCATGTCCAACCTTTGCGGCGGGGATGATAGTGTTCCAATCCTTCCATGATGGCGTCAATATCAAGTTTCGTGTTTGGGTCAAGAGGTACTTGGCTCATCTCATCATCCTCGTCTACTTGAACAAGTCGTTCAAAGTTTCTTTATTCTCGATAATGGCTGCGGCAGCGCCACGGATATCCACGTGGTTCTTTTTGGATACTTCGAGCACCACATGACCGGCGCCCTTGCCCAGCAAGCCTGCTTCGACAATGAGGTCAACGACCTTGTGAGCACTGATACTATCGATGCCCATGCGCAGCAAAACAGACCGTTCAATGGATGGTGACGTGTGGGTCTTGGCGAGGTCAACGATGGGTGCGATCACCTGATTGCACAAGTCCCAAAAGCGGGTTTTCAATTCTTCATCGCTGAGTTTTTCCAACTCAACCCGACGAGTTTCAAAATTCTTAATCCGGTCCTGAGTCATTTGAATTTCCTTTTTAACAGAAGATGGATCAACCAGGGAGGTTTTCTTTCACCCAGGTTGGCGTTTGTTTGATGTCAGCAGCCAGGAAGTCAATATCCTGGTCAGTCCATTTTTCAACGGGATGATGTTTTGCCGCATTGGCGAGATACGATTGCCTCAAATGCTGCATGTCTTCGCGTTTGCTGCAGACCTGTTCCAGCCTTTCAGGCAGGATGATATTTTTGCCTGGGTGGTCTTCATGAGGATCACCCACCCGCACGTCGATGCCATTCTCGCGGGCAAAGGAGAGCTGGCTGTTGTGATGCTTTCCGGCTCCGGTGTACTCGGTTTCTTGCACGACAACGATCTGGTCTTTGTCCATCTCGCGGGCAAGTGAAACTGCGGCGGTCAGGCTGATGTTCCCGGCCGGGCCGCGTTCAAGACCTTCAAGCTTGGTGAGCAGCTCGGTAATGTAGAAAACCTCACCTTGTGTGATCAGATGGTATTCATCCATATAACGCAAACTGCGGGCAGCATTGCGTGGAACATCAACTCTGTCTGGCCAGGTCGAGAACGGAATGCCAAATCCGGTATGGCCGGTGGTGAAGGATTTGCGGTTGAAATCGTTGTCTGAAGCCATGTGAAGTCCAGTTAAATTCACTGAACAGGCGATCACTCTGGTTTTTTCCGCTCCGGCTGCCAGTAAACCACGGGCTGTACCCGTCAGGTTTCCACCTCCGGCATTGGTTACCACCACCGCATCCGGGAATTGGCCGCACTCAGTCTTGATCTGGTTGGCAACCTCGTAGCCCAGGCTTTCCACGCCACGGATGCCAAAAGGGGTATATAGGCTGGCGTTGAAAAAGCCCGTTTCTTCGAGGGTCCGCAAGAGCATATAGAACAACTCAGGTCCCACGCTAAGCCTCAGCACCTCAGCGCCATACGCTTCACAAGCTCTGGCTTTCTCAATGATCTCGGGCTGGCCCACTCCGCGGCTGTCATAGATTTCCTGCACGATGATGCATTTCAGCCGGCGCTGCGCAGCTTGCGACGCCACCGCAGCCCCGTAATTTCCGCTGGTGGCTGCGATGACACCCTTGTAACCTTTTTTCAGGGCGTCAAAAGCGCTGATCGAAGCACGGCGTGCCTTGAAACTACCTGAAGCGTTGGCGGCTTCGTCTTTAACGAAGATGCGGGCACCTTTGCCGGCGGGGCTGATCTTGCGCACCGCGGCTGTGATATTCTTCAATTCATACAGGGGGGTATTGCCCACCTTGGTTTCATGTTGGATGCGCATAATGCTTTCAATATCGTAGCCAGTAGCTTGCATCATGCGTTCATAATCAAAGGCAATCGGGCTGAAAATGAAATCAGAATAGTCCAACTGCATGGAACTTTTCATGATCTCGTTCTTGCGAGCCATGACAGCGTCGTATGAAATGTCACGCTGTGTCATTTAGCCTCCTCCTCCGTGCCGATCTTAAGCAGTTCGGGCACGGTGTTTCCGAAGGAGTGCGAGTAGCTTGGGTTCACACGTTTCAGTTCGCCAGACAAGGTTCTGCCGATGATGGTTTTCACCTGAACATCGTTGCCCAGGTCTGCGTCTTGAAGTAAGAATCCAGATACCCTTAACGTGTAGGGCACTTTACGCGTGTCTTCAGGTAGAGAAGGCGCTCGCTGCTGAGGAGTGAGAACAACTTGTTCAATTTCAACCCACGAACCTTTTTGTATTCGAGTCATCTAATCGCCATTCCTATGTGAGGATATTTTCAGTTATTCGGCGCTTAGATCCGTCGGATATACGCCGAATCGCCCATCAAGGCTGCTGGAATGGGCAGGTCGATCATGCGTTTGAGGCCGGGGGTGGCTGCCACAACCAGGGGTAGCAAATTCACGGCGATGCCTTCAGTGGCCACGCCGCCCGCAATCTCGGGTTTGATGGCCATGTGCACTTCTGGTTTGCCGTAGATATTAATATAGTCTCCGGTGTCCTGGCCTTCCAATCCGGGCAACACTTGCTGTGGATGGATCAGTTTGATGACTTCTTTATTCCCACTATAGCCGATTCCGGTATGCGCACAACCGGCCACCATGCCAGGGGCAACTTTGACATATTTGGTTTCGCGGGCAACCTTGCTGATGATCGGTTCACGGATCTGCTCAATGCGATCCACACCCAACCCAAGCGCGTCACTGATCATGTAGATGGATTCGGGAAAACCCACATGTCCGACGATGGTGCCATCCGCGATGCCTGCGCGAAACTCATCTGGAGAAGTACCCACGCCCTGGCTGTTCATGACAGTGGGGCCGTAAGGGCTTAAGTCGTTCACCCTGGAGGCTTCGATCCGTTCAACGCTGTGATTTCCAGCGGTCAGCGCAACCACTAATAAGTCCAACACGAACCCGGGATTCACACCTGTGCCAACAATGCTGACTCCATTTTCTTTGGCCAGCTTGTCAAGTTCTTTTGCCAATTTCGGGTTTTGGGCATAAGGGTTCGACATTTCTTCAGCGATGGAAACGCAGTTGATGCCTGCCTTTAAGATCTTGCGCAGGTCAGACACTTGCTCCTTCAACCAGGAGGTCGTGGCAATCAAAACAATATCCACTTTTTCTTTCTTTAAGACAGAATCAGGATCGTTAGTGATCTTCACGCCAACTTTTTTTCCGAGCTGCAGCACTTCGCCCAAATCCTTGCCCAAATAATCAGGTCTGGCGTCTACGACTGCCACAATTTTCAAGCCTGCCTTTTCAAGCATCAATCTGGCCATGCCACTTCCCATGGCTCCCAAACCCCATTGAAGAACCCGAATTTGTTTCATTTGCCTCTCCAATTTTTAAGATGTACGGATGAAGGGTTTCACCCATTTCTATACTACCATACTCCTCATTAAGTAAAAACTGACAGGCGTCTATGCCTGTCAGTTTTTTGTAATGATTTTTCTGAACTAATAATCCATTGGGGGGCCGCCGGCGGGCATGGCGGGAGGATTCTTGTCGGGGAGTTCAGTGATCAAAGCTTCAGTGGTGAGGATCATGGCGGCGATGGAGGCCGCGTTCTCGAGGGCTCCGCGAGTTACCTTGGCGGGATCACCCAAACCACCCTTGATCATATCCACATAGTCGTCTCTGATGACATCATAGCCGATCTTGTCGTTCTTCTTGGCTTTCTGTGCTGCGCGAACGGCCTCGACGATCACTGCGCCATCTTTGCCGGCGTTCTCGACGATCTTTTTCATGGGCATTTCAAGAGCTTTGCGCACGATCTTTGCGCCGATCTGTTCGTCTTCGCTGTCGAGTTTGAGGTCATCGAGGACGGTCATGGCGTTGATAAGAGCCACACCACCACCGGGGACGATACCTTCTTCGACGGCTGCGCGGGTCGCAGAGAGAGCGTCTTCGACGCGGTGTTTCTTTTCTTTTAGTTCGGTCTCGGTGGCTGCGCCAACACGGATGATGGCAACGCCGCCGGAGAGTTTGGCCAGACGTTCTTGCAGTTTCTCTCGGTCGTAATCGCTGGTGGTCTTGTCGATCTCGATGCGGATCTGTTCGATGCGGCCTTTGATCTGGGCTTCTTCACCCTTGCCACCGATGACGGTGGTATTGTCTTTGTCAGCGGTGACCTTTTCGGCACGGCCGAGGTCAGCGATGGTGACGGTTTCAAGCTTGCGACCGGTCTCTTCAGAGATGACCTGGGCGCCGGTCAGGATGGCGATATCCTGGAGCATGGCTTTACGGCGATCGCCAAAACCGGGGGCTTTGACGGCCAGTACATTGAGCATGCCGCGCAGTTTGTTGAGGACCAGGGTGGCCAGTGCTTCGCCATCGATGTCTTCAGCGATGATGACGAGGTCGCGTTTGCCAGTCTGGACGAGTTTTTCGAGGATGGGAACGATATCCTGGGCGGCGGAGATCTTCTTGTCGTAGATCAGGATGTAGGGTTCGGGGATGATGGATTCCATTTTATCGGAATCAGTGATAAAGTAGGCGGAAATGTAACCGCGATCGAACTGCATACCTTCCACGTACTCTTTTTCAAATTCAAGGCCTTTGGATTCTTCAACGGTGATGACGCCATCTTTGCCGACTTTGTCCATCACATCAGCGATCAACTCGCCGATAGAGGCATCCTGAGCGGAAGTGGTGGCCACAGAGGCGATATCCTGTCGGGTTGAAATGGGAATCGCGAAACCTTTGATCTTTTCAGAAACTTTCTGGGTAGCGATCTCAATGCCACGTTTCAGGAGCATGGGGTTGCCGCCAGCGGCCAGGGTTTTCAAACCTTCATTCACGATGGAATGAGCGAGCAGGGTTGAAGTGGTGGTGCCGTCACCAGCGATATCGTTGGTTTTGGTTGCGGCTTCTTTGATCAATTGGGCGCCCATGTTCTCATAGGGATCATCCAATTCGATCTCTTTTGCCACGGTCACGCCGTCATGGGTAATGGTCGGAGAACCGAATTTGCGGTCAATGGCCACATTGCGGCCTTTGGGTCCGAGGGTGGTAACAACAGCTGTCGCAACGACATCAATACCATTCTTAAGTTTGCGACGTGCTTCTTCACCGAATACCAGTTGTTTTGCTGCCATAGGGGTTTACTCCTTTATTAGAATAATGACTTACTTACCAACGATTGCGAGTAGGTCGCTCTCGCGCAGGATCAACAATTTCTTGCCGTCCACTTTGATCTCAGTGCCACCGTACTTGGCAAACAAGACGGTATCTCCGACTTTGACGTCCATTTCAATGCGGTCGCCATCTTCATCGCGATCGCCAGGACCAGCAGCGAGAACAAGACCCTTTTGGGGTTTTTCTTTGGCAGTTTCAGGTAAAACGATGCCGCCCGCGGTAACTTCGTTCTCTTCCGTGGGTTCAACGATGACACGACTGCCTAAGGGTTTCAAATTTAGCGCCATACTTGCCTCCAAAATAGGAATGATCTGATTTTTTGTTTTTTAGCACTCGCCGCTAGCGAGTGCTAACACTTTCTCAATCATACCCGTGATTATTTTGTGAGTCAAGAGATTGTTAAAAACTCTAATAAAATTCTGATAAATAAGCAAATACTTACCCCTCAATTTTAAGTGACTGAGATCCATAATCCAGATCCATTCTCGTCCCGTCTTTAGTTTGAACTTGGTATAATAAAAAAATTATTGATAGAGTTACAGGGATTCTTGAAGCATGACGTTTACCATCACTTATCACCCAGAAGAACAATATATTGAAGGAACAGTTATCGGTAATACCAACCGACCCGCATTGAGAAAATACGCGACAGATATGAAATCGGTCGTGAAGCAGCATCAATGCAAACGCATCCTTTCTGATTTCCGTGAAGCGCGATTAGCCTTTTCGATCGTCGATCTGTTCCATTTACCCACGAGGCATGATGACTTTCTGGTCACCATCGGACAAAACATCCATCAATTGAAGAGGGCCATCCTGGTCGATGCATCGCATGTCGAACAAGGAAAATTCTTTGAGGATGTGGCCGTGAACCGCGGACAGAATGTGAAAATCTTTACCGACCGTTCACTTGCGCTGGAATGGTTGCTCGAGTAGAAGCAGATTTCCCTGAAGACTTTTAATCAAATTGGTTTGTCAGACACTGCTTATCGGGGAGTGGGCGTGACGGTGGGCGTTGCGGTGGGGGTTGGCGTGGGGGATAAAGTCGCAGCTCCATTGGTAGAAGGTGTGCCATCGTCAGACGGGGTCAGTGTGGTGGTAAGATCCAACGTTGGAACGCGAGCCAGAGCGGTCTGGGTGATTGCCACTGAGTAGTTCTCGCAGATGGCCACACCCTCATTCACGATGGCCATGATGGTCTCATCCCCCCCAAACCCGGCCGTGATCGTGTCAAAAATATCCATGGCTTCAACGCAGTAGTTAGTCGAGCGGGTGTTCATACCCGCCAGAACTGAGCCATAGATGTAATAATAGAGAACGGTGGTTGAGGTTAAGGGCAATCCCTCTATTACGATGGCCGGAGTGTTGGATTCTTCCTCAGTACACTCCAAGCCGCTGTTGCGAACAGTGCAAGATTCCATGGCAGTGCAACCGCGCACCGCGCATTTAAGCGGCAGGATCGAACCTTCGTAATTGCGGGCTTTGTAATAAATCACTCCCACCTGCCCGTAGGTATCGGGGTCTTGCGGTTTGAAATTAAGGGCAGCCAGAATGTTCGTGGACGCCACCAAAGGATATCCCTGCTGAATATAGGTGTTCGCAATGGAAATCAACGGAATGGGATCTTTCACTCCCAAACGTTCGTTGATGGTGGCCGCCTGGTCAAACGCATCAAGGGCAAGGTCATAGTAATTATTTTTTTCTGCTTCATAAACACTCAGGTTGGCCAGTTTACGGTAATTCGCACCCAGAGAGATGTATAGAAAATTCAGATTGGGTGTGATCTCGATCGCTTTTTTATATTCCTCGATGGCCTGCTTGTAATTGGCGGTGGATTCGTTCACGTAACCCATCACACGGTGCACGTCCATGATCGTGGCATCACGATCAATGGCCTGCTGGATATATTGTTGCGCCTGCACCCATTTCTGCTGGTCGACCAACAGTTCTGCGTAATAGGCCAAGGCATAGGCATTGGTGCTGTCGTACTGTAAAGCCATAATGGCGGCGCGTTCGCCATCGATCAGGTAATTCTGCCATTCATCCCCTGCAATGGAAGAAACCCCATACCAGTCGCACACGAAAGCCTTCACCGCGTAAAGTTGGCTGTTTTCGGGATCAACCTTGAGCCCTGCGTCTATGGATGCAAAAGCTTCTTCAAGGCGGGTTTTCTTTTCAAGGTCGGTGGTAAATTGCGATGTGGAATAGACTTGAATGCGTGCCAGTTCAGCCCACAATTCAGGATCGTTCGGGTCGACCATGACCGCGTCTTTGTAGGCTTCAATGGCTTTTTCAAGGTTGCCTGAAATGAAATGGATCTCACCCTCCTGAGCATAGGAACCAAAGGTACGTGTGGGAGTGGGCGTAATCCTGAAGATGGGTTGAATCTTGCCTGTGGAAAGGCCGCGCAGTACAAACAATAAGGCAAGCAGGATCAATAAGCCAATGAAAATCCTAACCGGATTCGATTTGCGTTTGGGTTTGCCGAAGAGAAATCTCTTGCCGTTATAGTCGATCATTTTTGAATGGCCGTGTAAGAACTCAGGGCTCAGGAGTGACAGTAGCTTCCGGTATGGAAGATCCTTCGAGAGTCGGCGTTGCGGTATAGGGTTCAGTTGTACCCTGTTTGGCAATCTGTTCGCACATGAGGATCACTTCTTGCGCGTTGTATTGTGCAATATCATCATTCCGCAAGCCAGTCGCGACTGCCTGGGCGATCTGAAGTGCTTCAGCACATTGATTGGTCTTGGCCAGAGCCAGGCCGTAAGTGTAGTAATACTCTCCAATTCGGTCGTAGGCAAGCTCAAGACCTGTAACCGTTTCACCCGTGGAGGCAACTCCACCCCTGACCGCCAGGCGCAAAGCATCAACCGCGTCAAGATATTGCTGGTTCTTCCAGTAGACCAGGCCCAGGTTTCCATATAGACGAGGATTGGTCGGCTCCAGCGCCAAAGCAGTCTCGGCGTATTGAATGGCCTTGGCATAATCACCATTCTTGAAATACGTGCGCGAGATGAGGGTCAGTGGGGTTGGGTCACTGGGGTTCAATGAATTGGCCATGGAATATTCTGTGATGGCTTCGTTATATTCTTCAATGGCGTTGTAGTTGTTGGCCAGTTCAAGGTGCAGATCCGCGATGTTGGGATTAATCTTGATGGCTTCTTCAAATTCGGTGACCGCCTCTTCATAATTCGCGGTCCACTCAAGTAAAAATCCACGCGCGCGGTGGGTCTCGAGCGTGTTGGGTGCCAGTTCGACCGCCTTGCGAGAAGACTCACGCGCCAAATCCAGGATGTCGAGAGGCCCCTGCCCGACCTGCATCATGTAGACGTAAATCTCAGTGAGGTAGGCATAAGCCGACGCATTGCTGGGGTTGATGGCAATCGCGTCTTCCAGTTTGTCAAGCGCCTGGATGTAATCACCGGATAAACCAAAAGCCCACCCAAGCAAAGCGAGTGCAGTGTCATTATTCTGGTTAACCATCAGGGCATTTTGAGCGTTCTTGATGGCTTCTTCATAATTATTGGTATAAACATTGAGTTTGGCCAGCGCGATGTGGTTGGCAGGATTGCGAGGATCAGCCTGGACCGCTTGTTCGTAAGTTTGAATGGCCATGGCATATTTGCCATCCGCTTCCAACTTTTGAGCGTCAGTAATGAAGGATTCAGGAGGGCGCGTGGCAGTTGGGGTTGCCATAAACAAGGGAGGTATCGTGGGAACCACCATGCGATCAAAATAGATCAACGTGCCAACCACCAAAAGGAGCATGACAATCCTGAACGGATTGGCCCTTTTTCGCTTGCGCTGCATGTTCCATTTGGAGCCTTTAATATACATAGGATTTCATCTTACCAACGGAACCAATGAGAGTCAAGAGACCCAATATGGTAGAAATATCGCGTATTAATTACTGAAGGTTAAAAAAACTTGCCTTGACAACCGGTTTTGGCTAGAATGAAGCCATGCAATTTGATGTGTTCACCCTGTTCCCCGGTGTATTTCAACCCTATCTTGACTCGAGCATTTTGCAAAGAGCCAAAGAGAAACAATTGATCAACGTGAACCTTTACAACATCCGGGATTGGACGGCAGACAAACACCATGTGACCGATGAACCGCCTTATGGCGGTGGCGGAGGGATGGTGATGAAAGCCGCCCCGATCTTTGACGCCATCGAATCCGTGCTAGGCGCACCACCCCGCTGCCCGGTGATCTTGATGAGCCCGCAAGGCAGACCCTTTACTACTGCCGTGGCGCGTGAACTGGCCGCCCTGCCGCACATCGCGCTCTTGTGTGGGAGATATGAGGGTGTGGATGAAAGAGTGCGTGAATACCTGGTGACCGATCAAATCTCGATCGGAGATTACGTGTTGACCGGCGGAGAATTGCCCGCCATGATCGTGATCGACGCTGTATCGCGCTTTTTACCGGGAGTGCTGGGCGACCCGGACGGTGCGGATGATGATTCCTTCTCGAACGGCTTGCTGGAATATCCGCATTACACGCGGCCTGAAGAGTACCGCGGCTGGAAGGTGCCAGAAGTTCTCTTATCAGGCAATCACGCTGAAATCGCGCGTTGGCGAAGAGAACAATCCATACTGAGGACAAAGAAGAACCGACCCGATCTGCTTAAAGAGTAGATCGTGACGTAGAAACAACCACCCAATCATTTTCATTAAAAAGGAGCTATCAATGGAAAAGAAGAAATTCCCCTGGGGTCGAACTTTTTTGATCGGTTTTGGCTTTTTTGGGATCAGTATTCTATGGCCTGTCTTCAACCAGTGGGTACCCCTGATCTTGCAAGCGGGCAACCCACAATTTGAATCCTCGATCGAGAACTTCTTGGGGTTCGGGTTAGGACCCGCCCTGGCCATGTTCATCATGACCTGGGACAACATCATCAACATCTTTGTTCAGCCCTGGGTGGGCAATCGCAGCGACCACACCTGGAATCGCTTTGGACGGAGGAAACCCTGGGTGCTGTTGGGTCTACCCATCGCCCTGATTGGTTTCGTGTCAATCCCGCTGGCGCAATCGGTGATCGCGGTGGCGGTCTTCATTCTGGTCACCAACTTCGGCATGGCGTTGTTCCGCTCACCAGTGGTGGCATGGCTGGGCGATCTCTTTAAAGCAGATGAACGTAGTAAAGCCAACGGCGTGATCAACCTGATGGGTGGTCTGGCTGGTGTGCTGTCATTCGTGGTCGGTGGAATGATCTTTAAGCAATTTGGTCGATCTGGTCCATTCATCGCCGGTGCCATCGCCATGACCGTAGCTCTGGCAGTCGTTCTCATTTTCGTCAAGGAACCCAAAGAAAGATTGGGCGTAGATGAAGAAGCCAGCCGCAGCACGAAGGGACTGTTTCAGAATCTTAAGGATGTTTTTGCCAACAAAGATAAATCCATCCTGCTGGTACTGCTCGCAATCTTCTGCTGGTTCACCGGTTTCAACGCCATTGAGACAGGGCTTTCTTCTTTTGCTGTCTTCAGCCTAAAGATCGAACCCGGGATCGCTTCGATCGTATCCGCGGTTGCCAACCTCTCCTTCCTGGCCTTCTGTATTCCTTCAGGTTTCATCGCGACCAAGATCGGTCGACGCAAGACGATCATCTACGGTCTGATCGGCTTGATCCCCCTCTTCCTGTTCAGCTATTTCTTCGCCAATGGACTGATCGCCTTCATCGTGATCCTCGTTTTTGTGGGATTCTTCTGGGCCTGGATCAACGTCAACAGTCTGCCGTTGGTCTACGACCTGGGAGATGAAGGACGCATCGGAGCTTTCACCGGGTTGTATTACTTCTTCTCGCAAACTGCCGCCGTATTAGGCCCAACCCTGGGTGGTCTGCTGGTTGAGAAGATCAATTATAACTACCGGGTGCTGTTCTTCTTCGGCGCTTTCTTTATGATCTGTGCACTGTTATGCATGCTCAAGGTAAAAGACCGCCATCACGAAGAAAAAATGAAACTCGAAGCGGCAAATCAAGCTTAAAATATCCGAAAAAGGAGCGAAATGTCAGACATTTCGCTCCTTTTCGAAGTTCCACTACTTGCATCCGGGTATAAATGACGATATACTAAAGACATCATGGGGCACAAGCCCCATCAATTTCATTCTCTGTAGGAGGAGAAATAATGACCAAGAAGCTGTTAGTAGTTGTTTCCGTCTTAATGGTTGTTGCGATGCTCTTGACCGCCTGCGGCAAAGCAGCCCCAGCCGAAGATACCTTCAAAGTCTGCCAGGTTTCAGATACTGGTGGTATCGATGACAAATCCTTCAATGCGACCGCATGGAAGGGTGTCACTGATGCAGAGGAAAAATACGGCGTATCAGGTAAATTCCTTGAATCCACCGATGCCTCTGACTATGAGAAGAACATCAATGCTTTCTTAGATGAAGGCTGCGACCTGATCATCACCGTTGGTTGGGCTTTGGCTGACAACACCAAAGCTGCTGCTGCTGCCAACCCCGATGCGAAATTCTCCATCGTTGACTTCAACTGGGGCGAAGTTTTCCCCAATATCGTTGCCCAGGCTTACCAGACTGACCAGGCCGCATTCCTGGTGGGTTATGTTTCTGCCAGCGTCACCAAGACCGGCGTCGTCGGCACCTTTGGTGGAGCCAACTACAGCACCGTCGCCATCTTCATGGACGGTTTCGCTCGTGGTGTGCAGTACTACAATGAACAAAAAGGCACTGACGTGCAGGTCCTCGGATGGGACACTGAAACACAGACCGGTACATTCACCGATGACTTCATTGATCTTGCCAAAGCCAAGACCGTGGCCGAGAACATGATGGACGAAGGCGCTGACATCATCATGCCCGTTGGTGGTTCCATTGGTCTCGGCGCTGCCGAAGCCATCACCGAACGCACCACCGCTGAAGCTCCGATCTACCTGATCGGTGTCGATTCCGACTGGTACAACTTCGCTTCCGATTACAAGGCCATCATCCTGACCTCCGTGTTGAAAAACATGGATACTGTCACGACCGGCATCATCGGCACCGCAGTTGACGGCACCTTCGCTGGCGCCACCTATGTTGGTACCCTTGAGAACGGCGGCGTTGCAGTCGCCAGCTTCCATGATCTCGACAGCGTTGTTACCGCCGAGACCAAGGCCGAGCTCGAGACCATCAAGGCTGACTTGATCTCCGGTGCGATCACCCTGAATCCTGCGTACGCTCAGGTTCCCTAAGATCGTTCTTTAGATCACAAAAGAGGTTGGAGATGGTTCTCCAACCTCTTTATTTTTAAGACAATTGTCTGACACCCAACCCCCTGCTTGTGATAAAATTTACTCAATAAACCCAACCTAAGAAATGGAGTATTTTTATGGTTCCGATTCTCCAGCTTAAAGGGATCACGAAACAATTCCCAGGTGTTTTGGCAAATGATCACATTGATCTATCACTCAACAAAGGTGAAATTCTGGCTTTGTTGGGTGAAAATGGTGCCGGTAAATCCACGTTGATGAATATCCTTTACGGCCTTTACCAACCCGACGAAGGTGAAATCCTGGTGGATGGAAAAAAGGTAATGATCACCTGCCCAACCGATGCGATCAATTCAGGTATCGGCATGGTGCACCAACATTTCATGCTAATCCCGGTGTTTACGGTTACCGAGAACGTGATGCTTGGTTCTGAACCGGTTAAGGCTGGTGACTTTTTAGACAGACCCAAGACCGCAAAACGGATCAGAGAAATCTCGAAGCAATACAACCTTGAAGTCAATCCAGATGATTCTGTTAAGGACCTGCCGGTCGGCGTGCAGCAAAGAGTCGAGATTATTAAGCTTCTGTACCGCAACGCTGAAATTCTGATCTTTGACGAGCCAACCGCGGTGCTCACCCCTCAGGAAGCCAACGAGTTGTTTGGGATCATGCGCGAACTCACCAAGCAGGGAAAATCAATCATTTTCATCACGCACAAACTACGCGAAGTGCTTGATATCTCAGACCGCATCATGGTAATCCGCAGAGGCGCGGTGGTTGGAGAAGCTGACCCCAAACAGGCTGACAAGAAGAAACTGGCTGAAATGATGGTAGGACGGGCAGTTAACCTGGTGGTGGATAAAGCCGTCAAAAAGCCGGGCGACGCAGTACTAAGTGTTAAAGACCTGGTGGTAACCGATTCTACCGGACAAGTGGTCGTGGATCATGTGTCTTTTGACGTGCATTCAGGTCAGGTTTTAGGTATCGCCGGTGTTCAAGGAAATGGTCAGACCGAACTGGTTAAAGTGATCACCGGATTAGCCAAACTGCACTCGGGGAGCGTCCTCTTTGATGGTAAGGAAATCTCAAATTCCAGTCCCCGTCAGATCACCGAAACCGGCCTGGCCCATGTGCCTGAAGATCGCCAGGCAGACGGATTGGTGCTACCTTTCCCTGTGGCGGATAACTTGGTCTTGTGCACTTATTACCTGGATCCCTTCTCCAAAGGGGTGAATCTTCAATTTGACAAGATACTCGAGACCTCGAACCAACTGATCAAAGATTTCGATATTCGAACCCCGAGCGCGATGACCCCCGTGGGTTCGCTCTCAGGTGGAAACCAGCAAAAGGTGATCATTGCGCGCGAGCTATCACGCCCGATCAAACTGCTGGTGGCATCACAACCGACCCGCGGTTTGGATGTGGGATCGATTGAATACATCCATAAAAGGATCATCCAAAAACGGGATGAGGGGAACGCTGTTTTGCTTGTCTCACCTGAACTGGATGAAGTGATCGAGCTTTCGGACCGGATCGCGGTGATGTACCGTGGAAAGATCCTGGCGATCGTCAACGCGGACGAGATCTCAAAGGAAACACTCGGCTTGTTAATGGCCGGTGTCGTTCCGGAGAAACTTGAAAAAGAAACCGCAAAAGTAGTAGAAGCCACGTTCTAGCGAGGTGCTCAATTGAAAAAGAACAATCTCGAAAAACAAGATCTAGGTAAAAAGGTCCTTCAGGAAATCACCGGGGAAGGTACATCCGAGAAGAAGAAACGAAGCTTCTGGAAAGCCATTCAAATCCCTGCCCTGGCCATTCTGACCGGATTGGTCTTTGGAGCGATCTTGATCGCGACCACCAGCTTCACTGTCTATGACGCCTTCAAGGAAAATTTTTTCAAAGGCATTGGTCAGGCATTCTCTGAGATCGGCTCAGCTTACTGGGCCATGTTCAGGGGAGCCATTGTAGACCCCGCTGCCATCTCCAAAGCGTTCAGCAACGGTGACGCGAAATCTGTTCAGACGGTCTTTAAACCGATCCTCGGCAGCCTGGTGCAAACCACACCCTATATTCTGGCTGGCCTGGCTTGCGCGCTGGGTTTTCGCGCCGGACTTTTCAACATCGGCGTGGAAGGTCAACTCTACATGGGTGCTGCTGCAGCCACTTATGTTGGCATCACGTTCCACGGTTTGCCTGGCTACATTCACATGCCCCTGGCTATTCTAGCGGGAGCTGTGGTAGGCGGACTATGGGGGATGATCCCTGGTCTGTTAAAAGTCACGACCGGCGGCAATGAGGTCATCAACTGCATCATGATGAACTACATCACGTATCGCCTCATCTCGTGGCTCCTTTCTGGCCCGTTAAGCCGCGATCCGGATGCCAAAACGCCGATCAGCCCGTTGATTGACAAATCAGCAGAAATTCCCAGACTCTTTCCTGGCCTGAATTTCCATCTTGGATTCTTCATCGCTTTGGCCATGGCATTTGTCGTTTGGTGGCTATTATTCAAAACCACCTGGGGTTTCAACTTGCGCACGGTTGGCACCAATCCGCGGGCTGCAAAATATGCTGGCATGAGCATCGTGAAAACCACCATCCTCGGCATGGCAGCCTCTGGCGCGCTGGCCGGCATGGCTGGTGCGAATGAGGTTTTAGCGGTCAATTTCAGCCTGACACCTGGCTTATCCTCCGGTTATGGCTTCGACAGTATTGCCCTGGCGCTGCTGGGCAACAACAACCCCATTGGAGTGATTTTCTCAGCATTACTTTTCGGTGTTCTGCGCAACGGTTCGACCAAGATGATGTTGGTCTCTGAGATCCCCATCGACATCGTCACGATCATTCAAGCGTTGGTGATCATGTTTGTGGCCGCCCCCGCGATCATCCGCCTGTTCTATCGAATGCGTAAACCCAAGGAAGAAACCGCCGCAAGCATCACCCTCAGCGGATGGGGAGGAGGTCAATAATGGCAACAACTACCTTAGCTGTTCAACGCGTCAAGGTAAGCAACATCTCGAAGACCCGCAGAATCTCGACGGGCATCATCGAGATCATCGTGGGACTCTTCATCTTTTTCGTGTTCGCTTACAACGTTACCGCTGAAAGCATGACGACCTTCGCGATGACCCCAGGTGGAATCACCCGCGGATTGATGGCGGACTGGATCTTACCCACAAAAATCACCCTCATTGTGCTGGCCTCGATCAGCGCACTCTTAGGAACCTTCCAACTGGTCAAAGGCTTTGGCAAAGCCACCAACCTCATCATGGGCCTTTGCTTCTTGCTTTTTATTTTCTCTTTCTTGACCTGGCAAGCCGCAGATCAATCGATGAACCTGGCGGGTATGCTCTCGAGTTCGGTGCTGCTGGCAGTACCCATCGTGCTGGCAGCCTTCACAGGCATCTTATGTGAAAGCGCAGGCGTGGTGAACATTGCCATCGAAGGCATGATGTTGATGGCTGCATTGATCGCTTCGCTGGTTGGAAGCGTCACTCAAAATGGCTGGCTGGGTTTGGTGTGCGGCATTGGATCTTCGGTCATCCTCGCTGCGCTGCACGCCCTCCTTTCCATTAAATATAAAATCAATCAGATCATTTCGGGAACCGTGATCAACATTTTCTCAGCCGGTATGACCGCTTTCATCACCAAAAAGTTCCTGCGCGACATGCAAGATTTATTAAACAACCCCCCCACCTTTCAACGGGTTGAGATCCCGGTGCTATCCGACATCCCACTGATCGGCCCGATCTTCTTCAACGCCAACATGTACGTTTATCTCATGTACATCCTCTTGATCGTGATCCAGGTGGCGTTGTTCTCTACCCGCTGGGGCTTGCGCATGCGCAGCGTGGGTGAACACCCCAAAGCAGCTGACACACTGGGCATCAACGTGATCAGAACGCGTTGGATGGCCGTGTTGCTGGCTGGCGTGGTGGCCGGTCTGGCAGGCACCTTCTTCACACTTGGCTCAGTTGGACGCTTCAATGAAGACATGACCGCAGGCAAAGGCTTCATAGGTCTGGCTGCCATGATCTTTGGCAATTATTCACCCATCGGAGCCTTCGGAGCAGGTATTCTGTTCGGCTTTGCTGATTCGGTAGGCACAAAACTCTCGCTGATGGGCAGCACGATCCCGTCTCAACTCATTTCAACGGCACCATACATCATCACGATGATCGTGCTGGCTGGATTCGTGGGGAAAGGCCACGTACCTGAAGCAGACGGGGTTCCGTACGACAAGGAAGAGAGCTGACGAATCAACGCTGAAAAAAGATTTCACAACACCCTTTCCGAAAAAGAAAGGGTGTTGTTTATGGATGAATCGATAGCAGGACGGAGATTTCTAATTTATTTATAACAATCTTCGATTATGATTGTGATTATGCTATCCTTTTTTGAAGCAATCCATTTGCTCTACCCCCTTTCGTATTGACCATAACAGTACCGGGTTCTGAAAGGAACCACATTTCTAATCACAGGATGAACTATGTCTACCATCAACGTACAAAAGATCTCAAAAACCTTTGGAAATCAAAAAGCCGTCAATGAAGTATCGTTCGACGTCGAGCCGGGAGAAATCTTCGGCTTGTTGGGTCCAAACGGGGCCGGAAAAACCACCTCGATCCGCATCATTCTCGATATTTTCAAACCGGATACTGGAACAGTCAATATTCTGGGTGGCAAAATGACGGAGGAAAAAAAGGACAAGATCGGTTATTTACCTGAAGAACGCGGGCTTTACCAGGATATTCCTCTTGAACGATGCCTGGTTTATCTGGCGACTTTAAAGGGGCTGGAAGAACCCGAAGCCAGAAATCGCGTTTCAGATTATCTTGAGCGCTTCGATCTGGCACATTCACGCAAGAAAAAGGTGAAGGAACTGAGCAAGGGTATGCAGCAAAAAGCCCAGCTGATCAATACGCTGATCCACAAGCCCCAGATCGTGATCATCGACGAACCCTTCAGCGCGCTTGACCCGGTGAACACGCAAATGGTGAAGGACCTGCTGTTGGAGGAAAGATCAAAAGGAACCTCGATCGTGATGTGCACACACCAAATGCATCAGGTCGAGGAACTGGCAGACCGAATTGCGCTGATCAATCAAGGTAGAACGGTTCTCTATGGGCAATTGGAAGATATTCGCAAACAGTTTGCAACAGAAGCAGTGATCGTGCGTTCATCGCAGGCGATGCCAACCGATCTGGCCGGTGTGGTTTCGGTGGAAAAAGCCAACCATCATTCGGTTTTGCATCTGGCCAAGGGCACGACCTCTCAGGATATTTTACGCGAACTGGTTGCCAAAAATATCTCTGTAGACCAATTTGAGATCGCACTCCCCACGCTGGACGAGATCTTCATTCAGGTCGTGCAATCTGAAGGAGCCACTGCATGAAAAAGTTCTGGCTGATTTTTTTGCACGAATACAAACGCCACGTTTTTCGAAAGCGTTTCCTGTTCGCCATTTTAAGCATGCCATTTTTTGTGGCCTTCCTGGTGGGAGTCGGCTTTCTTTCCGTCTGGGTGCAGTATGACGATAAACCGGTTGGCTATGTTGACGCTTATGAAATTTTAGTTGACCCGCAACAGGTCCCTCAAGAAGACAAGGATCTTTTCAAAAGTGTGGAATCCATCGCTTTTGATAGTGAAGAGTCTGCCAAATCCGCATTGGATAATGGCCAGATCCAGGCTTATTTCATTTTTTCTGATAATTACATGTCCACCGGCGAAGTCATCATGAAGACGGCTGCCAAGGCCAGCGCTAACGCTGAAGATGATTTCGGAGATTTCGTTTCTTACAACCTGGCCAAAGGCTTGCCGGAACCCATTTTCAAGCGCTTAACTGAAGGCAGCGAGATCGTGGTGCGCGAGATGAATGGCAGCCGCGAAATGAGTGAAGACAACTGGACAGTAATGCTGCTTCCGCTGTTGTCAGGCGTCTTGTTCATGATCGCAGTAAACGTCAGCGGTGGATATCTGCTTCAGGCCGTGGTTGAAGAAAAAGAGAACCGCACCATGGAGATTTTGGTCACTTCGGTGTCTCAAACTCAGTTGATGGCGGGTAAAGTGGTCGGAGATCTGCTGGTGGGGTTGACCCAGTTGGTCATTTGGATCCTCTTTTTGGTCATCGGACTGCAAGTGGCACCCCGGTTCTTTGACATCGGCGCGGTACCAGCTCTGGATCTCAAATACCTGCTGTTGATGGCTGGCACTTTCATCCCGGCGTTCGTGATGGTTGCGGGAGCCATGGGAGCTGTGGGCGCCACGGCCACTGAAACCCAAGAAGCCCAGCAAATGGCCGGATTCTTTACGCTGCCCATCGTGATCCCGTTCTGGTTTGTCAGCCAGATCATGTTCGATCCCAATGGGACTCTGGCGGTGATCCTAAGCATGTTCCCGCTGACAGCCCCCATCGCCCTGCCCCTGCGCGCTGGATTTACCAACATTCCATGGTGGCAAATCACCATCACCATTGGGCTACTGGTAATATTGGCGGTTTTCTCATTGTGGCTGGCCGGAAAGATCTTCCGCATCGGCATGCTGCGTTATGGAAAGAAAGTATCGTTCAAAGAAGCCTTTCGGCGTTCGTAGAACAGGATGATGTTTATGTCAAAGACACTGCTGATCTTAAAAAATGAATTTATTAATGTCGTCACCAGAAGGTCCTTCCTTTTAACTCTTTTTCTGTTGCCCTTGATGAGTTTCGTGATCTTGTTGATCGTTTCTGGACTGCAAAAATCGACCGGGACCGACAGCACCCAGGCACTCGAAAACTTCTTCATGCCGGTCTCTGATTCCTCCACCCTTCCGGAAGGTTTTATTGACCAGAGCGGTCTGGTAAAGGATATCCCCGAGTATTATCAGGATAAACTGGTTGAATTTACCGATGAAAACACCGCGAAAGAAGCTGTTACTCAAGGAAACATCGGCGCATATTATCTGATCGACGCCGACTACCTTGAAAATGGCAAGATCCTCTACGTTCGGCCAGACTACAACCCGATCGGTGGAAGCAATCAATCCGGCGCCATTGAAGATCTGATGGCTTATGCATTGACTGGCGGAAACGTGGAATTGGCCTATCGGGTTCAAGACCCACTTAACGTTGAGGAAGTCGCGTTATCAGACGTTCCCGTACGCAGTAGTTCAAACCCATTGACCTTTTTCCTGCCTTATGTGGTGACCTTTTTGTTCTATATCGTCATCCTCACCTCCTCCAGTTTGCTGTTGAACAACATTTCAAGTGAAAAACAAAACCGCATGATGGAGATCTTGATGACGTCAGTGACGCCCAGCCAGATGTTGACCGGTAAGATCATCGCACTTGGCTTGGCAGGTTTGCTGCAAACGGTGGTATGGTCAGGATCGGGCTACCTGCTGCTGCAGTTTTCTGGCAAGACTTTCGCGCTGGGCGACGCCTTCATGCTGCCGCCGAGCATTCTCATTTGGGGGATCGTGTTCTTCCTGTTGGGATACGCAGTTTACGCCAGCCTGATGGCCGGTTTGGGCGCACTGGTGCCCAATATCCGCGAAGCCAGCCAGACCACGACAGTCATCATCTTGCCGCTGATCGTTCCGCTGATGTTCATCAGCAGCCTCATCCAAGCACCAGATGGCCCACTTTCGGTTGTCTTGAGTCTCTTCCCACTGACTTCTCCGGTTAGCATGATGACCAGACTGGCAGCCACCACTGTTCCACTCTGGCAAACTGCTCTGGCAGCGGTGCTGCTGGCGGGAACAGCCTTCGTACTGGTAAAATCCGCTGCGCGGATGTTCAGGGCGCAGAATTTACTCTCCGGACAATCCATCAATACCAAGGCCTTTTTCAGCGCACTTTTCGGAAAATAAAAAACGTTTTTCATAAATACTCCCTACTGCGGTAGGGAGTATTTTTGTTTTGATTCATGTATCATAAATGGGTCAATGGAGGAGATATGAAGAAAAAAACATGGCTCATTTTGTTCATTATTATAGTTGTAATCGCATTGATTTCAGTACTCGTCCTTCCTAAAATTCTAAATAAGGGAGGCGAAAAAACAGTAATCCACTCAGAAGAAAATCCATCGAATGAGACCGAGGTTGACAATGCTTTGGCATATGAACATGCGATGGAATCCTTCTCGACAGATCGAGCGTTGGCATTCTTAACAGAACTCACCAGCATAGAATCTCACAGCGGTTGGAGGGGTGGTGGAACAGAAGGTGAACGCCTTGCTTTTGACCTGGTTGAGGGCAAGTTAGTTGAACTGGAATGGTTGAACGCTCACGGGATGACCTTTGAACGAGAGAACTTCAATATTTTTGTGGGAACTGAAGATCATAATACAAGTGTAACTTTTACCGCGGGCGATGTGATTGTGGAGGTTCCAGCAGATTCACCGCGCGGACATAGAAATAATATCAGTATGACCACACAATTTGATTCTGATGGCGAAGTTACAGATTCTGATTCAGATCCAGTAGAAGTATCGGGTGAAGTTGTCTGGATTCGCGATGAAGACAGTCTGTTTGAACTTCAAAGCGGCAGTCTGGCTGGCCAGGTGGCTTTGGTGAACTATCTGCTGGTGGATACAAGCGTGGTTCATACATACAATCCAGGGGAAAATGTTTATCGGATCATGGATTCAAGTCCGGCAGCCGTGATTTTGTATACGCAGTTTTCCAATACAAACGGTGAGAGCCATGGGACGTACCTTGGAGATGGCGCAGGAGCTTATCAGGGTAGTTCTTGGGAAGGTCAAATCCCAGTGTTTTTTATTGAACTCGAGAATCTGCTTCCTCTGGGAATCACCAACGAAGATCAACTTGGGTCAATCACCAATGCCAATGTGGTATGGGATGTCGATGTTCTCAATCCTGCCCCTTCCACCAACCTGATCGTGCATATCCCAGGGCAACGCTCTGATGCCCCCGTGCTGTTATCAGCTCACCTTGATAGTCCAAATTCTCCAGGTGCATTGGATGACGGTAGCGGTTCAGTAATCATGATGGAGATCCTGTCTGTTCTGAATGAACAACAAATACAACCTGTAAATGATCTTTATTTGGTGTGGTTTGGCAGCGAAGAGATCCTCCTATACGGATCAGCGTACTTCACCACGACCCATTCTGAGATCGTGAACCAGTTACAAGCTAACATCCAGGTGGATGCGCTTTCACAACCTCTGGATGGTTTACCCGCTGAGATCAATCTAGTTTTCAGCCACTTCATTACAGATCGAGTTGCAGACGATCCATTGGCTGTTTATCTGACCGACCAGGCCCAGCAACTGGGGATCAATACTTTTATTTCATATTGGCCTTTTGACTCGGATAATGGCTGTTTTTCTGGTTATAACGTCTCAAATATTAACATGATCTATCAAAGCGACGAGCTGAGTAATTTGTACGGCGGAATCTGGTATGGTGGCCAATATCATTCGCCCTACGATACAGTGGAAAGAGTTGAAACAGTCATCGACGTGTTTGAAGAGATGGGAAAACTTGCCATGAGCGCGGTTTTCATGCCAGCACCTTCGACTGGAAATGAAAATTCAGCAAACAAACAAGCCCTTTATCTGGCCAATCACACCGAATCACCGCACATGACACCTGCCGGAATGCCACAGTTAGCCTGGGCATTGGCAGACGCAGGATACGAAGTGAACGTGCTGCCTTATGGAAGTGAACTGACCGCTGAGCTACTTGAAAATGTGGATTATGTCGTGATCCCTCCTGCTTATGATTATCCCGTATCGGATAATGCGGCCAACGGTTACGACACGGCATGGACAAGCGAGGAAGCACAAATCATCAACGACTATGCGCAAAATAGTGGTATTGTGTTGATCATCAACAGCGCAAACCGCTTGAGCCTTTATAACCGGCTAGGTGATGACAATGAAGATTGGAACGATCTGAACACCCTGACCGATCAATGGGGTGTGCATTTCACCCAAACAGGGACCTACACCTACTCCGTACCAGCCCAATTAAGTGGTTCGGAAGTGGACATGCTCCTCTCTGCTGAAGCGACAGTGCAGTTCAGCGCTCCGGCTGACGCTGTGAAGGCAGGAAATAGCGAGACCGCCTACCTGGCCGAACTCACGGTTGGCGATGGAAAAGTGATCGTGGTGGGTGACCTTACAGCGTTAGGCGA
Organism: uncultured Anaerolinea sp.; assembly: GCA_964599995.1. Lineage (GTDB taxonomy): Bacteria > Chloroflexota > Anaerolineae > Anaerolineales > Anaerolineaceae > UBA6107. Next base: position 1,455 of record CAZRHZ010000006.1, on the reverse strand, counting down.
ATCCTACGAGGGAGTTCCAAACCCTGAACTGATCGAATGGCTGTCCAGTATCGAGTAAAAAGCAATACAATAAAAGAGTGCGCTGCTTATTGTGGCAGTGCACTCTTCATTTAATTAGTATTGTCCTCATGGATTTGAAGCGCAGCGGAAACCTAGCACGTACCAGGAATACCAGTTCATCGACCGGTAGCGCAGCGAAGATCTAAACCACCACAGCCCGTTCCCCCAACTACCTCCCCGCCAAACCCGTTCTCCATCGCCGGTTTGAATTTCACGACCGTCGTTGGCATCGTAGGGATAATCACGGATCTCGGTGCTGGTCCATTCCCAAACATTGCCAGCCATGTCCAATACGCCATACGGGCTGGCACCCGCCGGATAGCTGCCTACGGGGGCTGTGTCGACGTATCCGTCATCGTATCCTTCGAGAGCGTGAGGGCGTGGGCAATTTTCGTCGCAGAAATTTAACTTATCCGCCGTAATGGGGTCATTTCCCCATGGATACATGCGTCCATCCGTGCCGCGAGCGGCTTTTTCCCACTCCGCTTCTGTGGGGAGCCTTCTGCCCACCCATTCGCAATACGCGGAAGCCTGGAACCAGCTCACCCAGACCGCAGGATAATTGTCATAAGTGGGATTGTTTTGGTACTCAGGACGGGTGAAACTGCTATTCAGGTGCTGCGTAGTGCAGGCACCGGCTTCGATGCAAGCGCGGTATTGCGCGTTGGTGACCTCATATTTATCGATCCAGTAGTCATCGAGGTAATACGTGAACTGGGGGATTTCGGGGTAAGCCCTTCCACCAGAGATGGTTCGCTTTGCGGAGGGGTCATCCGTGCCCATCAGGAACTCGCCTGCGGGGACAAACACCTGCTCCATCCCATCGATCTCAGAAACGCGCGTGCTGCCAATTTCCAAGACCGCGGAATCCGGTTCAGAGGTTGGCATTGCAGGAACCACAGTTTCGGTCGGCAGCGCGTCAGTGGGTTCTGGAGATGCTGTTTCGGTGGGAGGGGCCGAAGTCGTTTCTGAGGGAGGAGGCGTTTCATCCGATGAAGCCGTGGCTTGATCTTTCGGAGTTCTGGTTAAGATGAAGATGACAGCCAGCAGTCCGATCAGCAGGACCGACGCGATGATCCAACCCAGATACCATTGCTTTTTGAAGAAATCGTTAGCGCTTGTTTGCCCCATTTTGACCTCATTGATGAAACCAGCCCTGCGAATGAAGCAGGTCCACCCCTATTAATAAAACAACTACGTAAATGCTTAATAAGCACATTATCGCACAAAGTAAGAAAACTGAGCAAATCATTTTTGTAAGTCAAAACGAAGAAGAAGGGAGAAAATATGTTAAAATAGGAAGGCAAAAGTGGAACAAGCCCCCGTAGCTCAATTGGACAGAGTGCCTGACTTCGAATCAGTAGGTTGCGCGTTCGAGCCGCGCCGGGGGCGCCA
>CAZRHZ010000005.1:0-46400 GCA_964599995.1 uncultured Anaerolinea sp. | reverse complement strand
CTGTGCGGGCAGCCACCCGTTATGCCGTGGAAGAGAACTTCCGCGTGCAGCTCTTTTACGAAATCCTGCGTGGGGTGCAGGTGCCCGTCTCCGATTCCACTTTGACGACGCTGGGGGAATTGATGTATGGTGCCCACACCGGCTACAGCGACTGCGGATTGGGTTCCAAAGAAACTGATCTACTCGTGGAAATGGTTCGCGACAGCACCGGTCATGACCTGTTTGGAGCCAAGATCACCGGCGGGGGTGCTGGAGGAACCGTGGCCATCCTGGGTAAAGACACGGCGACAGCCGCAGAGAGGGTTGAAGAGATCGTTCGTTTATACCGCAAACAAACGGGTATTGAACCTTATCTATTCGAAGGCAGCTCAAAAGGAGCCGATGCTTTTGGAATTCTAAGGATCTGAGAGAGCCTAAATTTGATCGACTAACTATAAGAAGATTGACAATATTGCGCCAAAAATTTTACCGGGAAGGAAAAGTTGAACCCATTGGTATCGTGAAATTTTCTTGCAACCCTAATTATCTATGGCTATAATCATTTTTACTAGATGGTGGTTTGAAGTTGTAGGGTTGAGTTTTTGACTAACAGGCAAATTGATTTGTTAAAAATATACTCCGTTGTTCGTTTTCCAGATAGTTCGATCAATCCAATGATCAAACTTGATTTTTCTTTTTTGTATGACGTTCACGAGATACGATTTCAGAATTGCAGCCCAATTTATTTTTTTATCTTTCAACCACGTTTTTAATTTCTTGATGATCGTGCCTTTTGTGCTTGATAATTATCACTTCTACTTGGTCAAGACAATCCTAGTTTTTATATGCAACAAAATACTTAATCAGAATTATCCAAGTTGTAAGGAATTTCCCTTCTATAGAAATCAAGAAATGTCGTGAAAATTGACTACAATTGATACAAAAGAATCACTCTTTTTACGGACCTATAAGATGGAAGGTAGAAATTGGCCAAATCTTGTGAATCCACCAGCATCATTATTTTTGGCGCCACCGGCGATCTGACATGGCGAAAATTGATCCCTTCGCTGTATAACAATTTTCGTAAAGGACGGCTAACTGAGTGTTCGAACATTATCGGTTTTGCCCGCCGTCCACTCACCGATGACCAATTCAGGGATCGATTGCGTGAAGGGGTTGAGAAATTCAGCAGCGAATCCTTTGACCCAATCGTGTGGGATGAGTTCTCAACAATGCTCAGGTACTTTCAAGGCGATCTTGGCCTGGTTGAAGATTTCGAAAAACTCAAGGCTTATCTCAGGAATTTCGAAACGGGGAAAGAAAATCGACTATATTATCTTGCCACAAGCCCGGAAAATTATCCGACTATTTGTAAAGCGCTTGGCGAGACCGGGATGTCACAGCAAAACCCGGATTCGGGTTGGCGGCGCATTATCATCGAAAAACCGTTTGGCCGCGACCTGGTATCCGCCCAGAACCTCAACCAGGATGTTCATTCTGCTTTCGATGAAAGCCAGGCGTATCGGATCGATCATTATCTAGGCAAAGAGACTTCGCAGAACATCCTCTTCTTCCGTTTTGCCAATACGATCTTTGAGCCGATATGGAACCGCCGCTATGTCAGCAACGTTCAAATCACGGTTTCAGAAACCGTGGATGTTGGCAGCCGGGCAGGATATTACGATTCATCTGGCGTTTTGCGCGACATGTTCCAAAACCATTTGTTCCAACTACTGGCTCTCGTTGCCATGGAACCCCCCAGCCGGTTTGAGGCTGACGCGATCCGGAATGAGACCGTCAAAGTGTTTCAAAGCATACGCCCGATCAACCTGAAAGATACCGTGCGCGCACAATATGAAGGCTACACGTCAATTGAGGGTATCTCCCCCGATTCTCACACCCCGACGTTTGCTGCCCTCAAACTCTATGTGGATAACTGGCGATGGCGCGGCGTACCATTTTATCTGCGTTCAGGAAAAGCGCTGAAAAACAAGGCTTCTGAGATCATCATCGAGTTCCAAAGTCCGCCTCACTTAATGTTCGATCGGACTGAAGATTTCTTGCCCAACATCCTTTCCATTTGCATCCAGCCTGATGAAGGCATTCATATGAGCTTCCAGGCCAAAAGACCGGATTCCGATCAGGACATGCGATCCGTGGATATGGATTTTCATTATCGCGAATCGTTCAAAGGAACCTCGCTGCCAGAGGCTTATGAACTGCTCCTTCTTGAAGCATTGAAGGGAGATGCGTCTCTGTTTACCCGTTCGGATGCCATTGAAGCCTGCTGGCGGATCATCGACCCGGTGATCCAGGGCTGGGAGGAGACGGATGAGCCCAAACTGGTCACCTATCCACGAGGTGATTGGGGTCCTGTTGAAGCCGATGCCTTGATCGCGGATGATGGCCATTACTGGCGCATGAAATGCGCCCATTGAAATCCCATCAATAATTCATAATCTTTGATAGTAAAGGAAACCAAGCACATGATCCTGGATGAGTTGAAATATGCATACCGATACCAATCGATCCATCCTTCCTTCGAAAAAGCCTTCACGTTCCTGTTGACACAAGACCTGAACACCCTGCCGGTGGGTCGGATCGACCTTGAAGGAGAGGATATTTACGTCATGGTTCAGGAATATCAAACAAAACCTGTCAGTCAAGGGGTGTGGGAAGCTCACCAGAAATATATCGATATCCAATACATCCTTCAGGGTTCTGAACGGATCGGCATCGCTTCTTGTTCGCAGATGGAACTGGGGATTTACAATCCGGAAAAAGATTTTCAAGCCATGTCTGGGATCGGTCAGCAGATCATTCTGCAATCCGGATCCTTTGTGGTCTTCTTTCCGCAAGATGCTCACATGCCGTGTCTCGCAGCAGACGAATTTTTACCAGTGAAAAAAGTTGTGCTCAAGATTCGATTGTAACGAGGTCAGAAAATTAAGAACCTGAGCCCGATTTTATTCGGGCTCATTTATCGTGAGGGCATTAGATCGAAGCGAGAGGGTTACTCTTTTTCTTCTTTCTTTGAGTACTTAACCAACCATGCAGACCAGGTGGGCATGGATCCGTGCAAGATTTTGAAGGCCACAAATCCAAACACAACATTGACGATCACGGTCGACAGGATGATCTCTAACGCGTTGTAGTGCAGGATGGTGTTGGCCCGGATCAGGATCCAAACCGTGGGGATGATCAGGATGACAGCTGAAATAAAACCGGGGGTGTAGCCCTTGAAGCGGATCACGTCCCGCCCATGCAGAAAAATGGTGTTGAGCACAAACCCGACAGAGAAACCGAACCAGGCGTAGTAATTGTCAAAAATCGCGCACAGAAAACAGATCAAAATAATGCCAAGGTATTCGGCAAATATTCCGATGGAGATGGTGGGCGTCAAAAAGGGAACGATATGATCCAACCCGAAGGGTTTTTTCTTCGGCCAAATGCGATCGATCTTTTCCTTGTGACCTGAATGCCATACTTCGATCATGAGAATTTCTTCAAATTCGTGGATCATTAAAAGGACTGGCAGCATCCAAAGGTAAAAACTCATTGTATTCATCATTACTCCTTTTTTTACAGCGCATTCCAACTCTTAAAAATTGAACTTTTTACTAAACGCAAATGATTCTTCTTGGTATTGAGTCGATTCGTAACTCTTCTACTTTATTCAGCCTTCCCCGTTTTTGAAGGCTGAACACCCTCCGGAATTGGGGAGATATAGCTCTGTTCTCCCAACCGGTCCTTGAGTTCTTTTTTCGCTTTTTCAGCAATACCTGGCTCAAGGATCAGATCAATGGCGGTGGCAGCCAGGATCTTGCCGGCATGAAGCATCCCCTTATGCGCGATGGAGGTTTTCCCTTGCGCGACCATTTCCCATGAGTGAAGCTGCGTGCCGTTCGCCGCTGACGTCACCCAGCACTGCGCGGTTGGAACAACCCAACTGACATCGGCGACATCCGTGGAACCCATGTTGATCCCCTCGACTTCGTTGTAAGGCACCAGCATGTCCAGGATCGGCTTGCTGAGAATAAACTGAACAAGGGCTGGGTTGCCAGCCAATGACAGAGGAATATTCTTTTTCGCAGCGTCGGGCAGCACACCCCTGAATTCTTCCGCGATCCTGAAGTCTTCAACATCATATTGGGGGCTTCCCAACTCGGAGAAATTCTTGTGCATGAGGCGATTCAGGACGTTATTCGGGATCGCCTCAGAAACTGCTGAGTCGATCTCAAATTCAGCGGTTGTGCCTGTCATCAAGGCAGCCCCTTTAGCGACGTCGCACACCCGGGTATAGATCTCCCGCAGTTGAGACATCTTGGGGGAACGCATGCTGAAGTACTCTTCGCTTTCCGCCTGCACCACGTTCGGTGATTTTCCACCGGTATTCGTCACTGCGTAATGCATCCTCACATCCGAAGGAACGTGTTCCCGCAGATAGTTGACTCCCACATTCATCAATTCCAGTGCATCCAGGGCACTACGTCCCAACTGGGGTGCAAAAGCGGCATGCGAGCTTTTCCCCTTGAACCTGAAGTAAATATTGTAATTGGCCAGTGAGGATTCGTTTGAAACCATGTTGGCCGGCGCGGGATGCCAGGTGAGCGCGCAGTCGACATTCTTGAACAATCCCTCCCGGACCATGTACGTCTTGCCAAATCCCCCCTCCTCCCCCGGGCAGCCAAAGTAGAGGACCGTTCCCTTGAGATTCTTTTCGATCAAGTATTGCCGTACAGCGATGGCAGCGGCCAAAGCTCCGGTTCCGAGCAACTGGTGTCCGCAGCCGTGCCCGGGCGCGCCGTTCTGGATCGGTTTTTGATGACTGGCCCCATCCAGTTGGCTCATCCCATAAAGCGCGTCGAACTCTCCAAGAATGGCAATGACAGGATTGCCCTCACCGTATCGCCCGATAAAGGCGGTCTCCATGCCGGCCACATTGCGCTCAACCTGAAAACCTTCCTGCTCAAGGGTTTCGCAAAGCAGATCAGCGGATCGATACTCCTCAAACTTCAACTCCGCGTAATCCCAAATCGTGTCGCTCACCTGGGTGAGCAAATCCTTTTTTGATTCAATGATCTCAGAGATTCTGCTAAGATGATCCATAATGAACTACTCCTCGCGTAAAGGATGAGATGGCAATAAGCCACTCAAGTTCTTTATTGATGTTCCAGCAAACTCAAAAATGGTTTGCAACAAGTTTCACTCAAAAAGATCGAAACTCCGCTGTACTATCTGAAAGCTAGAATGCCCAGATCATGGTCATTAAAGAAGCCACTGCCGTGATCAATAGTGAGATCACAAAAGTGACCCGCAGCACGTTCGATTCTTCGCCGATCTTGCCAATGGCTGCCGCGGCATTCTGCAGTTTGGCTGGAGAGATCACCGAAGCCAGCCCGCCGCCAATCCCGCTGACCGCTGCGACCAGCAGACCCACTGCGCCAATTTGCTGTGCGGTGTTGAGATGCAGATTGGTCAGCATGGCGATTGCGGAGGTTTCAGATCCGCTGACAAAGCCTGCCAGCAAACCCAGATAAGGCGCGATCAGCGGATAGAGCCTGCCAAAGGCCGTCGAAGAAGCGCTGGCAAGCACTGCGATCATGTTGTGCGAAGGATCAGACAGAATCCAGTCCACTCCTTTGCCTGAGTGATTCATCAGGTACGCAATGGCAAAGAAAACCGCGGATGCCAACATGGGACGTGGCGCGCGCTGGATCCATTTTTTCAGCGAAGCGCCCAATTGTTTTTTGGTCGGTTTCAAGAACGGCAAAGCCAACAGGGTGCTCACCAGAATCCAGAAATAGGCCTGCCAGAACAAACGCACCTTTTCCGGCGCTCCCGGGATGATCTCCACCGGCATGGCCAGCGTTTTGAACGTCAGTGTGTAGAACGGCAGCGAGGGCAAATTGACCAGGATCGCAAAGACCACCAGGATCAACCAGGGTGAAAAGGCTTTCCAAAGGGAGATCTTCTTTTCAACTGCCAGGTCAGCTTCTGTCAGGATCGACCGATCGCGAAGAGGCTTGCGCGAGATCAACAGGTAAGCCAACATGACCAGCACCACTCCCAAACCTGCCGCCACACCTGTGAGAGGGATCAAGCCAATGAAACTCATCCCGATGGCGATGAAACCCGCGGAAACCCCAGAAAGGATCGCAGGCAGCAACCCCTTCCAGACTAGTTTCCAGCCGCCGACGATCCACAGCATACCCAGCGCAATACAGGAACTGATCACGGGCATGAAGCGCGCAAAGTAAATGCCCACTTCGTTAACCGGTGCTCCGACCAGGCCTGAAAACACCACCACCGGCACGCCCAGCAAAGCGTAGGTACAAAGCGCGTCGTAACCCAGCGAGGGTAGAGCGATGGCCACGAAAGAGGAATACCCAAGCGCGAGCATGATGGGCGGCAGGATGGAAACTGGGGTGGCTCCGAGCGCAGCCAGGAGAGTACCAAAACCCACGTTGATGATCATCACCTGCACCACTTGATCCTTGGGGGAGATGGTTTTAATCAAAGCAACGATCCTCGCGATGGCGCCCGTCTCAGCCATAAGGAAGACTTGCAGCAGTGAAGTACCCACCATCAGGGTAATAGGAAACGAGCCAATCACCCCTGCCAGGCTGGCCTTGAGAGTGGTTTGCAAAGGTGTGGCGAAATACAGCCAGGCGATCAACAGAGTGACCGTCCAACCGATCAAACCCGCAACATCAGCCGCCATGCGGCGCCAGACCAGCAAGACAAGAACAACCAGGATGGGTAACAAAGAAAAAAGTATCGATAGCCAGTTCAAGTGATTCTCCTCAATAGTTAATGGTTTTTGAAAAATCAGCTATTCCTTTTTATCATATTTCATCACTTTTCATCGTGTCATCCTTGTTCGGCGGTCGGTTCTGCGATTTGTCCTACTTCAATACTCGATTGCTTTATCGTAAAAGCGATCACCCCCGCAACAACCAATAATCCGCACATGACCAGGAATGCAGCTTTGTAACTTCCACCTGTAGCCTGAACAATGGCGCCGATCAACACAGGAGAAATGGCTCCAGCGATATAACCTGAAGTCTGGATCAAACCCGCGCCGAAACCCATCACCTTTCTGGGTAAAGTGGTCGACATCTTGGCAAAGAACGCGGAGACGGCAAAGAAGAAAAAGCACGACTCCAGCGTAAAGAAGATGATGGCGATATTTAATGAAGGGGTCGATACACCCAGAAAGAGGAAAACCGCGGCGATGATCCAACTCACGGCCATTTGGATATTCTGCGTTTTTCTCGATCGGTCAGCCAATGAACCGCCCACGATCTGCCCAATCAATCCACCGATGGCAACGATCAAAGAAGCCACCCCAAACTGCATCAGGGTGCCCTTGAGGGCATCGACCACATAGATGGACATCCAATTGTTCACACCGAACGAGACCATTGCGCTGACAAAGTAGACCGCGAAGAGCTGCCAGACGACCGGATATTTCAGGATATCCACGATCTTCACTTTTTGCGCGGCTTCCACCGCCACATCGTCCTCATTGATCTCAGCCAGTTCCTTTTCAGAAACCTTCTTGTCCTTAAGGGGTGAATCTTTGACCAGGAACCAGAACAACCCGGCGAGAAGCAGCCCGGGAATGATCAGGATCTGAAACACACTCCGCCATCCAAGGCTGCCAATAAGCGCTGCTGCCACGATCGCTGTGATCGCACCGCCCACCATCATGGAAACATTGGTAAGCGCTGTTGCCCTCCCCCTTTCTTTTTTGGGGAACCAGACTGCCAGGGCTTTGTACTGAGCCGGAACAAAGGAACCCTCCCCCATGCCAAAAAGGAAACGAACACCCACAAGCGCAGCCAGGCTCGAGACTGTACCGGTCAGGAAGGTGAAGATGGACCAGAAGACAATTGCTATTGTACCGATGATGCGCGAGCCAAATTTATCGGCCAGCAAACCGCCCGGGATCTGCATGACGGCGTAGGCAAGGGAAAATGCGCCCATGATGACGCCCAGAGACACTGCAGAAAGATTCAGGTCCTTCTCGATGACCGGAAGCGCTGTCGAGATCACCGCACGGTCAAACATCAAAAGCAAGCCCACCACGAACAAGATCACAACCAGGTTATAACGCTTTTTCCAGATCAATCGTTTCTTCATTGGAGGCTCTCCTGTATTGAATTTATGATCAATCCATCAATTTTTCATCAAACGGATAGCGGCTGAATATTTCGTACCCATCCTTGGTAACCACCAGGTTCTCTTCCAGCCTGACGCCCTGTTCACTCACCGGATCACCCGCATAGGTTTCCAGCGCGATGTACATGTTCTCTTTGATCTCAGTAGGGCAAGTCTTTGAATAAGCCTCAACGATCGAAGGTGTTTCGTGCACAACCAACCCCAGGCCATGGCCAATATTCAGACTGTAATTTGACCAGTCTCCCTTGGGTAAGGCTTCGGCGACCTTGTCGGTGGTCACGCCTGCCTTGACGGCATTGATCGATGCGTACAACGAATCGTAGGCTTCGCGGTAATATTTCTTTTGTTCCTTGGTGGCTTTGGTACCGTTCAAAAAGGTCCTCACCACGCAGGTGTGATAACCCATGTAAGAAACCACAATGTCGGTCACGAGAAGGTCGTTCGGGCGCAGGATCTTGTCCGTCCCTGAGATCCGGTAGTAGGGATTTGTACGTCCACCGGTCGTGCAGATGCCTTCCAGGCCATCAGCACCAAGGGAGATCATGGTTTTGGCCGCTTCGGCCCACACCTCGCATTCGCGAATACCCGGCCGCATCACCTTATCGATGGTGTAAAGCCCCGCTTCAGCGATTTGGCTAGCGATGCTCAAGAGCTGCAGCTCGTCTTTGGTTTTCACTGACCTGGCATCCATCATCGCGGACTGCCCATCCACATAATCGAGATTGGCGTGGTCAAGCGCCTTGATCATGGAGAGATCGAACATGGAATCAAAGCCGATCTTCTTATCCGCCACACCATATTCCTGCAGAACCTTCTTGATCCCATCCGCCCACAGGTAAGAGAGTTCCTCGCGGGTTTCGAGTTCGATGGGGGTTCCGTGATGAGGAGTGGCAAAAACCGGAATGGACGGTTGGATGTTCTGTTCCTTGATCCAGGTCGCGCTTTCTTTGAGCCTGCCAATGTCAGCGCCCAACTCAAAAATGATCGGATCTGCAGTGACAGGAAAGACCACATATCTTAGGACCGTGTTTTGAACAGGAAGGCCATTGAATCCGGTCAGGTAGCGGGTGTTCTCTCCTCGAATGGCCACGATCGCGCCCAAACCATGTGCGATCATCGATTCGCGAGCCTTTTGCAAGCGCTCCTTGCGCAGTCGGTCGAAATTAATCCCCTCTTCAAAATCCTTGCCGAATTGGCCCCATTTGTTGTAAATGGGCTTGTGCGCGAGTTTTTCTTCCATGATGCCTCCTGATTTCAGAATGTCATACCAAGAAACTCAAACCAAGTAACTATGTTTTTATTGTTTGGGAATGCGGTTGATCGCGATTACTTAGTCGGACTTCATATCCACCAAGCTTTTCCAGACTCTCTCTTTGGGACGATATCAAAGGGTTTTGATAAGAATATAGTAAACTCCCCGAACTTGCTTTTTCAATGTGGATTATTCTATAATTTGAATTAATTTTATGTGCGAATTAACACTGAATGCGATGATTGGAGGAGAAGTGCTTGATGTCGATCTACTTAACCAGTTCCTCAATAAGGCCAATCTCCCTTTCCCAGCTCAGATTCTAATGAAGGAATCCCGGGAGGGTGATTTCAAGTTAATCTTCTCAGTAGACGACGACCCACCGGTCAACCTTTCAGAGTTACCCGTCTTTGAACACGATCTACTTCAAAAAGACATCGTTCATCATCGCACAAATCTATGGTTGAAGTGTCCTGAACAAATAATCGTCGTTGCCATATTCCCAGAAGACACATTTCTAGATGAATATTCCATCCGCATGCTATATCACCTGTTCCTTCCTGCGCCGCTTGAAAATTCACCAAGAAAACCTGAAAACCTTCTGGTGAGCTTTTTCGAGGAGTCCACGAATCTTAATTTTGAGAACCTGATCCAGAAGATCCTGGAAAAAACCATCTCCATCGCCATGGCAGACGCGGGCATGCTCTGGATTTATGACAGTGACATCAATAAACTGGTGTGTAAGGCCTACAAGGGGAAAGTCACTGATGTGGCCGCCTCGCTGCAGCTGAACCTGGGCGAAGGCCTGATCGGAAAGACCTTTTTAAGAGGAACACCCAAGCTGTATTCAAATTATGACGACCTCCTGCCTGATATTGAAGATTTTTCACCCGACAATAAAACTAAATCCTTGAGCCTTTTCGGCGACTTAAGAATGGATTCCACTTTCCTGATGCCGATCTATGTCAATCAACAGATCGAATGCATCCTGATCGTTTACAGGCTCAAGGGAAACCCACCCTTCTCATCCTCCGATATTGAGATCCTGAAGATCTTTGCCGAACTTATCGAAATGACCATGACGAACGCCAGAAGCCTGATCACTGTTCAAAGTCAGCTCGCCGATTTGCAAAAATGCAACAGCCTGTATTCAAAATTAACCAGTCTGGCGGTCAATAATGCAGGCATCACCAATATTGTGAAAGAATTACGCAAGGCCATCAAAACCCCCACACTAGTAATCGACCTCATCACTCAAGAGCAGTTCCCTCGAGGTGCGGCATTTGAAAAAAAACACTTTGACCAATTGATCCACCAAGATTTCAGAAATGACGAATCCTTTCTGCTTGAATCTGAAAACAAGCTTGAAAAATACTCGGTGCATCCTATCTTTGTCGAGAGCTCATGTCTGGGAGTTCTGGTTAGCGGGTTTAATGAGAATGAATCCGTGGTGGACAAAACAATGCTTGAGATTGGAAAAATGGTCATCGCGCTTGAGTTATCCAAATCGCGGTCCATGCTCGATCTGTACTTCAAAAGAATCGCGCAGAATTTTTTTGAATTGACCAGTTTGACCAATCCTCTGGATGTAATTAAGAAATGCGTTGAAATGGGTATTGACCAAAATGCGGACCATGCGGTCGTCGTGTTCAGGATACACAGCCCGAACAACGAAGCACAAGCATCGCAACTTTATCGCTTCATCGCTCAAATCAAAAAAGAACTGGCAGGCACCCAGAAATTCGTTTTCAGTTCCGAAGAAAAGATCATCACGTTGATCTGCGCGCATTCGGTCAATGGGAGAAACCTCGTTCAACAGCAAATACATCAACTGGTCGAACAAATTCAAAGGGAGCAAGACCTCTCCATTTATGCAGGCATGGGTTCCTTCTATTCCGGAGTTAAGGATATCGATAAATCCTATCGGGAGGCGGAAAACGCGCTGCTCTATCAGTTGTCTCGAAATACTTCGGGCTTATTGAAGTATTCAGACCTGGGAGTCAATCAACTTTTTATTAATTTGAGCTCTGAAGAAGCTCGATCCTTTTTATCCAAAATATTCTCGCCCCTGAGAGAGAGCTCAAAAAAAGCAGAATCGCTGGAAAACACCTTGATCACGTATGTTGAAGAAAATGGTTCCGTGATCGAAACCGCCAAGAAACTTTACATCCATACCAACACTTTATATCAAAGACTCAGAAAGATCGAAACCCTGCTGCAAATATCCTTGAGAAAACCTGAGGATCTGCTGCAAATCCAGCTCGCGTGCTATTTGCGAAAAACCTATCCTGATATCTACCATTCCCTGAAAATTTCGGTAAATGACATCTGAAACCTGATTGGACAAAAGATGGGTTAGGGCATAACCGATCACTACTGATATTCTGGAATAAAAGGATCCATCAAAAAAACCGGGCGAGACCCGGTTTTTTTGATTCGATTGACTATTGCGCTTTTGGTCCTAAATAATGGGTAGGTAGTTTACGCGTAAAGCGCATCTCGGCATTATAAGCGACGCGCAGCAGTAGGTTTTCTTCCCAATGGCGGCCAATCGCCTGCATCCCAACTGGCATACCATTGGAATCATAACCGACGGGGAAAGAGATGGCGGGATTGCCCAACAGATTTCCAGGGAAAACAAAGCGCATCATCTCCGTATCCGTGCTCAGATCAGACCACCCATCGCTCAAGGCAATGTCTGGCACGACCGGCGCAGTGAGAGCTGTGGTTGGCGTGAGGATCACATCCACATCGCGGAAGATTTCAGCGAAGGTGGTCATGGCTCGGTTGCGCATACGCTGCGCTTGAATATAGTCATGCGAACTCATTTCCTGTCCAAGGACAAGGCTTAAGCGGGTACTGGCCGCGAAATCGTTCCAGTTTTCGGGATAATTCTGCATACAGGCTGCCATTTCGCTTAAGATCGTCACCGCGTGAGCAACTCGCATGGCATCCAGTTCAGGGATGGTGATTTTCACAACCACCGCGCCAGCTTTTTCAAATTCCGCGATCATTTGTTCGTTCTTTTCCACGATCTCCCGGCTGGCATGATTCGACCAGTCAGAAAACACGCCGATCCGCACCCCCTTTAAGTCAGGTTTATTCCAGCCCTCCAGGGTGACAGGCGACTGCTGCTGTGATAATGGTTCCGAAGGATCCGGCCCGGCAATGATCTGATAGACCATGGCCACGTCTTCCACCGATGCACCCAGGGGACCCAGGTGGGCGACACTCCAGCACAAAGGCGCAGCACCCACTTCACTAACCCGGCCAAAGGTGGGCTTAAGACCTACCACTCCGCACAAGCTGGCAGGCACGCGGATCGAACCACCCCCGTCCGCACCGATGGCCACCGGGACGATCCCGGCCGCCACGGCTGCGCCAGAACCGCTGGATGAACCGCCCGTGTCGCGCTTGAGATCATAAGGGTTGGCGATTCTACCGTGGTGTACGTTCTCGCCGTTCGTGGCAATACCGATCTCGTGCATGTTCGTCTTTCCGACCAGAAGCGCGCCGGCTTCGCGCAGACGTGAACACACGAACGCATCTTTTGCAGCCGGTTGAGCTCCCAGGAATTTCGTGCCAACCGTGGTGGGGTATGGCACCAGGTCGATTTCATCTTTGATCGCGACAGGAACACCTTCTAGATAACTACGCGGTTTCTTTTTCTTGAGAAGATCAGCTGAAATTTTGGCTTGTTTTCGGATATTCTCGGTGGAAAATGCGGAGAACGCATTCATTTTCGGGGAGGTGTCCCCGCTTTTTTCGATGGACTCGATCACCTGCTCGGCAACCTCGATGGGTGTTAAGGTTCCCTTGCGGTAGGCTTCGGCATAATCCCGGATCAAGGCGTAGGGCATTTGCTCCTTGGACGTTCGTTTTTTATCCAGGGCGTGCTCAGGGGTTGGCATGGGACCGCTGGCGTGCTTGGCAGGGATGACCAATGGGAAGTATATGGGTTCCTCTTCAAACTTCATCTTTCTCAGTTTCGGAATGCCCCCATTTTCGATCAGGCTGCCTATAAACAAGGGGCGTGTGGTCTTGCTGCTGACCGCGCTGGTAAAAATTGCGAGCATTTTTCCGTACAATTTTGGAAGATTCAATGACTTCAGATCGTATCCCATAAGTCTGTATTGTTCTCCTTTTCCAAAGATGGTTAGAATGATGATACATCAATTCTCAAATTATATTTGTTTTGGGGGTGCACAATTTCGCAAACACCACATTCATTCGCTTCGTTTCATATATAATGAAACAAAACTCGCTTGGATTCATAAAACAACATGACAGACGATCATTCATTACTTTCAGTAGGTATTGATATCGGTACCACCACCACGCAGATCGTTTTCTCGCGCCTGCACTTCGCTGATGTCGCCCGGCCCGGACAAATTCCGCACATGGCTATTACCAAACGAGAAATCCTTTATCAAAGCCCCATCGTGTTCACGCCCTTGCTGGATCAGGATACTGTTGATGCAGAAGCATTGAATGAGATCGTGCGCCGTGAATATGCATCGGCAAGAGTGTATCCGATGCAGGTTGAAACGGGAGCCGTAATCATCACCGGCGAGACGGCCAAAAAGAAAAATGCAGATGAGATCCTGCGCGCCCTGGCTGGTTTGGCGGGTGAATTCGTGGTCAGTGTGGCGGGTCCGAACGTAGAAAGTCTGATCTCTGGAAAAGGATCCGGTGCGGCACAATTCTCGCAAACGCACTATACGACCGTAACCAATATTGACATTGGAGGCGGCAGCGCAAATTGCGCCACCTTCCGCAGCGGAAAACTGATCTCCTCGGCTGCCATGAATTTTGGCGGCCGGATCATCGAAATGGAACATGCCACGGGTCGGATCAGGCATATCGCTGAACCGGCTCAAAAAATCCTCGCCGATTGCGCTCTTAACCTCAAAGTCGGTGAAATCCCTGTCCTTGCTGACCTGCGGCGGTTCACAGATCGCATGGCTGATATGGTGGTTGAACTGATCGAAGGGGGCACATCCCGGCTAGCGAAAAGTCTAACTCTGACTGATCCAACCCAAGCGTCTGCTAAAGGCAGTGTGTTGATGTTTTCCGGCGGGATTGGTCATTATTACTATCATCCGATTCCAGTGACGACTCTTTCAGAGGTGACCATCCACAACGACATCGGCCCCTTACTGGCGGAATCCCTGCGGTGCCATCCTGTTCTTACCACTTATACAGTTCAGGAACCCTCCGAAACGCTCAGGGCAACCGTTCTTGGGGCCAGCACCCAAACCGTGACGCTTTCCGGTTCAACCATCTGGGCGGAGCAAGACGTTCTGCCATTGAGAAACATCCCGGTCATCCACCCTGTGCTTGAGCAGAATCCTCAGCCGGAGGACTTCGCCCTGGCTGTGAATCAAGCCCTGCGCCGTTGGGACCTTGACCCTTCGCTTGACCTCTTCGCGATCGCGCTTGATCTGGATCGCACCTTAAATTATGCCAATCTGCTCGTCTTTGCCCATGGTCTGGTGGAATTCTCAAAAACCCTCTCCATTGATAAACCGCTGGTTGCCATTATTGAA
Source organism: uncultured Anaerolinea sp. (assembly GCA_964599995.1). GTDB lineage: Bacteria > Chloroflexota > Anaerolineae > Anaerolineales > Anaerolineaceae > UBA6107. Next base: position 31,436 of record CAZRHZ010000005.1, on the reverse strand, counting down.
CGCGATTATGCTCAAGCGCTCGGTCAAACCATTAAAGGATTGATTCCCATGCGCTCATTGCTCGTGATCGACCAGGTTGGCTTGAAGGAAGGCGATTTTATCGATATCGGTACTCCGCTGATGGATGGCAGGGTCGTTCCGTTAAGTGTGAAAACGCTGGTTTTCTATCACTAGAATTGATTCTTTTCAGCACTTTGCATTATCATTAAATACGCAAGGCTTTTTATCAGATACGCGACTTTTTTTGGAGAATGAATGCTCCTGCGCACCAAACTGCACGGAAAAACCTACGAATTCCCTGACATTCGTGTGCTGATGGGAAAAGCCAACGAAGAAAAATCTGGCGATCAACTGGTCGGGCTGGCCGCGGAAAGCGCTGTGGAACGCATTGCCGCCCGCCTGATCCTGGCAGAGGTTCCGCTTTGGGTGCTGCACGACAACCCGGCGGTTCCGTATGATCAGGACGAAGTCACCAGAGTCATTCACGATCAACTGGATCCCTCGGTTTACGAAGAGATCCGAAATTGGACGGTTGGCCAATTACGCGAGTGGTTGTGTTCCGATCAAGCCACGAGCGAGTCAATCAATCGGATTGCAGGCGGATTGACCGCTGAAATGATCTCGGCAGTGACCAAACTGATGTCGAATCTTGATCTGGTTTTCACCGCCAACAAGATGCATGTCACCGCTCACTGTAACAACAGCATCGGGGTGCCAGGAACCCTCTCAAGCCGCCTTCAACCCAACCACCCCACCGATTCGCCCGAAGCCATTCGGGCAGAGATCTACGAAGGATTGGCGTACGGCTGTGGGGATTCGGTCATCGGCATCAATCCATCGGACGATTCCTATTCGTCGGTCTCCCGGCTTCTTGACATGACCTTCGAACTTATCAAGAATTGGAAGATTCCCACCCAAAATTGCGTACTCGCGCATGTGACCACCCAAATGAAGTGCCTGCAATCCGGTTCCCCGGTGGGCCTCGTTTTCCAATCTATTTGCGGATCGCAAAAAGGCAATGAATCCTTCGGTATCTCTGTGGGCATGCTGGATGAGGCCTATGAACTCGCTAAAAAGCACTGCTTTCCAGCAGGACCCAATTTCATGTATTTTGAGACCGGACAGGGGTCAGCGCTTTCAGCCGATGCCCACAACGGTTGGGATCAACTAACCCTGGAAGCACGCAATTACGGCCTGGCGAAACGATACCATCCCTTCCAGGTGAACACGGTGGTTGGATTCATTGGCCCCGAATACCTGTATGATGCCCGCCAGATCCAGCGCGCCGGCTTGGAGGATCACTTCATGGGCAAGCTCACAGGCATTCCCATGGGAGTAGATGCCTGTTATACCAATCATGCCAGAGCCGATCAAAACTCGATCGAGAATCTGGCCGTTCTGCTCACCGCGGCAGGCTGCAATTATTTCATGGCCATCCCGATGGGTGACGATTCGATGCTGTCGTATCAAACCACCTCGTATCACGACACCCCCACGTTGCGCCAACTCTTCAAGTTACGCCCGGCGCCTGAATTTGAGGTTTGGTTGGAATCGCTGGGTTTATTGAAAGATGGAATTCTGACTGACAAGGCGGGTGACCCGACCTTCTTTTTGAAACCGATTGGATGATCGAATGGATGACGCGAAGTTCAACGAAATTGTAGAATCCATCATTCGGCAGGTTCAGGCTGCTGAAGCGTCTTCCAATCCAGATCCGATCGATTCGGTCATCTCAAAAGTCCTTGCAACGTCTGATCAAGAGAGTATTCCATTGCCACCAACTTCATCAGAGGTTGTGGCTTCAAGCCAAGAAACAACACCCAAGCCACAAACGATTTCCTGGTCAGAGCCATCCACTACACGTCACCTTCAGATCGATCTTCCTGACCCAACATCGGATGAAAACCGCTTTCGTCCACAGGTGGATGCTCCTGAAAACCCGGCTGCCTTGAAGGAACTCATCGCGTCCACTTCGTCTCGCATCGGGGTTGGAAGGAGCGGTCCGCGTTACAAGACGGCTTCACAACTTCTTTTTCAAGGTGACCATGCTATCACCCAGGATGCCCTTTATAAGGAAGTCGATGCAAAGCTGTTGGCTGAATTCAACCTCTTTTCGGTGCGAACAAGAATCACGGAAGGCAAAGCGCAATTCTTGCTGCGCCCTGACCTGGGCAGACAACTCGATGAAGCCAGCAAGCAAATGCTGGCCGAAAAATGCCTGAAGAATCCCAACATCCAGATCGCGGTTGGAGATGGCTTGAGCGCCACGGCAATTGAAGCCAACCTGCGTCAGATCATGCCTGTCTTGCTGCAAGGTTTTCAGAATGCAGGCCTGTCAGTCGGAACACCTTTTTACATTCGCTACTGCCGGGTGGGTGTGATGAACGACATTGGTGAAGCCATCAAGCCAGACATTCTCATCCTTTTGATTGGCGAACGGCCTGGACTAGGCCGGGCTGAAAGCATGAGCGCTTATATGGGCTATCAACCGAAAATTGGCAACAATGATGCCGATCGCGACGTCATCTGTAATATTTTCGAGAACGGCGGCACCAATCCACTTGAAGCGGGCGCATTCATTGTACAGTTCGCGCAAAAAATGCTTAAACACCAGGCGTCTGGTGTGAAGCTAAAATTAGCCACAAAGTAGGAGATCATGGCCATTCTGGATCCCATTTATGCAAGTCCGTTATCGGTTCAGTTGATTCCAAGAGTGGATCGAAATCTGGCTGATCGCTTGAATCTTCGGCCGGATCAACTCTCTATCGGTTTGCTGACCTCGGATAATGATGACGCCACCTACGTCTCCATCGACCATGCTACCAAAATGGCGGATGTCGAGGTCGTTTTTGCGCGCTCTTTCTATGCTGGTGCGAAACATTCCTCGGGTTTATTGTCAGGTGAGATCATGGCCATCCTGGCCGGTCCGAATCCGGATGAGGTAAGTGCTGGCTTGCGCGCCGCCACCGACTACATGAAAAACGATGCCTTGTGGTATTCTGCCAACCAAACAGGGTCGATTGCCTTTTTCCCGCATGTCATTTCACGAGCCGGATCCTATCTCTCGAAGGAATGCAACCTGCCGATCGGATCACCGATCGCCTACCTGGTGGCTCCGCCCATGGAAGGTCTGTTTGCCCTGGATGTTGCCCTCAAATCCGCGGCGGTAACGATCACTTCCTTGACCATGCCACCTTCTGAAACCAATTACATGGGTGTGATGCTGACCGGTGATCAACCAGCCTGCCAGGCTGCCGCGAGCGCTTTTCAGAAGGCAGTCCTCGATGTGGCAGCCAACCCCATAAGATTTGAGTGATCAATGGCGATCAATGATTCACCCGCTGGAAAAAGCAGAAAATAAATAAGCACCATCCCATATTTATCTGGAAAACTCCCATACCTCAAGAGGAATCCACTGCTCCTCTTGAGGTGGGATTGGGCGACACTTATTGATAGTGTTTCTTTGACTTAGACCAGTCGTACGTATGGCTATGACTTAGCAGCATGTCTTTTTGGCGCTCTCATGCTTTCTTACCTGGCCTGCACCACAGCACGATCTTGATGACCCCTTGAACCAGATCAGGCAGGGTACCCACCAACATGAGGATGAAGATATCGGGCAAGCCGAGCCGCAAGTAAGCCACACTGGTCAGCAGATTGAAGCGGTTGCCATAAAAAACCGCGATCTGGCTGATGACCACCGTTGTGATCGCCACAGGGATCAGAAAACTGAGCGCAATATCCCAGACCCGTTTTAGTTTGGAGTAACCTTCAGCACGTTTGCGCCAGCCACGCAGCGCCATGAAATTGCGTGTGTGAAGGACGAGCAATCCAAGCACCGCGGTTCCCACGATCCATCCGATCCATCTCACCGACCAGCCCTGGTCGGTTGGAGCTGGCGTGTAGCCCAGCACCACCGCCTCGACCGCCGAGGTTAACTGCCCGGCGGAAATAAAGTGGTCGATCTGGTACCCCTCGTTGGTGAGTAGCACAAAAGCCCGCTTGCGGTATGGGTATAAGGTCAATTGAGTGCGGAAGGTCTCATTGGCCCCGCCATGAAAGATCTTGGCCCCGTTATCCTCCACAAACCAGCCCATGCCGTAATTTCCGATTCCAGGAGTGAAGATTATCTTGCGCCACTTTGATGACAGTAATCGACCTGTGTCGTTTTTCATCATCGCAATGGCGTATTTGGCTATGTCCTCTGCGGTCGATATGATGTAACCATCCCCAATGTCATGCACAGAGACAGCCTGTTTCATGGGCACGGCAAAACCGAAAAGACGGCTAAAACCCAACGAGACACCCGCCATTTTGTCAGGATCGGCGGTGGTCGAGTCCATGACCAGGGGATCTAAAATGTGAGTTTGAACGTAATCTGCGTAAGTCTGCCCGCTGGTCAGTTCAACGATGTACGCCAGAACCGCATAGCCCTGGTTAAAGTATTGGAATTGAGTACCAATCGGCGCGGTCAATTGAGCGTCTGAAAGAGAACGTACTGCCGCCTCCGAACTGATGTCGAGGGGTAGGATCTTGCTGAAACCGGCGTCTGAAAGCCCGCTGGTGTGATGCAGCAGGTGAGACAGCGTGATCCTGCCTGAGGCTTCTTCATCCGCGATGCGGAACCACGGGATGTAGGTCTGAACTGGCGCGTTAATATCCAACAACCCTGCCTCGGCCAATTGCGCGATGGACAGTGCGGTGAAAGATTTGCTTAGGGAACCGATGAACATTTGGCTGCCGCTGGAGAGTGCCTGTCCTTCCCCGTCTTTGCCATAGCCGCGCGTATAAATTACTTCATCGTCCTCAATGACAGCCAGAGCCACCCCGGGCAGACCGTGTTTGGTCATCTGCTCGGTCACCACCTGATCCAATTTGGCAAAATCAATCTGGCTTGACGCTGTCGATTCAGCAGAAGCATTGGAAGTAATAAGAGAGGTTAGTAGAACGATCAGAATAAGTACTGCAGGTAAACCTCTTTTCATTGATGATCTCCTTATTTTTTGGTAACTGGCTGTTCAGATCTGCTGCATTTTCTAGTGATACTGGATTAAACAATTTAGATTGAAGAATTATAACCGCCAAGAAAACTCAAAAAGCGTGTTAGTTAGTTAAAACTTTCTTAGAATTCTGTTGTGTTGAAGATTAAACAATCTTTCCAGTTAATAATCTGATCTACCTACTTGCGTTTTTCCAATTATTGCAGTATGATAAGATTATGTAAGTAATATTACATTTTTCTTGTTTTTGTATTTTTAGTTATTATTCTGCTTGACAAGGACGGACTCATCGATGATCAAAGCCATATTCTTTGATGCCGCAGGCATACTCTATACACGTTCCGGACACACTGAAGAATTTGCGGTAGATCTGCTGCAAAAGAACGGATTTCCCACCAGTGTAACTCCTGAAGAAATGGAAACACAACTGGACTTACGATCCAAGGCCAACGACGGCACGCTCAGCCACGAAAAATATTGGGACCAATTCCTTCAGCAGCGCAAAGTGACCGACCCCGATCAGCGCAAACGTATGATCAAACAGATCACAGATTATTCAAACGATATCGACCCCGTACCCGGCGCAAAAGAAGCACTGGCCGTCTTAAGAGAACGGGGATTCAACCTTGGTATCATCACCGACACCATGTATCCGCTGGAATGGAAAATGAAACGCCTCAAAAAAGCCGGCGTGGCAGAATTCATTAATATCATTGCCTGCTCAACGGAACTTGGCGCGCATAAACCCGATCCGCTGGTATACCGCTACGCCGTGGAGCAAGCCAAACTCACCCCTGCTGATACCGCGTTTGTCGGCCATCTTGGGTCCGAGTTGGATGGCGCCCACCAGGCAGGTATGACCACCATTGCCATCAACTATGATCCCGGCACACAGGCAGATTTTTTGTGCCAATCCATTGGTCTTCTTCCTTCCCTGCCAATCTTCCAGGCAGGGGTCTAGACTCCTTTTTTGATGCCAGAACCAGTGTTTTCAGGTGCGCTGGTTCTGGCAAACCCTTTTCAAGCGTTTTGGCAATTACCAACTTTCACAAATAGAGGACTTGAAAATCCAGAGCAATCGTTGTATGATGGTGAATGTTGGTCAACTTACAATTTTATATTTTTCGTAAGTAAGGTACACAGAGGAATACTATGGATTCGGATACGGTTAACAACCCGGAATTCAGCAAGCTGGTCGCCGAGCATTACGAACACTTTACTAACAGTGAAAAACGAATAGCAGATTTCATCAACCAAAACCAGGATGAAGCCGCTTTTATGTCTGCCGCAGAGGTGGCGAACCTGCTTAACCTGAGCGAGCCCACCATGCTGCGCTTCGCCAAAGCGCTGGGATTTGACAGCTACCCCGCCATGCGCAACATGCTACAGGCGAAGGTGCGCAACCTGGTGAACCACTCGGCGCGCATTCGCAGCCGCCTGGACGATCTGCGCCAGACAGGGGATATTTACGAGCAACTTGTCACCTCTGAAATTGATTTTCTAACCGAATCGCTTCACACCCTCGACCGCGAAGCGCTCAAGAAAGCCACCGAATTACTCTACAATCACCAACGAGTCTATGTTTTTGGGCTGGGGCCTTCCGTGTCCCTGGTCGATCAATTGGATATCAGGCTCACGCGGTCTCTAAAACAGGTCATCCCCTTACGAACTTCAGGGCGTGAACTGATCGAACCCTTGCTGCTCATGTCTGGCAGCGACCTGTTGATCGCCATCGCCTTCCATAGTGTCAATCCATATCTCGAATTAATTCTCAAAAAGGCAGGCGAACATAAAACCCCTGTGATCTTGATCACTGATACCCTGGGAGATTTGATCGGGAACAAAGCCACAGTGACCCTGGCAGCCCGCCGCGGACCTGTCTCGGCGTTCCATTCCTTGACCATCCCCATGACCATCATCAATACCCTGCTGCTCGCTTTGACTGCCAAGGATCAGGAACGTATCATGAACAACCTGGACAAACTGGATCAAATGCGCGACAGCATCTTGCATTCGAACAATAACTCAACCCCAAGAAAAAAGGGTTAACCCCACATCAGGAGCTCCTCGATGACTGCCAGCATCAATCTCCAAAAAAACAACCGATTGTCCTTTACCGCTCAACTTAGAAAGTTTGGCCGCTGGTTAACCACCCCGCACGTGCTTCTTTCGATCATCATGCTGATCATGATGATCTACCTCATCGTCATCCCGCTTTACCGCATGCTCGAGACGACCCTTACCATTCAGGATAAAGACCTGATCAAATTCCCTGAAGCGTCTGTCGGGCAGTTCACCTTCTACCATTGGGTCAGAATGCTTTCCTCGAACATCAGCGCCATCATGACCTTCGCACCGCTGCAGCATTCGCTGGTGGTTTCAGCTGGTGCCACCCTGATCGCCATGGTGCTCGGTTGTCTGATGGCCTGGTTCGTGGTGCGCACCAACATGCCGGGACGCAAAATAATCAATGTTCTGGCCATCGTCCCCTACATGATGCCGTCCTGGACCATTGCCATGGCCTGGACGGTGGTTTTTAAGAACCGTACCATCGGCGGTGCACCCGGCTTGCTTGAATTCATCCTCGGACAAGGCGCACCCGATTGGTTTGCTTATGGACCCTTCCCGATGATGGTGAGCAGCGGATTGCACTACTACACCTTCTTCTACCTGTTCGTATCAGCCGCGTTGATGTCCATCGACTCCAATCTGGAAGAAGCCGCTGAAATGATGGGGGCCAGCCGCTGGCGTATCCTTGGAAAAATCACTTTTCCGATCATCCTACCCGCACTGCTTTCAGGTTTTATCATGACCTTTTCAAGAGTGATGGGCACCTACGGCGGTCCGAACATTCTGGGTGTGCCCGTGCGATATTACACCTTGTCCACCATGATCCGCGCCAAAATGAAGATGGGTGATACCGCAGATGGCTTTGTGTTGGCCATCGTGTTGATCGCAATCGCGATCATCACGGTGTACATAAATCAAAAAGCCATTGGCACCAAGAAGAGTTTTGAAACCATTGGCGGCCGCGGGCTGGTAATCAAGCAGGTCAACCTGCGCAATTGGCGTGTCTTTTTCGCGATCCTGATCATCGCTGTCGAGATCTTCATCGCTGTCATCCCGGGTGGGCTCCTGTTGTGGAACTCGATGATGAAAACCTCAGGAGATTACAGCCTGGATAACCTTTCGCTTGTGCATTGGATCGGCAAGAGCGACCCAAAGATCGATGACGGCCTACCGGGCATTTTCCGTAATCCAGCCATTCTTGACGGTGCATGGAACTCGATCAAACTGGCAACGACCACGGCGTTCTTCTCTGCCATGCTGGGTGCCATCCTGGGGTATGCCATTGTAAAAGGAAGGGGAACACGTTTATCAAAAATCGTGGATCAACTGGCTTTCATTCCTTATGTCATCCCCGGCATCGCCTTTGGTGCGGTGTATATATCAATGTTCGCCAAACCAGTCGGTCCGATCCCCGCGCTATATGGCACCTTCGCCCTGTTGATCGTAGTTTCCGTGGCGAAGAACTTGCCCTTCTCGAGCCGGACAGGCGTCTCTGCCATGCTGCAGGTCAGCAAGGAATTGGAAGAAGCTGGAAAGCTGGCTGGCGCCAATGCCTGGACGCGCTTTACCCGCATTGTTTTTCCGCTCGTCAAAAGTGGCTTCATGTCTGGCTTCGTGCTCTCGTTTATCAGCACCATGCGCGAACTCTCGCTGATCATCCTGCTGGTCACCCCGGCCACCCAGGTGCTGCCCAGCATGACCATGCGTTACACTGAAAATGGCAGCGAGCAAAAAGCAGATGCCGTGATCATTCTGCTGATCGTGTTGATCCTGTTGGGTAACTGGCTGATCAGCAAATTCAAAAAAGGTGGTTTTGAAAAGGGTCTGGGATTATAGAAATCTTGGATGAACGTGTATTACAGAACTGTATTCTTCACCTGGCAATTTCAAGGTCTTTACTTGCTTGCAGATCGTTTACTTGATCAAAGGAGGTACCATCGAAAGAAAATTACGAAATCCCTGCAGTATTGTTGCCATTTCTGATAACTATAAGGAGAAAGAGATGAAAAAGGTTGTAACGATCGTTTCTGTTGTACTCGTGCTTTGTTTCCTGGCTTCTTGTGCAACACCTACCGCGGCACCAGTCGCCACTGAAGCCCCCGCCGCCACTGAAGCCCAGGCTGCCACCGAAGCTCCCGTAGCCACCGAAGCACCTCTCAGTGCTGTCGAGCAATGGGCAAAAGACAATGGTCTTGGAACGTATCTTGCTGATACAGAAGATTGGGCTGCAATTGAAGCTGCAGCAAAAGAAGAAGGCTCAGTCGTCGTCTACTCCAATTCCTCCCGTATTCAAGATGCTGCCGCGGTATGGGCAACATTATATCCCGATATCGAGATTCAAGCCAATGATATGGGCGGCGCAGAAGTGATCACCAAGGTACGCGAAGAACAGCTAGCTGGTGCGTATACCGGAGACGTGTGGTACAGCGCGGGCGGCCCTGATCTCGAGGGTGAGTTCGTCCCCAACCAGTACATCTGGAAGTACATCCCCACCGAGCTGCTTTCCGTGATCCCGGAAGAGAATCAGAACCCTGTGGTCACCGCCAGCACCGAAACTTTTGGCTGGGTTTACAACACCGAGTTGAACGACACCTGCCCCATCACCAACTGGTGGCAATTAACTGAGCCGGAATGGACTGGCAAAATCTTCATCAAAGATCCCATCAACAGCGCTGAAGATCTGGGTATGTTGATGAGCGCTGTCGCGAACGCGGATGATTTCGCTGCCGCTTACAAGGAATTATACGGAACCGACATCGTTCTTGATGCCGACACCCCCGATGCGGGCTGGATGTGGATTAAAAAATTCGCCCAGAATCAACCGATCGGCGTTTCAGGCAGTGATGATGTGTGGGGTGCCATGGCCATTCCCGGTCTGACCGAAAACAGCCTTGGCTGGCTGCCCCTTTCGAAGTACCGCAAGGTCATCTCTGGTGACGCCGTGTTTGCCGCCTGCGAAGACCTGCTGCCAGTGGTGGGCGTTCAGAAACACAATTACCTGGCCGTCATCAACCAGGCACCGCACCCGAATGCCGCAAAACTCTTCATCCGTTTCGCGTTGAGCGCTGAAGGTTTCGCACCATGGAATCAGGTTGGCCAGTACTCAGGCCGCACCGATATCGAGCCAATCGAAGCGGCAGTGCCCTTCAAATCGCTCGAAGTCTATAATTTTGACAACATGTTCGTGTTCAGCAATATCTCTGACTACCACGATTTCTACGCTGTGAATCTGCTCACCCAATAATTCAAAGCAACATCCATTAAAACAACTTTCGCAAAAAGGAGCTCCAAAAAAAACGGAGCTCCTTTTCCATTTCAGCCTGAATAACGATCAGAAAAGATTCGCCACAATCCCTTTTAACGATTCACTTCATCACAGACATTGACCGCAATACCCGAGTTCGATCATCTGGGTAGATTGGCTCATGCTGTATGCTATTTAGTGAGATTTCAAATTTCCCTTCTTTTTTTACATCAATGAAGCCTTCATCCTCTATTGAAACCCTTTCCTTGACTTGGGATGTTTTATCAGGTATAATCAGACTTAATTTTGTCATTAAATTAAGTCTGATTATCAACCCATTCCATTCCCATCGAGGTCGCATGAAAAAGAATGTTCCCTTTATTTTCATCATCATCTTGTTGGCTTTCGGGCTGCGAGTCTACGCCGCCCTCACGCTCCCCACCGATTATGACGAGCCGGTGTACTATACCGCCGCTCGTTACTATGCCGAATCCATTCGAAATGGGCAACCTCAAGACATCCCTTTGGTGGAATTCAATTACGAGCACCCAACACTGGCCAAACTGGTTTACGGGGTAGCGCTTTCAGCGTTACCATCTGACGGCTACATATCAGGCGATGTCTGGCAGTTCTTCATGTTTCAAGAACCACTGCCGGAAACCTGGGAACCTTTAAAGATATTTTTCTTGCGCCTGGTTTCTTCAACCTTCGGCACAATGACAGTGGCGTTGCTCTCTCTGATTTCACCACTGGCTGGCCTGGCACTGGCGATCGATTCGTTTGCCATTAAATTTACCAGCGTGATCTACCTGGAAGCCATTCCCATGTTTTTCGCGCTTCTTGCAACCTGGCTTTTCAGCGAAGGCTCAAAATGGATGCGAACTGGAGAACAGGTTAACCTCAAAGGCCGTGGAAAAGAACTGGCTTTGTTGTTCTTCTCCTCCATTTCGCTAGGTCTGGCAGCCGCCTGCAAATACCAATACGGGATGGTGGGAATTGCGATCGTGCTCTTTTACGCCATTTGGATCCTGGCCAAAAAGCCAAAGGAATTGATTCGCTATTTGATCCCACTTGTCTATGGGATCATCGCTCTTGGCAGTTTTTTTGCCGCAGATCCTTATCTGTATTCGAACCCGGTTTCAAACCTGTTCCATTCCTTGGGCTTCAGCTTCGATTATCAAAACGGAGAAGCCGTGCGGGTAGCAGGCTACCCGTTCTTTCAACCTCTAATCTGGTTATCACAGCCAGTAACAAACTTTCTCATGGGCAACTCCCAACCTATGCCTTCAAGGGGAACCGAGTTCCTGTTCAAACTGGATACCCTCATCTTCATTCTGGCCTTGATCGGCCTACCGAAATTGTTCAGAGACCACCCGTTATTTTTCACCTGGCTGGTTGCCGGTCTCGTTTTTCTGTTGGTGTGGAATACAAAATGGCCGCAATACTCAATGCTGGTGATCGTTCCCCTCTGTCTATCCTCTTCCGCAGGAATAAAAACGATCGGTTCTTATTTACAAAAGCGATTCTCAAGAAAAGCATCATCCTAGTATTCATGACTATGGCACCGCATCATTTCCCCTCATATAAGGTTCACTCCCCGCCATTCAGGTTGAATTAAGTCTCGTACGCTTTGCTGATTCAATAATCTGAAACCTCTATTCCTTAACTAAAAAAGACTTATTGAGTCTTTTTTTAGTTTCTACTGAGGAGAGAAGAGTATGCTTAAAAGCTGCTTAGACTTTTAAAGCTGTTTTTTAAGATGGGGTAAAACTCGCGATAGAGAGCGTAAACCTTCTGGTACATTTCCACTTGTTCTTGAACTGGAGTCGTGCTTCCTGTGATTCGGATGCACTGCCGGCAGGCTTCAGAGACATCCTTCCACACGCCCACACCGACCCCTGCCAACAACGCTGCACCATATGCTCCGCCCTCAACGGTATTCACTGTGACCAATTCAGTGTTGAGAATGGACGCAAGAATTTGTCTCCATAAGGTACTTTTCATCCCTCCACCTGAAGCACGAACCTGGTTAATGGAGGTTAAGCCCGCATCCTGGAGCAAGGAAAAACTATCTTTCAACCCAAAAGAGACTCCCTCAAGAACTGCGCGGGTCATGTGCGCGCGTGTATGCCGCAGTGTCAACCCGATAAAAGCACCGCGAGCCAATGGATCAGGATGCGGGGTTCGTTCTCCAGACAGATAAGGTAGGAACTGCAGCCCTTCACAACCAGCGGGAATGCCCTCAGCCTCTCTGGTAAGCTCATCAAAACCAATATTGGGCGACAGGTTGTCATGATACCATTGCAAGCTGCCTGCCGCTGATAACATCACGCCCATAAAATGCCACATTCCAGGAACCGCGTGGCAGAAAGCGTGCAGCCGGCCTTGCGGTTCGATCAACGCTGAAGGAGTGGTGGCGAAAACGACGCCACTGGTACCTACCGTTAAAGACACCACACCTGGTTCTACCGCTCCCATACCCACTGCGCCGGCTGCTTGATCGCCACCACCTGCCACAACCGGGGTACCTGGTTTTAACCCGCAGATCAAGGCAGCTTTTTCAGTGACGGTTCCAGTGATTTTTGTCCCCTCAAAAGTAGGAGGCATCCACGTAGACGGAATTTCGAGCGCAGCCAGTACCTCATCAGACCAATTTCGAGCCTGCAAATCAAACAAGACCGTTCCAGCGCCATCCGCTTTATCTATGGCGAATTCATCGGTTAGTTTGAAGCGGATATAGTCTTTGGGGAGCAAAATATGCTTGACCCTGGCATACACTTCTGGCTCATTCTGTTTTACCCATAAGATTTTAGGAGCAGTGAATCCGGGTAAGGCGACGTTGCCGGTGATCTTGATGAACTGTTCTTTGCCAATTCGTGCATGGATTTCATCACACTGTGACTGTGTGCGTTGATCATTCCAGAGGATGGCTGGGCGCACGACGTTACCTGCCTCATCCAACAAGACCAATCCATGCATCTGACCGGTCAACCCGATCGCTGAAATCGCATCTCCACTGAGGTTGGCTTTCTGCAGCGCAGTTCGGATGGAAAGACTGACAGCCCCCCACCACTCATCAGGGTCTTGTTCAGACCATAATGGTTTTGGCGTTTGCAGTGTATGAGCTGAGGATGCCGAAGACACCAAGTTGCCGTGCTGGTCAATGATCAGCGCTTTACTGGATGTCGTTGAGGTATCGATCCCGAGGATATAGGCCATCTCAGTCTTCCAGATTATCGAACACCCATCAAGATCTCATTGGTTAATTGATCCAGTAATTCGTACTTCATCCCACGCTTGGCGATAGTCACCCGATCAAAGGCATGCGCCTTCAGATCACTGGCCTTGGATGATGAATACTTGCCAAAGAATTTATCCATCGCGCCATCATCTGCGTTGATTTCTTTCACGATACCCTGGATCTCTTGATCTGCATTCCAATGGGCTGCCTTCTCTTTGAGGATCAGATAGGTACGGATACAACCGCGCGCGAAATCTTTCACACCCTCATAATCTTCAGAACGGTAGGCATGCGCATCAAAATGCCGGAAAGAATCGTAATGTCTGTCTTCCAGGAGTTTCACCAGGAAAAAAGCGCTCTTCAAATTGGCTGCGCCAAAACGAAGATCCTGATCGTAACGGCCAAAAGCCTGGTCATTCAAGTCAATATGGAAGAGTTTTCCGACGTCCAAGGCCTGGGCAACGCCATGCGAAAAATTGAGGCCAGCCATGTGTTCGTGCGCCACCTCTGGATTCACCCCGACCATCTCAGGGTGATCCAATGTATTAATGAAGGCCAGCATATGTCCGGTGGTGGAATTATAGATATCACCACGAGGTTCGTTTGGTTTTGCTTCGAGAGCGAATTTCATGCCGTATTTCTTATCCAAAACGTATTCACAAAGGAAGTTCATCGCTTCACGAGTTCGTTTGATCGCGGTGATGGGATCCTTGGCGGCATCCGTTTCAACCCCTTCACGTCCTCCCCAAAAAACGTAGATCTTTGCGCCAAATTCAGCGCCGAGATCGATAGCGTTCATGGTTTTCTGCAGCGCATAAGCGCGGACTTTTGAGTCATTCGAGGTAAAGGCGCCATCCTTAAAGATTGGATCGCTGAAAAGGTTCGTGGTGGCCATGGGCACTGTTAATCCGGTTTCAGTGAGAGCTTTACGGAATTTACTCTTAATCGACTCGGCTTCTGCTGGAGTGGCGTCAATGGGGATCAGATCATTATCGTGAAAGTTGACACCATAAGCCCCAATTTCTGCCAGTAAATGTACCAATTCATCAGGTGATTTCTTTTCACGCACAGGCTCGCCAAATGGATCCCGCCCAGTGCTTCCTACGGTCCAAAGACCGAATGTAAATTTGTCTTCGGGTTTTGGTTGATAGCTGTTCATAATATTCTCCTCATGGTCTCATTTTACAGTAAACACTGTCGTAACCGGTATGGGTGCGCCCAGATCCTGCCCACGTTTGCCAGGGGAACATCCCCCAACTTCCAGACGGAACTCCCCTGGTTCGAGAGTTAAAATCCCATCGTCATTATAGAAAGACATCATCTCAGGCGTCAAGGTGAAGCGCAACTGCTTGCTCTCACCAGGTTCAAGCGTGACTCTCTCAAACCCAACTAAATGTGAAAGCGGCACAATTGTTGAAGCAAGTAGATCGGTCAGGTAATATTGGACCACCTCAGCAGCTCTTTGATGCCCTTTGTTCTGGATACTCAAGCTAAGATCGATGGATTCACCCGCTTTTACCTCTGTCGCTTCCGTTTTTAGTGAGCTGTACTCAAAATGCTGGTAGCTTAGCCCAAATCCGAAGGGATACAACGGCTCTTGCGTCATATACCGATAGGTTCTGCCCTTCATTGAGTAATCGTTAAACGGCGGCAACTGGTCAAGTGATCTTGGAAAAGTAATGGGCAATTTACCAGATGGCGAAGCATCCCCAAACAACACATCCGCCACAGCTCGGCCCCCTTCCATCCCAGGGTACCAGATGAATACGATGGCGTCTACCATGTCTTCAATCTCACCTAACGCGATCGGGCTGCCCCCTGTGAGAACGAGAACAATCTTCACACCACAGATGGCTAATTCTTTGATATAGTTGGACTGGCTGGCGGGTAAAGAAATGCTTTCTCGATCTCCGTTCTGATCGGATAATAACGATTCACCTTCTTCACCTTCAAGGAAGGATGAGTAACCCGCGCAGACGATGGCGACATCAGAACTTTGCGCCATTCCAGGTGCCCAGGTTTCTTTGATTTGACGTGGATGTTTGAGCATGGCACCAGAAGTGTATTCCAGCCCCATCCCCTCCGGCAAGCGGCCAACAATGCCCTCAAGCAGGGTAGTCATATGGTTGTTAAATCCATAATAATTCCCCAGAAGGATTTCGATGCTGGTTGCTGTCGGACCCGTAACAAAGATCTTTTTTGTGGTCGGTTGGATCGGGAGGATATTCCCTCGATTTTTTAATAGAACCACAGATTCGATGGCTGCCTGATAAGCCAGCTCACGGTGTTTCTCGCATGCTACAACCGTCGGTGAAACGGACGAGTACGGCACTTGTTCAGGTGGATCAAACATGCCCAGTTTAAACCGGGTGATTAACGACCTTTCAAGTGCCCTGTCAACTTCAGCTTCTGTAATCAACCCCCTGTTAATCGCTTCAGGTATTTCACTGAAGACATGGTCACAGCCCAAATCACAGCCGCGTTTCAAAGCAAGCGCTGCAGACTCAACTGCGTCTTTGGTGATTTTATGGTTTAGGTGAAAATCAGAAAGGGCCATACAATCAGAGACAAAATGCCCGCTAAAACCCCATTCATCGCGAAGGATCTGTTCTATCAGCAGGTGACTCGCGCAGCAGGCTTCACCATAGAGTCGGTTGTAAGCACCCATCACTGCTTCCACATTGGCTTCTTGAACCAGCTTTTTGAAGGCAGGGAGGTAGGTGTCAAACAATTCACGCCTGGTCACAACGGCATTAAACACATGGCGATCTTTCTCTGGTCCGGAGTGTACCGCGTAATGCTTGGCACAAGCCGCGGATTTAAGGTATCGTGGATCATCGCCTTGCAATCCTTTTACGAAGGCGGATCCCATTTCACCGGTGAGGAAAGGGTCTTCACCCCAGGTTTCCTGCCCGCGCCCCCAGCGTGGATCACGAAAAATGTTTACATTTGGGGACCAGAAGTTTAATCCCTGGTATTGATCTGTGTAACCATTTCGATTGAGGGCGGCATGATACTTCACTCTGCCCTCATCGCTGATTGCGGTTGCGATTTGATAGATCAACTGTTTATCCCAAGTAGCTGCCATGCCGATGGCTTGGGGGAAAACCGTGGCTCGCCCATTACGAGCTACACCATGTAAGGCTTCACTCCAGTAGTTATAACTTGGAATACCAAGGTGCGGAACCGCCTTGGCTTCGTGGTTCATTAAATCCACTTTCTCATCGAGAGATAAACGACTGATCAAATCTTGCGTTCGTTCGATATTGGAGAGTGATGGATCCAAGTATTTTGGCTTTTGCGATGAGTTGCGATCCGGCATTATGTGCTCCTGATACATCAATAAAGATAAGTTCTAACCTTTAACCGCTCCAGCCGTCAAACCAGAAACGATTTGTTTTTCAGCGAAGAAATAGAAAATAATGGTTGGAATTGCTGATAAAGCCACAAACGCTGAGACCAAGGCGAGATCCTGACCATATTGCCCCTGGAACTGCATAACGCCTAATGGCAAGGTCCACAACGAGTCACTGTTGAGAACCACAAGTGGAACAAGCAGATCGTTCCAACTGGCAATCATCACCAAAGCAGCCACCGCTGCCAAGGATGGTTTAACCAACGGGAGCATGATGCGCCAGAAGAAATCAAAGTTGGTACAGCCATCGATATACGCTGCATCCTGCAATTCCTGCGGAACCGCAGTAAAGAATCCGCGCAGGATCATGATATTTCCGGACAGTTGAAAAGCTGTTTGCACGAGAATGACTCCCGCAAGGCTGTCGATCATGTTGATGCCATACTGCTCCATCTGCCGCAAAACAAAGTAAACCGGCAAAATTGCCACATTGATGGGGAACATCAGACCAAGCGTAAATAAATTGAAGAAGAAATTCTTCCCACGAAATTCCATACGGGCAAAAACAAATGAGACCAGAGAACAGACAAAAACAGTGATTGCAGTGGTGCAGACCATCACGATCAGGCTGTTCTTCATCAAACGCCAAAAACTTGCTGTTGAGAGAATATTGATGATGTTATCCCAGTTGGGAGGGTTGGGAATTGCATAAGGATGCGAATACATTTGGCCAGTTGTTTTTACACTGCCAAAGAGCAAAATAACGATCGGAACGAAGATCAGAATAGTGGTGATCGTAAGGAGAAGGTATTGGAAAAATCGCGATACGCTTTTTCTCATCCAGCGAGGGGTGGGAATGATTTTTGGCATTGGAGAGCACCTTTCTATAAGCCAGTCAGGTAGTCTGGTTTGTTGGTCAATTGCCGATAAAGAAGTGAGAAAATGACACAAACGAGGAACATGATAATGGCCACCGCGGACCCATATCCGAATTGGAATCGCACAAAACCAAACCGATACATGTAGGTCGCCATAACCTCACTGGCATTCACCGGCCCGCCCCTGGTCATCACCCAAACTAAAATGAACTGCTGGATGGAACCCAAAACTGACATTTGCACTGAAGTCTTAATGGTGCCGCTCAATAAAGGTAAAGTAATGTACCAAAAATTCTGAAAAGAATTGGCACCATCAATACGCGCGGCTTCTTCAATTTCGGTCGGAATATTTTGAAGACCGGTCAAGTAAAGCAGCATGTGAAAACCAAAATATTTCCAGGTCAAAACAATAAATACTGCAATAAGAACAACATTCATATCGGCAAGCCAGTTTACCGGAGTTCCCCCCAGGGCAACCAGAATACCGTTAATAAAGCCACGTTCAGGATCTGGATTGTAAAGCAGCATCCACATGATGCCTGCGTTCACTTCAGAAAGAACATAAGGCAAGAAAAATATTGTTCGAAACATGGCCCGCCCCGGCAAATCACGTGCGACCATGGTGGATAAAACGATCGCCGCGGGCAATTGCAGTACCAATGAAAGCACAATGATGATAATGACATTTACAACTGATTTTTGAAAAACCTCATCGGTAAGAATTCTGCGATAGTTTTCGAGGCCAATGTTATTAGTTGCAGCGCCCAATCCCTTCCAATCAAAGGTACTGTAGTAAAGGGAGCGAAATATTGGATATACCACAAACAGCAGGAATATTATGAGAGCTGGCAAGAGAAAAAGAATGACAACTAACCTGTCTCTCGTTCGTCGGGATAAACCAGAAGGGTTATTTTGGGTATTTATTGTAGACTTGGCCAAATTGGATTGCATAATCATCTTTCTCTGTGGTTAGTTTTTTTCAAGTAACATCTTCCTGTAATAAACACAGGAGGTATTCTCGTATTTATTCCTTTTGATCGATCTGGGTAATGGAGCTCAAATTTGTGACAGGTGCGCATTGGCATTTTCTCTGCGCACCTGTCATTTGTAGAAATATTATTGACTTAAGAAACCAGCTTCGATTTCAGCGCAAACTTCTTCAGGAGTGGCAGTACCAGCAAATATCTTCTGCACTGCGTCGTTGATGATGCTGCCCATGGCAGAAGGCAGAATCTGGTCGAAGTACAGCTGATAGTAAGTGGAATTGGCAACTGCATCGGCGACCAACTGCATGTTCGGGTCAACGATAGAAGCAGAAGCACCCTTGGCCACTGGAATGCCCATACCTGTAGAAGCGACAATTTTCTGATTATCCAGACTGGTCAGGTATTTGACAAAGTCCACAGCTTCAGGTTCAGCGTTTACGCCGATGGCAAAACCATTACCACCACCAACGATATCGGTCATGAGTCCAGCGCCGCCTTCAACAGCCGGGAAGTTGAACATGCCGAGATTCTTGACGCCTAAAAGATCCGCGCTGTTGGCTTTCTGCACAGAAGGTGAC
This sequence comes from uncultured Anaerolinea sp., assembly GCA_964599995.1. Classification (GTDB taxonomy): domain Bacteria; phylum Chloroflexota; class Anaerolineae; order Anaerolineales; family Anaerolineaceae; genus UBA6107. The sequence continues at coordinate 12,084 of CAZRHZ010000005.1, read as the reverse complement.
CACTGTCCACCAAGCAGCATGGCGGCCTTACCATTGCCGAATGCAGCCTGCATATCATCGTGGGTCGCGCCCAAGAAACCTTCCTGGAAATATCCACCGTCAACCAGTTTTTTGAGTTCATAGCCAGCTTGAACGAAGGCTTCGTCTTCAAAGGAACCAGTGCGGGCATCGCCTGTGGCAGCAGCTGCGCTGAAGGCTTCGGCTCCACCGATGCGGGAAACGAGGTAAGCCCAGATGTGCATGCCAGGCCATTTATCGCCCTCACCAACGGCAATCGGAGTGATGCCAGCGGCTTTGAGGGTTTCACAGACTGTCAGGAACTCAGACCAGGTGGTGGGAACTTCAACGCCAGCCTGTTCAAAGAGGTCTTTGTTGGACCGCACCCATATCCCAGGGCACGCCGTAGCTCTTGCCGTCCACTGCAAAAGCGTCCAGGGCTCCAAGGCTGTCGCCCCATTCACCTTCGAGGTCAGCTGAGATGTCTTTCAAGAGACCAGCCTGAACCTGTTCGATCATTCCACCTGCACCCCAGGATTGGAAGATATCAGGAACTTCACCAGACTGCATCACGGTGGTCAGTTTGGTTTTAAAGGCTTCGTTCTCAAGAACGGTGATCTCTATTTTTACATTGGGATGAGCGGCCATGTAATCATCGGCCATTTTTTGGAATTCAGTAAGACCGGGATCTTTGGTGGTAATGTGCCACCAGGTAATGACCACAGGTTCTTCGGTCGCCGCAGGAGCTGCGGGTTTTGCACATGCTGATAGTACAAAGGCAGCGATGAAGATGATGCTCAAAACAAAATACAACTTACGGTTCATGATTCTTCTCCTTATTTAGTTTCTAACAAGATATAATAGAAACGTGCGGAGGAAAACTCCACACCAATGCGCAGGTCTTCCTTCCTCTGCCAGAGCTGAAGTGGAGACCTGCAATTTTTTTCTATAGACTATCCCCGCTCACCTCCTTTCCAATTCGATGTTTTGCCTTTATTTTTCAAGGTTGGTAACTTTAAACTTAATTCGCAGCAGATAATTTTCGGCATGAATTCCGGATGATTAATTGCGTTTGAACTCGATAGGTTTGTTCTTCAACGGGGATCTCATTAATGATCTTGATAAGCATTTGTGTGGCTGCATAGCCCATCTCAGACATGAATTGGTCAACGGTTGTCAATCCCAGATATTTCGATTCGGTAATATTGTCGAAACCAACCACAGAAAGATCCTCTGGGATACGAAGACCCATCTCTTCTGCGACCTGATACACACCCATCGCCATTTGGTCATTGGAGGCGAAAATCGCAGTGGGTCGATCTTTTAGCGAAAGCAATTCACGCGATAATTGAATACCTGATTCAGTGGTGTAATCTCCCAAAGCGATTAACGCTTCATCAATGGGAATTCCAGCTTGTTTTAGAGCATCCTGATATCCCATCAACCGGCGATTTGAGCTTTCCAATCCTGCACGACCACGGATATAGCCAATCCTTCTATGGCCTAGTCCAAGCAAATATTGCATGGCTGCCAACGAACCTTGATAGTTCGTAGCATGCACGGATGGGTAATTTGGATTGCTCATAAGAGGATCGATGGAAACAATCGGAGCATCCAGGTTAAAATCACCAACACCGGGTGCGACAATGATGACGCCATCTGAGATTGAATTGGATAAGAGGGCAATATATTTTTGTTCCGAGAAAGCATGTCCTGATTTCTTCACATCACCAGTTGTGTACACCAACAAGTCAAACTCAGATTCTGCAATGGCTTTGTTCACGCCCTTCATGATCTCGATTGCGTAAGGATAAGCAATATCAGGCATGATCAGGCTGATCAGATTCTTCTTTTGACTGCGCATGCTGCGAGCCGCCAGGTTGGTGGTGAAGCCCAATTCATCAATAACAGATCGGATGTGATCCTGGGTTTCCTTCGCCACGTCCACTTTTCCGTTTAAAACTCTCGACACCGTGGAGACCGATACACCAGCAATTCTGGCGACATCTTGTATGGTCACTGCCTTTTTCTTTTTTGGCATACATCATCCTTCGGAGTTTTTCGGTAACGTTGCCGGTATCAATACCGGTATCGTTACCGAAATTATTACATAAATTTTATCCCATGTCAACTTTCTTTAAGGTTTCCTGATCAGAACCTGGACAATCAGGATGATTAAGTTATCTGGGTAAAAAAACACCCGAAAAACGGGTGGTTTTATACCTCTATTGTCTCGTTCGTTTGTCAGTTTTTCGGTTCAAACATCTACAAAATAAAAGATCAGCGACGTGTTGGTTGTTGTTTCCGAAGGAGGGTTAATCACTTTCGATTGTTATCAAAGGGGCAATCGCGGTGGTCTTCATCCCCTTGCCCAAGCGGTTAGCCAGAAATCCGCCAACACAAAATAATCCAATATTCAAAAGAAAGGGCAGGTTCGCATTCGCATCAGAGAGGAGTCCTGCGATCCATCCGAAGGGAGAAGTGATCAGAATGACCGTCACATACAGAATGGATTGGATGCGGGCGCGTTCTTCAGCTTCGACGGTGACGACGATCAATTGATCGATCAATGGATTCAACGCAGCCTGACTGCAACCCCAAAGCAGAATGCTAATCACAAGCAAAAAATAGCTATTGACAGGGTTGAGGATCAATAACAGCTGGCTTAACGCAAACCCGGCGAAGCCCACTATCATCGGGACACGAAAATGGATCCCTTTCAAACGCGGAGAAACCAAAAAGTAGAAGAACAACATGATCAACGAATTAATAACGGCGAAGAACGCAATATTCTGTACCGGTATCTTGATCTTTTCCGTCACAATGATGCCCCAAAAAGTACCGTTGATCATGAAACAGATGCTGGTGATCAACATGATCCCCAAGGTATAAAGGGTCTGGGGTGTATGCGCGACCTGGTGAAAAATCTTTTGATAACCTCCCATCCCTGAAAAGATACTCTTCTCTTCCGTTTCCTGCATGCGCATCACACCCTGTCTGGTCTCGTGGGTCATCCGATAAGTGATGAAAGCCTTTACGGTAAAGCAGATCGCGGCAAAGAAATAGAGGATCCTCATGGTTGGAATCAGCGAAATGGACTTGATCATCAATCCCGCGAGAGGCGCAAAAAAGGCAGAAAGCAAGCCGGCAATATAGACCCATGAAAAGAGGTCGATCAGTTGGTCCGGTTCAGTATCTTCAACTGCCAGGCACATCCACGAGTTCTGAGGGATCCTGATGAAACTGCTGAATATCGCTGCGCCCAGAAAATACCAGAAGTTTTGCGAGACCGCCGAGATCAAAGCAGGGATCGTGTAAGACATCAGGTCAAAGAACAGCGTGGTCTTGCGGCGGCCCAATTTATCTGTGATGGCCCCGCTGAATATGGCCAGCAACAATTGCACGCACCAACTGATGCTGACGGTCAGTCCGATCTGCGACTGCGTCACCCCCAGGGCTAGCATGTAAACCGAGGCATAAGGAGCGTATAAATTGACGGGGATGGCGTTCAAAGGTTCCGGATAGACACAACCCCGAGCGTTGCCTTTGAAATGGAGTAAAGAATTGAATAATGGATGGGCTTTCATGAGGTTTCTATGTCCTTGGCATGCTGAACTGATCCCCCATCGTCTTGATTGATGGGGGATTGAATAAGGAGATTAGGAAATGATTATTTTGACGGGATGACCCTGAGAAGGCAATCGCAGCTTGCATTCCCTTCTTGCTTCGTCCCACAACCAACCAATATCGGTAATACCATCCGATTTTGGCAGGAGGGCGCCATTCATCTTGACCGTTCTGGCTGCCATATTACTCACAACCAGGCGGATATCCTGTGATAGCGCTGGCAGCGAGATCGTAACAACGCCATCTTCTGAGCTTTCAGCCGCGATTTTTTCAGCCACTGAATCCTGAGTAAACGAAAGCGATGCTTCAGCATGTTCCCCCGGATAAATATGAAGGGTGAGATTCTGATACTCCTTTGTGGAATTGCCCACGGGACTGGCCAATTCTCCGCTAGCGTCCAGATTCAGGGCCAGAATGCTGTTCAGTTTCTGAAAGACCGGAATACGATCGATCGGTACGCTGCATCTTAATACAGTTTTTCCTTGCAACACTTCACCCGTCCACAGATCGCGCCACTTGCCTTCAGGCAGGTAGACCGGCCATTCGGTCACAGCCTCTTCGGTCACAGGAGCCACCAACAGCGCGTCCCCGAAAAAATATTGATTGGGATATTTCCTGCATGTCGGATCCTGCGGAAAAACCAACGCCATGGCTCGCATCAACGGCAAGTCGGTTTCGCTGCTAAGGCGCGCTTGATCGAGAATGTATGGCATCAGGTTCATGCGCAGGTTGGCGAACTTTCGGAATACCGGGATCACCCGTTCGTCTCCGGTTTGTTTCTGGATATTCCAGGGGGTTCGATCACGGCTGGTGCGTTCACTATGATTCACATCCGAGTGATACTGCATGATCGGGCAAAAGACCGAGAAGGCCGCCGCGCGTAAATATAGTTCGCTGGTGGGAATGGGCCCGGCAAAACCAGCGATATCCCAACCCACGAACGGCAGTCCGCAGATGCCCACGTTTAAAAGCGCGCGCAAGGTGGATCGATAGGCTTCCCAGGTGGAGTTCTCATCCCCCGCCCAATGGCAGGGATACTGTTGAGAACCGGTGTAACCCGCCCGGCTGAACAGCACAAAATCATTGCCACGTAGTTTTTGCATGGAACGATAATAAGCGCCTTCATAATCCAGCGGATAGCGGTTGATGCCATCCACACCGCGCAAGCCGTTGTAAAAACGCGTTTCAAGGTCCCAAATATGCTCGCCGCCGTCGGTCTTGAAGCCGTCCACACCCAGTTCCTTGACCAGATATTCGCGTTTTCCAAACCACCAATCCGCCGCTTCAGGATTGGAGAAATCGAGGACCAGGCTGTTGCCAAACCAGGGCATGTGCGGTTCGACGCGGTGCGGTGAGCCCTCCGCTTTTTTGATCACATAACCGTGCTCGATGGCGTACACCTGATCGGCCAGGTTCTGGGCTTCATCCAGTTGTTCGCGCGGATCAGCGAACTTGATGGCGGGGTTCTGCCAAAGTACCAGTCGGGTATCATTCTGATGGATCTCATCGACCATGCTTTTCACATCCGGCCAACGCCCTTCAGCAGGCAGCTTGAAATCGCTCAGAACGTACTTTTCTGAAGAGGGCTTGAGACGATACTGGGCATCGTTCCAGATGTAGAAGTTGATCTCGTCACTCCAAGCTTCGATCACCAGCACGCTCGCGGGGATCTGCTGTTTTTGGGTCTCATGCAGTTGCCTGAGCACTTCAGCCTGGCTGTTCCAGTCGTTGCTGCTCATCCACACCCCAAAGACCCAGCTCGGAGGTAGTTGGGTTTTCCCGTTGAGCCTGCTGAACGCTTTCACAATATCCAAAGGTTGTGAATGGAAAAACAGCTTCAACTCAAGGCTGGCGTCCTCACCGGGTTGACCATCCACATACCATTGTTCAGCATTTTGGCAGGCCAGGTCGAACTGTGCCTGGCGGTTGGTGTTCAACCATAACCCGTATCCGCGTGAAGAAATGAAAAAGGGCACGGGGATATAAGTACGTTTGCCCTGGCTGGTATATTGGCCGTAAACATAATTATCCAAATGATTTCCACGCTGATCCAGCGCGTTGAAACGTTCGCCAAATCCGTAGAAGGCCTCATCGCTGGGGCTGGAGAATCCCAGTCGGTATTGGATCACCCTGCCCTGGCCATCAACCAGCAACCGTAGCGCTTCTTTACTTTTCAAATACACACCCGTGCTTCTGCGCGTAATCTCGATCCCAAAGGGATTTTCCCACAGGATGATCTGAAAATCCTTTAAAGTGTAAGTGAGTGTTTTTTCACCGGATTTGGGGTGAATGTTCGCAATGCGGTTTTCCAGCAGCTTGATGGAAAGCAGATCCTCAGAATCAAGCTCGATCCGCAAGAACATGTTCAACCCAGCTCCTTCAGCCCCCAAACCGATTGTCAATCCGTTATCGTGTGCTTCAACCGATTGGATGGAATTGACATTTATCCAGGTGGATACCGTAAAGCTGTATTCATCGCTTGTCAGTTGGTAATCTTCGTTTTCTGCGTAAAAACGGTAGCGTACCGTTTGACCGCCTGAGAATTCCGGCAGTTCGACCCGCCAGTGATCCAAAACCTCTCCCTTCGAGAGCAGTTTGGCGGTTGTGCTGTTGATCCCCTTCTGGTGGTCAACCGTCCAATCGCAGCGGATGGATTTGGCGGGCGGCTTGTTTTCAGTTTCCACATTCAGATAAATTCGTTCACCGCTGACAGGATCACGCGGAGAACGTTCATAAGGCAACGGAATGTATGGGTGGTACTCGCCGTGAGGCTGGTGGCGTAAAACTAGTGAGCGATAACTGGTGTGCTGGTCCATTAACCGATTCCTTCTTTGATCTTATTAATCAGAATTACATACATGGCATGCGACCAGGTTAAGGGTTTGGCGACCGGTCCCCACTTTTTCAACCACGGCTCAAAATGCTCAGGATACAATACATGATCGCTGACTTGTTCAGCAAAAAAGCCGTTTTCGTCTGCGCAGGATTCGATCCAGTCACACAGTTCCCTGGCTTCATCCAGCCGGTTGACTGACACGTAATACCAGCCCAGCCAGGCAGCCAACAGCAGCCATTCCCCGCCGCCGTAGTAAACATCGGTTTTGTAACGATAGACCCCGCCTTTTGGTCGCCATAGTTCAGTTTCAATTTGCTTCACGGTCTCCAACACAACCGGGTCGTTCGGTTCCAAAACCCCGTATGGGATGGAAACACCCAGCAGACTGGCGTCCACGTTGTCATAGGGTGTCAACTTCATTTCAGCGTTTGACTCGGAGGGGCAGAAGTACTTCACCAACCTTCCATTCTTCACCCCGCGATTCAGGATCAGCTCTTTCACTTGATCAGCCAAATACCCAACGTTGACCTGCATCGGTTTCATTTTTCCTGCTGCGATCAGTCCATTCACGGTCTGAAAACCGGCATAAACAGTGGCCAATGAATAAGGATGCAGATAATCAGGATGCTCTTCCCAACAGTCATAATTGGGGATCTGCCAGACTAGTTCCAGGTAACGCAGAGTGGTCGCGATGGGTTGAGCCAACTCCTTTAGGATCTTGTCATCACCCGACATGCGCACGTGTTCGCCGAGCGCCCATAACCAGGTGCCATATCCGTCGATCTGAAAATTACCCCAGGTGCTGTCAACAGTCACCTCCTCCCCTTCCAGAGAGTAACGGGTATGCAAGGTATCGTCCTTGCCAACGGGCAGTCCCCTGGTAATCTGGTATTTTACATCGTCAACCTTGTAACTGTATTTTTGGACCGTCCGCCCCGCCCAGCGAAAGAAGGCGGACGCGCTATCATATTCTTCCGCCGTATCCATGGCGTGCGCGATGAAGCTGCTGTCGCGCAACCAACAAAAGCGATAACTGGGGAAGGCATAACAGGCAACATAGGCGCCCGTGTTCGATTGGCTTTGTTTGATAAGATCGATGCTGCGTTGATAAAAACGGGACATGCCCAGGTTATCCTTTCAAACCGGTATATTTGAAACTTTGCACAAAATACTTTTGAACAGTAAAGAACAGAACCACGATCGGCAGCAGGGTCAGAACTGCGCCAGCCATCAACAAGGTCCAGTCGGTATAGTACTCACTCATGAGATAAGAAAGACCCAGCTGAAGGGTGCGCTTGGACTCCGAGTTCAACACAATCAAAGGCCACTGAAAATCGTTCCAGATTCCTTGAAAAGCCATAATACCCAGGGTTGTCAGGATCGGTTTCGAGTTCGGCAGCAAAATATGCCAGTAGAATCCCAGCGGGTTGCAGCCATCCAGTTTCGCTGCGTCTTCAAGTTCAGAAGGAAATGACAGGAAGAACTGACGCATCAAAAAGGTGCCGAACGCACTGCCCACCGCTGAAAGGATCAATGCCCAATGTTTATCGATGGCTCCCAGATATTTCATCACAATAAAATTGGGGATCAACAGCACCATGCCAGGGATCATCATGGTGGCGATGTAGAAGAAGAACAATTTATCTCTGCCCGGGAACTTCAAACGGGCAAATGCAAAACCTGCCAGTGATGAAGTGGCCAACTGCCCGACCGTAACGATCAACGCGACTTTCAACGTGTTGCCCGCATAGGATAACAAAGGAATGCGTTCCCAGATTGCCTTGTAAGAAGAAAAATCAGGCGGCCATTGGATCCAAAACGCGGAATGCGAGAAAAGGTTTTCTTCTGTTTTTAAGGAGGTTAAGACACTCCAAATAAAAGGGATGAGCATGGTTACCGCGCCAAAAATGAGGAAGGTTAAGGCTATGGTCTTGATTGCTGCCTTGGAGAATGAATCTCTCTGTTTATGGGTCAATTTATTAGCCATTGTTACTCCTCACTGTAAACCCAGCGCTTGCGAAGCACCCATTGGATGATAGTCAAAACCAGGATCGCGACGAAGACGATGTACGCCAGCGCAGCTCCGTATCCCATGTGTAGATAATCAAAAGCTTGTTTCCAGATGTAATAGCCGATCACGGTGGTGGCATGGCCGGGTCCGCCCTTGGTCATGTTGTAAACCAGGTCGAAACTTTGGAAAGAACTGATCACTTGCGTGATCGTGACAAAAAAGATGACTGGAGATAATAGCGGGATGGTGATCTTCATGAATTGCTGAATGCGATTCGCCCCATCGATGGACGCCGCCTCAAGCAGTTCTGCCGGAATATCCTGCAGCGCAGCCAGAAAAATGATCATGTTCAATCCCAGGCCCTTCCAGATGGTGACAGCGATCACCGAATTCAAAGCGATTTTTGGATTGGTCAGCCAGCGGATTGGTTCCAACCCAATGCTTTCGAGCATCTGGTTCAACAAACCGTTATTCGCCAGGATCCACATGAACATCAAGCTTACAGCCACTGAAGCCGAGATGACCGGTAGATAAAAAGCGGTTCTAAAGAAGGATATGCCCTTGATCTTTTGATTAAGCATAACCGCGATCAGCAAGGTCAACACCACATTAATTGGGACGCTGAGCACTGCAAAATAAAGTGTGTTGCTAAAGGTTTCTTTCGCGACCACATCGGTGAGAATGTTTTGATAATTCTCAAAGCCGATGAAATTTGCTTCACCTAAAATATTCCAATCGGTCAGACTGATATAAAAAGAGAAAAATACGGGAATGATCGTGAACAATAAAATGATCAAAAAATTCGGCGCAATCAGAACATATCCCCAAATGGCTTCACGGATTTTATTCTTTTTCACACTGCTACCACCTTTCACAACTTGAGTATGCGCTGTTTGTACCATAATGAACCTGATTGACAAAGGGATGAGAATCGCAAGCGATTCTCATCCCTTTTACCTACGATTTACAGACTAGGGATTCAGAGCGGCGTTCACACCTTCACAGGCGATATCCATGGCTTCTTGAACGGTCAGGTCTTGCGTGAGAGCCAGGTCAAGCTGGGGCTGGATCGCATCGAAGATCTGATTCCAGGCTGCGTGAACAGGCTGGGGCACTGCGTAATCTTGCACTTCCATGAAGACGATCGCGTGTTCAGGATCATCGCCGGCAAGGTTGGCTACGTAGTAGGTTTCAGCGATTTCTTTGATCGGGGAGATCTCATACTTGCCATCCTGGCGGATCTTGGTGCCTTCTGGACCAGTCGCAAAAGCGATGAATTTCCAGGCGGCGTCTTTGTTCGCGGACGTGGCGGACATACCGTAAGAGTTGGCGTAAACGTGAGTTGCTTGTTTGTCTCCAGCGGGCATGTGTGCGATATCATAAGAGAAATTGGTGATGTTGTCGTTGAACGGCTGCACAGCCCACGGTCCGGTCGGGAACATGGCAAGCTTGCCGGCGATGAACATATCCCAGTCACCCTGTTCGGCCAGTTGATCGGCGGTGGGTGAATACTTCTCAACATATCGGGCATCCACGATGGTCTGAATGGCCTTGACAGCTTCGGGGGAATTCATGGTGCATGTGGTACCTTCCCAAATTGAAGCGCCGTACATTTCCAACACAACGGGCCACCACGGGAAGGTGTAACCGAATTGATCGATCTTGCCATCACCATCAGTATCAACGGTCAAAGCCTTAGCTGCTGCGATCAAGTCTTCCTGGGTCCAATCACGTTGGGGGTATTCCAAACCGGCGGCGTCGAACATGTCTTTGTTGTAGAACAAGACCACGTCAGAGAAAGTAGCGGGCATTGAATACTGCACACCCTCTACCTTGAACATGTCCAGAGTGGATTGGAAGATCTTGCTGGTGTCGTATGCGGTGCTTTCAATGTAAGAATCAAGGGGTTCCAAAACACCCATGGAGGCGAAAACGTATGAGTTGTCATAGTTGAATGCCATGACATCAGCGGCTTCGTCACCTGCGATCAGGGTTTTATATTTGAGGAAAATGTCAGACATCGGAACAGACTCAAACTCGACGTTAATGTCGGGGTTGGCTTCCTCGAAGGCGGCAACGACGGCTTGTTCGACCTCAGGGTTGTCATACGCGAAGAATGACATCACCTTGATCGTAACGGCCCCAGAATCAGCGGCCTCAGTAGCAGCGGCTTCGGTGGCAGCGGCGTCAGTGGCTACGGGAGCTTCTGTAGCGGAAGCTGCAGGGGCACAAGCTCCGAGCAACATGGCCAAAACGATCAGTGCAGAGACTACAAATGCAAAACGCTGTTTCATTTCAACTCCTTTTTAGTTTTATCAATTCTCCTGTGTAACACAGGTTATACCATTACTTTGTATACTGAACAAATAAACTCTGGGTAAAAAAATATTATTTTTCGTGGTTGGTTCTTCCCTCCTTCTGGATTGGGGAAATGAAGATTTCGGCAATTACCAGGCTGGCTGCGCCCAATGCCCAAATATCATCACCCCATGAATTTACCCGTATCTCGGTATCTTGCTCAAGACCAGGCATGACACCCTCTTTAAAGGAGCTTCGTACAGCCGAGAAAAATACGTCGCCCATGCGAATACCCTCACCACTAATGATGATCAATTTCGGATCAAACAGATTGACCAGGTTGGCGATCTGCCTGCCGAGAAGTTTGCCTGCACGTGTAAAGATCATTGCCGCTTCAGCGTTGCCCGAGTTCATCCTGGTGATCAGATCATCCAGGTCGGACACGTCTGCTGCGACTTTCTGCTGGGCTTCAGCCACCAGCGCGCGGTCGCCCAACAAGGTCTCCAGACAGCCGCGTCTACCGCAATCGCATAAAAGGCCGTCTTGCTGGACCATGATGTGCCCCAACTCGCCTGCGCCCCCACCCTTGCCACGATAGATCTGGCCGTTGATGACGATGCCCATACCGATACCGCGTCCAAGCGTGATTACGATAAAATTATCTTCAGGCTTTCCGGGTTCAAGCCATTTTTCGCTCAAAGTGAGCGTATTGACGTCGTTATCGATATAGACAGGAACCTTCATGCGCGATTCAAGCAGTTCACGCAAAAGAATGTCTTTCCAACCAAAAATGGGGTTTTGTCTGACGATGCCCGCGGTAAAATCAACCACGCCCGCCAGACCAATGCCGACACCCATCAATTGCTTTTTCTTAATACCACCCGCTACCACCAGGCGATTGACAAGCGAGATCAGTGTTTCCACGCTGGTATCGACCTCCTTATCACGCAGGGGCACGGAATCTTTGGCGAGGATGGTCGCGTTCAGGTCGGTCAACGCACCTACCGCCTTGCCTTCCATCAACTTGATGCCGATTACAAATCCTCCGCGCGGATTCAACGCCAGCATGATGGGCGGCCGCCCACCCGTGGAATCGCCGGTGGCTTTCTCGAACACCAGACCTTCATTGATCAACTGCCCGGTGATGGTGGTCACCGTGGCAGCGCTCAGGCCGGTCATGTGGGCCAGGGCGACACGCGACACCTCACCCTCCGTCTTGATCACGTTGAGGAGGATGGAGCGATTGATGCTCCGGATAAGGTCGCGGTTGCCGCGTGGAATATGAGTCATGGTATAATTACTTCGTTTAGTGAAT
>CAZRHZ010000004.1:44622-50930 GCA_964599995.1 uncultured Anaerolinea sp. | reverse complement strand
GCACCGGCCACAGGGTCAAGGCCTTGCCGGGTTTGCACTTCCAGGTGACGAACGGGTTTCCGCTGCTATCGCTGCGCAAGATCTCTCCGCGGGTGTTCGCGGCGGAACAGGTCTGGTTCATGCTTGGCAGCCGCAAGCCGGTCGAATTCATCGACCAGTACACCAAGATCTGGAATGATTTCACCAACATCAACGGAGTGGTGAATTCTGCCTACGGCTTCCGTTGGCGTTATTTCTTTGGCAGGGACCAGATCGGCTCGCTGGTCAAGTTACTGGAAAAGGAACCGAGTTCACGGCAGGGAGTGGTCATCACCTGGGACGCGGCAGAGGACGGCTTGAACCCCGACATGAAAAAGAAGAACGTGCCCTGTCCGATCTCCTTTACGGTCAATATCATCGGTGGCAGGTTGCATTTTCACACCATTTTCCGCTCCAACGACATGGTGGTAGGCTGCCCGTTTGACGTGGCTGGTTTTGCCCTGTTGCAGCGCATCTTGGCTGCCCGTTTGGGCGTTGGAGTTGGCGTCTACTCACACTCGATCTCCAATGCGCATATCTACGATGTTCATTATGAAGCCGCGCAGGAATTGATCGAACGCGCAGGCCAGGATCGCGAGATCGATCTGATTGCCCAGCCGGACTGGCTCACACGCGCCGAGGCCGGTGATGAAAAACTGGTGGATGAGATCGTCAGCCTGCTGGAGTCGCAATACACACCCAATCCTCCCATCAAAGGGCTGCCGGTTGTTTTGTGAGTTCAAAAGGGGAAATGCGCATGACACAAAACGTTCCAGTTTTCAAAGGCCACAATCTGAAAAACGTCTTATCAGAAGCCTATGAATACGTGGTGAATCAGGGAACCCTGCGGGAATCGTCACGTGGGAAGACCTATTCAGTGGACGCATTGACGCTGGTATGGCAAGACCCCTCCAACAGTGAAGCAAATCACTGGAGCTGGTCCGTAGATTCGGCCAGGTTCTACCAGCGCGTTTTTGTGGACGGCAGACCTGAGAACCGGCCCGAAAGGCTGGCCTCACTGGGTGATTATCTCTTCCCCTATACATACGCGGCCCGTTCCCGTTTTTGGGACAGCGGCTGGGGATCGGTTCTGGCGGTGATCTACGCGACGCAAGATGTGATCAACAAGGTGATTGACCCGCTTGAATCAGAAGAAGCATTTATCAAGTATCTGTCACTGGCAGGTGAATTGGTTCATTTACAGGTGGTGTTGGCAGTCTGGGATTGGGTGGGGGCGAACCGCATGATCACCTGGCAGATCGACCCTTCCACCATAGAAGATTTTATGAGCCGCACGCGGGTGGATCAACTGACGCGCATTATCAGTGAGATCCAGCAGAACCCCGGATCACGCCGGGCGGTGACAGCCTCTTTCGTGTATCCTGCCCTTGACCAGAGGCTTACCCCGCTTCAGGGCATTCCCCCGTACCAGTTCTTTCAATTACTACCTGGCGGGAAAGGTGAACCCATCCATTCCTTCCACGTGCACCGCTCGCTGGACGCCGGGCAAGGGGTGCAGCTTGATTTTTTGCATGACTATTACTGGCTGTCTGAAGCAGCCGCAGCGCTGGAGCGCCCGCTGGGCACCATCACCATCACGGCCGGGGATTTTCATGTTTATCTGCCCTCCGAGGAGGCACCGGCTGTGGATAAGATCGAAAACTGGCTGATGGCGGTCACGGATGGCTATCCATCCGGGTTGGGGATCCCGACACAGTTATTGCAAAAGGATGTTTATCGGCAGAACGTGCAGCGCATCTTTACCAAGTTAGGAGAAGCGTAATGATCTTAACCAGTCAGGAAATTCTGGAACGCATTAAGAAGAACGAGTTGGTTTTTACACCGCGCATCGACCAATTTCAAATCCAGCAACATTCTGTCGATCTGCGGTTGGGTTTCTCTTTTTTGATCCCGAAGGCATGGGAACTCACCAATGAAGGGCGGGTGGCGGTGAAAACCGATCACCTTGACACAGAACAAAAGGGACTGCGACACTCGTTGGTGGAGCTCGAAGAAGGCCAATTCTTTGACATCCTGCCCGGAGAGTACGTGGCGGTCACCACTTTGGAGAAGATCAAACTACCTGAAGATTTGATGGCTGTGCTCTACCCGCGTTCCTCGGTCAACCGGCGCGGCCTCTCCATCGACCTGACGGGTGTGGTGGATGCCGGCTACGAAGGGAATTTGTTGATCCCGGTGCGCAATAACACGCAATCACAGGTGATCCGCATGTATCCAGGCGAAAGGATCTGCCAGGTGGTGTTCGAAGAGATCAACGGCGGCGTGGAAGTGAAACACAGCCGCTGGCAGAATTCAGATGTGATCGTCACCATCAAAGAAGAGAGAAGCACAATTGAAATGGAATACGTGCGCAAGGGCAACATCACCAAGCTCAAGAAGGATTTCATTCTCGAATAGAAAAATCAGGAAAGCGGTAGCAAGCGTTGGCTGATCTCTTGCACGTCTTGGGGATAACGGCTGAGTTCCTGTGACAGGCGGTCGATCTCTGAGCCGTACTTCAAGCGCCGGGCGAGATAGGCAAACTCGTCGCTGTCGAAGGGCGGGATGTTGACGTCTTTGGCATTGCCCCGCACAACCCTCAACGAATCGATCAACCAGCGCAAAAAGGTGTGTGCCTTGCGCAGCCGGTCGTAATCTTCAGCAGATAGATATCCATTTTTATGCAGGGCGGCCATGGCCAGACGAATGTTGGTCAGGCGCAGTGAAGGGTCCTTCACGCCGTGGTTGATCTGTAAACCCTGAATCAGGTATTCGAGGTCCACCAGGCCGCCAGGGCTGAACTTGGCGTTGAATGTGCCGGGGGTGACCAGGTGGCGCACCTGCCGTTCGCGCATGGCGCGCATGGAAGCCACGTCAAATGGATCACCGTTATAGACATATTGGTCACGAAGCTCGCAAAGTTGACCGCCGAGCGAGGGGTCGCCAGCAATGGGGCGCAATTTTACCAGCGCCTGACGCTCGTATGGCCAGGCGGGGCCGCTGGGTGAGTAATACTTGATGAAAGAGTCCATTGAGACTGCCTGACTGCCGGCTTTGCCGTACGGGCGAAGCTGCAGGTCGAGATGAAAGACTCCCTCCTGCCTGGCGTGGATCGAGCGGATCATGGATTGGATCAACTCTTCATAAAAATTACTGGCCGCGATGGGTTTTTGTCCGGTGGTCTCTCCCTGGCCGGCGTAGATGAGCATCAATTCAATATCTGAAGCGAAACCAAGTTCACGACCGCCGCACTTGCCCAGTGCCAGAACCACCGCGGGGCAGGGTTGACCATTTTCAAGGCGCGGTTCGCCGTGTGTTGATCTCAGTTCTTCGTAACAGCGTCTGAAAATGGCGTTGAGCACCACTTCGACCAGATCGGTCAACTCTTCCGAGAAATCCTGGAATTCAGCGGTGTGCCCAAGGATGTGGCGCATGTCCACGCGGAAGATCTCACGATCTTTGAAGGTATTCACGGTCTCACGCCAATCCTGAGAATTTTCCAATTCATTTTCGAGTTGCACTTCAAGGGCTTTGCGGTCGAAGGTATGCTGCAGTTGATCTACATCGCGCACGATGGGGAAGAGGTTGGAATACTGCATGCGTAGAAAATCGTCCCACAGAAAATCGCTCACACCGAGCAGCCTGGCGAGCGCATTGAGCACTTCGGGCTTTTCGATCTTGGTGAATTCATCCACCCAGTTGGGACGCTCGAACAACTGGTTGAGAAATTCACGAAAATGCAGCAGGGCGCTTTCAGGATTGGGCGAATAGGGCAACAGGTGGGTGAAGTGCTTGATGAGCACGGTGGCAGCGCGCAGCTCCCTTTGTTTTTCGGGGGCAACGATCTTTTGGTCTTTTTCATCCGTCACGTAGAGGATATCGTTGGCGCGATGACCGACGGTTTGAACGAGCACACGAATGATGTTAATGTGGCTCAACGCCAGGGCGTTACTGAACTCGTACAGGAAACCCGCGGTATCAGGCGCACCGATCTTCAAGACGGTATATTGCTCATCTTGCGCGTTATCAATCTCGATGTCGACGGGATAAAGGGGCGCGTTTCCTGTTGGATGTTCGTGATACATGGCACCCACCATTTTCACCAGATCGCCCTGTGCTTCACGGCGGGCACCGCTTTGGACCTTTTTGATCAAAGCCAGCAGATCTGCACCATAGTCTTTCCACATGTCGGGCGAAAGGGATTTGCCGTTGACGGCTTCAACCAGGAAAACGTCCACGATCTTTTTCAGACCCTGGTCAGACTCGCCATTGCTTGACCCTTCGTAGGTAAAGATCTGGCTTTCAAGGATGTTCAGATCGTAGACGAACATCAGACCGCAGATCAGCGACAGCACACCCAGATAGTCATAACCCACCACCGTCACGCGCCAGCGGTCGTTATCCAGTGAGCGGGTATTGACGATGACGGGTTTTTCACGGTCGAGGAGTTCGGTGAGATGGGCGTGCTGGGCGATCTCCTCAGGGCTGAAGATTGTGGCGTAGGAGGAGTCCATGCGGGCGACGTGGCGCTGCATCTTTTTGGCCTCTTCAAGCGATAGCGCAGCGGATCTCTCAGGCTGGTTGCCAACATACTTGAGAAAAACGGCGCGGATGGCCTGACAGTGGCGTTCAAAAGCCCCGACAAAGCGTTCGCCAGCCCCCGCGCCCTCAAAACCCAGGCGACGTGCCAGGAGCCCCAGGGCTGTTGGATCGGAGGGCAGGGTGTAGGTCTGTTGATAGTCGGTGATCTGCAGGTAGTGTTCAGCGGTGCGCAGAAAAATGTACCCTTCTGAGAGGGTGCGGGCTTCCACGGCGGTGAGCAACCCTGCAGCACACAGCTGGGGGATGGCCTTGAGAGTGCGCCGGGTGCGGATGGCAGGATGCGTCATCTGCAGGGACTGCACCACGAACTCCACATCGCGGATCGAGCCTTCACCCAGTTTAACCTCGCCCCATTGGCGGCCTTTTTCAAGTAGGAATTCTTCGGTGCGTTGTTTCATCGAATAGATCGCGGCACGCACTTCCTCGGTGGGGATGCCAAACAGGAAAGGTTCGACCTGCTGGCGTAATTCCTCGCCCAGCGAGAGGTTACCCGCGATGGGACGTGATTTTAGAAAAGCCTGTTTTTCCCACAGCAGGGCGTGCTGTTGAAAATAGCGCAGGTAACCCTCCACGGTGGTTACGAGCGCGCCTTCGTGCCCCCAGGGGCGCAGACGCATATCCACACGGTAAAGGAAACCGTCGCCGGTGGTTTTGGAGATGATCTCGATCAGTCGCTTGCCAAGTGGGGTGTAAGTTTCAGGGTCTCCTTTGGCGAGGAAGAGCAGGTCGATGTCAGAGCTGTAGTTCAGTTCGCGACCGCCGAGTTTGCCCATGGCGATGACCGAGAAACCCGAGGCCGAGATGCCAGTATGTTCGGAGGCGAGGGACAGGCAGGCTCTGACCATGCCAATGGCCATGCGCGAAAGCTGCGAGAAAACGGTCGTGAGGTCGAACAGGTCGAGAAAATCGCAGATACCGATGCGTAAAAGCTGTCTGCGCTGGTAGCGCCGCAGGGCATTGAGCTTTTCGAGATAGTCTTTCACGCTCTGGCAGGTGGCGAAAGCTTCAACCTGGAACTGCTCAATGGTTTTCTTCTCCACCAGCAGGGAGCGCTGGTTCAGAAGGGGGATGGCATCTTGAGTGCTGAGCAGGATTTCGGTGAGGAAAGGGCTGGTGGAAAACAGGGTGATGAGTATTTCGATCAAGCGCGGATTTTCGCGCAGTTCCGAAAACAGAGCCTCCTGTTGAGAATCCACCAGGCGCTCAAAATGCACCAGCGAGCGATCAGGGTCAGCCGCGGAGCCCAGGGCGGTCTTCAACCATGGAAGGCTATCATGCATGCCCGCGGAATGGCGGGTTTGCAGCCGGGTGAATATTTCGTGGGCTTTGGACAGATCATCAAAATGGATGGACTGCAGCAAGTCGAAGTCGGTCCCTTGTATCTGCGTATTGTTTTGACCGGGATCTTGTTTCATAAAAAAAATTATACTGTAAGAAAATTTTCAGAAACGCAAAAAAACAAGACGAACGCACCATTAAGCAAAAAAATCACCCGTTTGGGTCATATACAGGGGACGGTTTCGTCCATATAATCACTAAGTGTGATGCGAAGAAGTTAGTTTTGCAGCTTGATTGAAATTTATCCATAAGAAACCGCAATTATTTGCGTGATCCCATTTTTCAGGAGTTGACAACATGGCAAAAACAGTTAAGGAAGTTCTTGATCTGGCAAAGGGCGTAAAAATGGT
>CAZRHZ010000004.1:0-44522 GCA_964599995.1 uncultured Anaerolinea sp. | reverse complement strand
CGCTATGTGGCGAAAAAAGCCGAAGCGTACCTCAAGCAGACCGGCATCGGCGACAACGCCTTTTTTGGACCGGAAGCCGAGTTCTTTATTTTTGACAACGTGCGCTACGCCAGCGGTACCAATGAATCCTTCTACGAGATCGACAGCTCGGAAGGCTGGTGGAACAGTGGCGATGGCTCTAAACCCAATTTTGGCGGGCAGATCCAACCCAAACGCGGATACTTTCCCGTGCCACCGACAGACAGCCTGCAAACCCTGCGTAGCAAGATCGTCATGGCGCTTGAAGAAGCGGGCGTCGAGATGGAAATCCATCACCACGAAGTGGCGACCGCCGGCCAGGTGGAACTGGGCATGCGCTTCGACACGCTGACGCGCATGGCGGACAAACTGTTGATCTACAAATATATTGCCAAGAACATCGCGCGCCAGAACGGCAAGACGGCCACTTTCATGCCCAAACCAGTCTTCGGCGACAATGGCTCGGGCATGCACGTGCATTCTTCGGTCTGGAAGAACAACAAGAACATTTTTTTTGACGCTTCAGGGTACGCGCAGCTTTCAGACACCGCAAAGTATTATATCGGTGGTCTGCTCAAACACGCGCCGGCCCTGCTGGCATTGACCAACCCGACCACCAACTCGTTCCGACGCCTGGTACCCGGATACGAAGCACCCGTCAACCTGGCGTATTCGCAGCGCAACCGATCGGCGGTGTGCCGCATCCCGGTGACCAGCAGCGAGAAGGCCAAACGGATCGAATTCCGCGCGCCAGACGCCACCTCCAACCCGTACCTGTGTTTTGCAGCGCTGATGATGGCAGGGCTGGATGGCATCCAGAACCGCATCGACCCGGGCAGCCCGGTGGACAAAGACCTGTACGAGCTGCCGTACGAAGAAGCCAAGCAGATCAAACAGGTGCCCGGATCATTGGGCGACGTGCTCATCGCGCTTGAGAAGGACCACGATTTCTTGCTCAAAGGCGATGTGTTCACCAAGGACCTGCTTGATGCGTATGTCTCTTACAAGCGGCAGAACGAGCTTGATCCGGTGCGCATCCGCCCGGTGCCATACGAATTTGTGCTGTATTACGATATTTAGATCTTCGTTTGTCATCTTTCATCTCCTTTTTGACAATCTCCAGGCGTGCATTTAACCCCTGGAGATTCGTCGATATGGGAGGGCACCAGGGACTCAACGGTTATGAGAGCCGTGCTAAAATTAACCCGGAAGGTTTGGATGAGTGAATCAAATGTAGATCCCCGACTTTATGACGCGCTGGCCAGTTTGAACGAGATCGGTGCAACGGTCAACCGCATTGGTCAAAACGGACAGGTAAGCGTCGAAACGACCCTGAACTTGATCGTGAACAGCGCGATCCAGGTGTTGCCGGGCGCGTCCGCGGTGATCTATTCTTATGACAACGCGCAGCTCCGCTTCATCAAAGAGTCGCGGGTCTCGGCCGGCAGCGAGGATTTCGTGCAGGGGGATGACGAACCACGCAAAGGCGGGCTGGGGGACCGCGCAATTCAACAAAGGCGGCGTGTGCTGTCTTATGAAGAAAAGGACGTCGGCATCCACCCGGTGCGGAGCAAAGCCGGTGCGAGGGTGATGGGATGCTTCCCGTTGATCGTGGCGGACGAACCGGTGGGGGTGCTGTATGTGTATCTGCAGGATGAACGCCAGTTCAGCCAGCTTGAGTTGCTGATGCTGGAAAATTTTGTCAATCAAGCCGCCATGGCCATCTATCACACGCACCACCTGACAGAAATGCAGCGCGACCTGGTGCGGAAAGAAGAAGAACTCAAACGCCTGCGCCGCGCGGGATTGCTGATCTCTTCGCGCTTGAGCCTGGATGAGACCCTGGAATCCATTTTGCAAATGGCACTGGAAGTGACCGGCGCAAAGTATGGAATTTTCAGGCTGTTGGACAAGAAAAAGCAAATGCTAAATACCGGAGCGGTGGCTGGGGAATATACAGACCGGCCCTTGGTCGAGACCCTGCCGATCGACTCCAATAGCGTGATGGCCTGGGTGGCGCGCGAACGACAATCCGTGTGCATCACCGACCTGCACGCGGAACCCTGGTCATCCATTTACTATCCGTTGGACAACAGCCTTGAAATGCGCTCTGAACTGGCGGTACCTTTGGTGGGAGCCAACGGCAGCCTGGAAGGCGTGCTGAACCTGGAAAGCCCGGTGGTGGGAGCTTTCAGCGAGGAAGATAATTATCTGCTGCAAGCACTGGCCACCCAGGCTGTGATCACCATCCAGGAGGTCAGGCTGCTGGATACGCTCGAAGAAGTCACCCACCTGCTTCTCACGCAGCCGCTAAAAAAGGTGCTGGCGCATCTTGCCACGCTAGCCTGCGACCTGTTGGACGCGGCCACCAGCGCCATTTGGACGCTGAAGGGCGACATGCTGCAGGTTGAAGCGGAAAGCGGCGGATACCGTCACAGCGAAAAGCTTCCGGTAAAGGATAGCCTGGCTGGGTTGGCTGTGCTGGAACGCAAACCCGTGATCAGCGAGGACGTGAGGGTGGATCAACGTTTTCACCGCGCTGATCTGGCAACGGATCAGAACTGGACGCACGCGTTGATCGTACCGTTGCTGGTTGGGAACGACAGCGAAGCGCTGGGCGCGTTTGGGGTTTACAGTTCCACCAGTGGTGCGGGACGCTTCGCCGAATCCGAGTGGGACAAGAAGGTGCTGACCTTTTTGGCTGATTACGCGGTGCTCGCATTTCAAAACGCGGCGCACCTGGATGCACTCACCACCGCGCAAGAGCAGCGCTCTGTGGCGGAGACCTTCGCAGCGGTGGGAGACATCACCTCCAATTTGCTGCACCATTTGAACAACAAGGTGGGTACAATACCGGTACGCATTCAGGGCATCGAGGATAAATGCAAGGATGTGCTCGAAACCAATTCGTACCTGTCTCACAATCTGACTGAGATCGAACGCTGCGCAGCAGATGCCATGCAAAGCGTGCGTGAGAGCCTTTCTCAACTTCGGCCGATCCAATTGGAAGAAGTGCGCATCGCAGAAAGGGTGGCAGAGGCGATCCAATTGGTGAAAATCCCACCTGACGTCAAGGTGCAGGTAAATGGGTTGCAAGAACTCCCGGCTGTAATGGCGGGGGAGCGGGCCCTGACCCTGGTATTCACCAACCTGATCGAGAACGCGCTGGATGCGATGAATGGGGAGGGCACGATCCTCTTTATGGGTTCAAACAACGCCGGGGAGCTCGAGATCAGCGTCAGCGATGACGGACCGGGCATTCCGCTTGAAATGCAGGGGCATATTTTTGACCTGAATTATTCGGGTAGAAGCGGTACGAAACCCGGCAAGCTGGGATTTGGGCTGTGGTGGGTGAAAACACTGATCACCCGGCTGGGAGGTAGCGTGCAGGTGTTCAGCGACGGGCAGCACGGCACAACATTCAAACTAAGGATCCCCATATTGAATAGCGGCGTGAAAAACGAGGGATTGAAATGACCGTCCCGCAAATTCGCGCGATCGTTGTGGAAGACGATCTTTCGTGGCAGCAAATCTTGAAGGAAATTCTTGCCGACGAGGGCTTGTGGGTGGATACTGCCAGCACGCTTGAAGAAGCCCAAAGTCTGATGAAAGGTAGTGCCCACCGTCTGGCAATCGTTGACCTTTCACTGGAAAGTCACGACCATCATAATGAAGATGGATTGAGGGTGTTGGAGTCGGTGAAACAACTTGATCCTGGCTGCCAGTGTATTCTGCTGACCGGTTTTGCCACCGTGGAACTGGCTGTCAGTGTATTGACGACATATGGCGCATTTTCTTTTCTGCGTAAAGAGAGTTTCAATCGCGCTCAATTCAGAGAGTTGATCCGCCAGGCGCTGGCCAGCGCGCCGTTGGCGGAAAAATCAACAGATGTGGCCAAGGTTTCGAAACCTGATGCGAATCAGCCAAGTGAAACGAGTATCAACGCTGGCAATGACAAGATCTTGGTCGTCGAGGACGACGCAGGCTGGCGTAACATCCTGGCCGAAATTCTGGAGGATAGCGGTCACTACGTTCGGGTGTGCACGAGCTATGGGGATGCGCTCAGCGCTATGCAACGCGAGAAATTTATATTGGCTGTGGTGGACCTATCGCTTTCAGGCGATCCCGGTAGAATCAGCCAGGGAGCCGCGCAAACGCTTGAAGGCTATCCGCTGCTGGCAGCTGCGCGAGAGGCGGGCATCTTGACCATCGTGGTGAGCGGCGCGTCTTCTGTGGAAGAAATCAAGAGAACCTATGAAGAGCAGGCGGTATTCGCCTTTCTGGAAAAACAAACCTTCGCGCGAGCTTCTTTTGCTCGGCTGGTACAGGAAGCCATGGCATCAAGGCGGAAGGACAGCGAATTGGCGGGATTGACTCAGCGCGAGCAGGAGGTCTATGACCTGCTGATCCGGGGGATGATGAACAAGGACATTGCTGAAACCCTGACCATCACCAACAACACGGTCAAGCGCCATCTCAAGGCCATTTTTGAGAAGTTGGGTGTGCATACCCGCAGCGAATTGATCGCGAAGAGGAAAGGGTAGCGGTTTTTTTCTGAAATGGTGTTGGGGGAAAGCCAGATTCCATCAGGTATAATTTCGGAATGACCACTACATTAAATAATCCAATTGGAATGAAAAAGAAAAAAAAGAAGCGCGGCTACCTGATCACGCTGATCGTGTTGGGCGTGCTGGCCTGCGTTTTTCTGGTGATGCTGCAACCGATCGGCGACTACCTGATTGTGCTGGATGACCTTCAAAAGGCGGACATGATCGCCACGGTAAGCGGCCCGGAATATCGCATACTCTATGCGGTTGAATTGTATAAAAAAGGATTGGGAACCACCCTGTTCTACACCGGTGGGTACAGCGAGAAAAATGAAAGAATCGAGGCTTCGTGGAGCGAGAGGATCGCCATTGAAAACGGGGTTCCGGAGGAACACATTGTGATCGATGGAACGGCTGTTTACACAACCTACGATGAAGCGGAACTACTTAAAAGGTATATTGAAACCTACGCACCAGACACTCAATCGGTGATCGTGGTGACTGACCCCTACCATTCACGCAGGGCGAAATGGATCTACCAACTTGTGATGGGGGAGAGCATTCAAGTAAGCGTGGCGCCGGTGCCACGCAGCCAGACGGGTTTTCCAAAACACTGGTGGACCACGGCAGAATCACGCCGGATCGTCGCGAAGGAATATCTGAAATTGATCTTCTACCACCTGCGCTATGATATGACCAGTGGCCCGCTTAAGAGTTGGCTATCGCAGTTTGACAAGTTTTAACGCAGTCTGAAGGTGCTTGAAATTAGGGGGGAGTTAATCCAAAAAGTAATTTCCTGCGTTCGAGGCGTCTATGTCTGATTCCCCGACGTGATCCTCTGGCAGGACCGGTTCAAAGATGGCGTTCAGGTATTGAACAACCGCGACATCGACGAACCACGCAAAGATGGGTAGAAAAAGCAAACGAGTCGTTGAGACGTCATCCGGTTTGATGATCCAGGCAGCGGTCAGGATGGTGGGGCTAAACAAGCCAGCCCACACATAGGCGATCTCGCGCACCTTGCGGGTATTTGGCAGTCTCTTGTGGATCACCCAGAGAACCAAAATCTTACTGATCAGGAAGGTTGTGATCGCTAAAATTAAGGAAGACGGACTGATTTCGTAAGGGTAACGCATGAAGTAAAATTTGAGGGATAGCCCAGGGCAGTTATTCGCCCAATAGACTGGACAGGTAAATTTTTATCTTTTCAATGTTGGGTACGTTGTCAGTCATTAAGTCGGGAGCAGTGATTGCGCCGAAAACCAAATTTTCTTTGGGCATGGTTACGGCCAGGCATGAAAGGCTGGTCAACTGCTCGAGACTCAGATCTGTGATTAATGAGTTCTGAATCTGGGAGAGAAGAGTGGGAACCTGTGAGAGCGTTTCAAGGCTGAAAAGTTTTTTCTGGAGCGCGATCAATAATTCGTTTTGACGAGATATGCGTGCCATCTCTCCACCAGGGTTTAACGTACTGACGTATTCCAACGCTTGTGCCCCCGTTAAGGTTTGAGTGCCTGCCGGAAAACTGACATTATGGTCGGTGGTGATCGCAATTGGGATGGTGAGTTCAACACCTCCGATGGTGTCGACCATTGAAGCGAATTGGTCCATTTGGAGGGTCAAGTAGTATTGA
This sequence comes from uncultured Anaerolinea sp., assembly GCA_964599995.1. Taxonomy (GTDB): domain Bacteria; phylum Chloroflexota; class Anaerolineae; order Anaerolineales; family Anaerolineaceae; genus UBA6107. The sequence continues at coordinate 38,324 of CAZRHZ010000004.1, read as the reverse complement.
GAATGAACGCCAAAATTGGATTGAAGCAATTGCGCCAGAACACCTGCAGCGACAGCGTTCTTTTCTAGTGCTGTGCCTGATGCGGCTGTGAATCCATCATAGAAAGTCAGTCCGAGCTTTTGCTGAACTTGTGTCGCGTTATTTGACGATCCAGACGCCACTAAAAGGTCACGTGGGAAGGTAACGATGGTAACGCGTTGCGAATCGAAATCAGATTTGATGACACGGATGGCATCAGCGCCATTGGGCTGCGAACTACCCAGTTTATCTGCACCGATCAATAAGACAGTTATCGATCCAATCTGGCCGCATGTTTTCGGGGCAGTCGTGGTGGTTGGCGCACTGGTTGGCGTGTTTTCAATCGGAGTCTGAGTGGATTCTGTTTCACCCAAGGCTACCGGAAGGGTGGCAGTGGGAAATCCCATGGTTGGAGCAAGGGGTTGTTCAAAAGCGCTTTGTGTGGTGCAACCCACCAGACCAGCGATCATGATAGAAATTAGCAAGAACCGCACCTTGTTGGCAGTTTTCATGGTTTTCTCCAGTAAGTCTATCTCATAAATAATTGTACTTCATTTGAAAATTGATTTTTCTGTCTTTTAATAGGCGCCTTTTCCACGAAGGGCGACCCAAAAGGTATTGATCAGAATATAGAGGTCCAGCCAGATCGAGTAATGCTGGATGTAATAAATATCATCTTCAGTGTGAAGGTACATGGGTTTGTCACTGCGGCCATGAATTTGCCACCAACCGGTCAACCCCTGGGGAATGGCAAAGCGCTTGCGCTGCCAGGGTTGATACTTTTCGACCAATTCCGGGAGCTCAGGTCTCGGGCCGACCAGGCTCATTTCACCCTTTAAAATGTTCACGAACTGGGGGATCTCATCCAGGCTGAAACGACGCAGAAAACGTCCCACCCGGGTGACGCGCGGATCGTTCCTGTTTTTGTGGATCAAGTTCCCATTTTCATCAAGGCGTTGAACCTGTGAACGAAATTTTTCGGCATCCTTGACCATCGTGCGGAATTTGAGGATCTCGAACTCCCGCCCATTCTCACCAGCCCGTTTCTGTTTGAAGAGGACAGGTCTGCCGTCTTCGATCAAAATGGCCAATGAGATCACAATATAAAGGGGAATTGAAAATAGGAACATGATCGAACAAAGCAGAAGATCAAATCCGCGTTTGACCATCAACTGATAATCATCAATGGCTGACGCACGCAGGTCGATCATGGGGATGCCTGAGAAATCTTCAATGGCGGTTTTATAAAGTGCCAGGTCAAAGAAACCTTGAGCAACCCATATTTTTACGGGTAATTCTTCCATCTGCTGGACAATATGGCTTAGCTGCGGGTAGGCAGAATAGGGTAACGCAATAATCACATCTGTAGCCTGTTTGGCTTCAATAATCTGCTTTATCTCATTATTGCTTCCAAGCAAGGTGAATATTGATTGGATGTTTTGATCATCATCCACGAATCCGAGGAAAATTGGATCTCGCGGATTGGTTTCGTTGATTTTGGCCAAAACGCGCTGTCCCATTGGGCCTGCCCCAATGATGACAATCCGTTTTTCACCTGCTGGTAATGTGCGTTTTGAGCGGATGATGACACGCGCGATGACCCGCCATAAAAGAGATAACAAGTAGGCCATGGGAATGAATAGAAGGAATGAGGCCCGCGAAAAGTCGCGGTACGAAAGGTAGAGAACGCCAGCTGCAGAGACCGTTGCGATCAACATTCCAAGGGTCAAAGCACCAAATTCATCCGCGATGCGCAAGTATTTTTTGCCGTCGTAAATTGACAGGATCAGGTAGATCAGCAACCAGATGGCCGGGAAGATCCAATATAAAGCGTAGGGGATGTGGATGGGGGTGGAAATCGGTTTGATGAACGGCCAGGAATTCATCATTGGTCGGATGACAGCAGACAACCATAGACACAAGGCAACACCGCCTGCGTCAAGGATCATGGAGAGAATGGCAAAATTGATCGAGAATCGTCTGTTCATCAGTAGTTCTTTCGACCTTTGAACCTGCGAGATCTGTTCTTTACCTATATTTTTCTTGCAAGATTGAAGCCAATGTTACCGTCAGATCACTTTTTAATGGCGATAAATGATTTGGAACTGATCCTTAAAAATTTTTCCCGATGAATGGAGCATTCAGGGAACAAGGATTGGAATTCTTCGAAAGACAGCAGATTGATCTCGTTTACCAATTTCTCAGTATATTCCTTAGAAGGACGGGCAAACCACCCCCAAAAAGTAAAATTACGGGCAAGTTTCACCTGCATGTTTTTAGGAAGAAAGTGAAAAAAAGGTGTCATGAAGTGGGGTTCGAAGAAAAAGGATCGTGAAGGTGTCTGGATCCACAGCTGACTTCCGACCCGTGTAACTTCCCTGGCAAATTTCTGCTGGTTTTCAAGCGAGTAAAGGTGTTCGATGACCGAGTTGGAGAACACGATATCGAAAGAGCGGTCAGCAAACTGCAGATCAGTGCCGTCCCCCTGTATGTAGGTTAGATTGGCTGGCAAGGCAGGCAATGGATCAGGCAATCGAAGGTTAACCAGGGTGATATGTGCCGGACAATCTATGTTCCGCCAGATTTCGGGGGTTCCACCCACGTCAAGAATCGATGTGTCACTCGTAATGAGAAATGTACGCATGAACTTTTCCATACGTTTCCTGCGAAAAGAAGCGGACAGCTTGGTGCGGATGTATCCGATCTTGGATTTCATGGGCAATTGGCCTTTTTTTTCTGGCTAATGGCTTTTTTCTTTAGAAATTCCTGTAAAACCAAAAACACAAAGCGCGGATACTGCCGATAGCGGGGCCATAATCGTGTTGGTTCGCTGCCAAACCTGAAAAGCCATTCCAGACCTGCCTGCTGCATCCAGCGGGGAGCCTGTTTCTTGTTCCCGGCAAGAAAATCGAAGGCCGCGCCAACCCCGATCATGACGGGCACTTCGATCTGACCGAGGTGCTCATGCATCCAGATTTCCTGTTTGGGCGAACTCGTGCCCACCCAAAGGATGTCTGCTCTAGTGGAGTTGATGGCCTCAAGCATATGCGCTTCTTCTTTAATTTTTGGTTTACGGAAGGGTGGAGAACAGATTCCAGCGATCTGCAAGCCTGGAACTCTCTCTTTCAACGCCTCTGTCAATTGCTGAGCAACACCGGGAGCTGCGCCATAAAAATAGTGTTTCCATCCCAGGCTGAGTCCGTGAGCACAGGCTGCCAACAGCAGATCTGGTCCATACACTCGTCGGACGTTTTTATATCCCATGAGACGTAAAAGCCAGACGATGGACATGCCATCCGGCGTGACCATATCGGCGCTGTTGAAAACGGGCAGCAAGGTCGCATCGTCCACGCAAGCCATGACCGAATGTGCCGGCACCACACAAACGTATGCACGCGCTTGCATCTTAATCCACTCATGAATCTGTTCAAGGGATTGATCCATGTTTACGGGATTGACATTGACGCCCAGAATAGGCTCACTGATTAGTTTCATTTCAAGCTTTATCTTCCAATCTTTTGACTCTTGTGTCAACTCAACTTGTTTTTGACTGGCAAAGTTTCATCAAAAGTCGATGGCTATAACAAAGCATCCACACCTCATTTGTACAAATGGATCATATCGATAACGCTTTTTCGATCCCTGAGGAAAAATTTTCCACCATCCCTTCTATGGAATATTTTTGATAAGATTTCTGACAATTTTCTACGAGACGCTCATGCAGGTGGTCGTCTTTAAGGCAATCAATTACCTTCTCAGCGAATACTTTTGGATCGCAGGGGGGAGCGACCATAATGCCGTTGATGCCGTTTTCCAGGTAACCGATTTCCGGTCCATGAAGGGGAGAGTTGATCGTGATCAACGGCGTTTCAAGGGCAAATGAATCTAAAAGCACCAGCCCGGCTGAATAAGGCATCAGCACGTATTTCGATAGCGAAAAATATGGGATTTTGTCTGAAGCAAATTTTGGTTCGACATAATGAATCCACGGATGATGTTTAGCGGCATCACTGACCAAAAGGGCGTCCACTCCACTTCCGACAAAGATCATTTCAAAATCATTGATCTGCTCGCGGATATAGTGAAGTGATTCAAGCAGGAACGAAATTTGCTTACCAGGATTCATCCCTCCGATGAATAGGCAAACCTGGCTGCTTTGAAGACCCAAATCAACCTGGATTTTCTTTCTAACATCATCTGGCAGGTTGAGAAATTCGCTATGCAAATTGAGGGTATCCACCGCATTTTGGACTGAAGTAATCCGCTCAGCGGGATATCCCATTTCTTGTACTACTTTAACGCTCAAATCATTGTAGGCAAACCACCAATGGACCCGGGTAGAGACCAACCTTTTAATCCATTCTCCGAACCGGTTCGCAGTGATGGATTGAAAATTCTTTCCGTGTCCCCAGAAGGCGATTTTCCTAGTACCGAACCAGCTTTGCAGCAGGAGCAAATAGTTGATCAACAGTTTACTGGCTTGTTCCACGATCACCAGATCGACGCCTTTCAAATAGTGGAAGACAGGCTGCCAGTAGAGCTCACTTCTTCCGAGTTTGAAAATTTTACTTGGAACGTGGATAGCCCAATCCAGGTCGATGGCATCTTTCAGCTTTAATTCGCGTTCATTGGGCTGGCCGTAAATCAGCTGAAGATCAATTTCTTTCTGAATTAAGGTGTCTCTTAAACGATTAAAGAATTCTCTCCTGTATTGGGGAATATATCTTTGAAGGATGGCGACTTTTCGCATGGGTGACCCGGGTCCTCTAAATATAAAAATGAAAGGAATGCAAATCGTCTGCAGACTCATCAGGCGACCACAAATCTGATGAACTCATTATAAGGGTTGCGATGGAACCTTTGGCGCTGAGGTTTTTTGTCATGAATGTTTTTCCTCAATTTCAACCGATGGGTTGTTTCCCGCAACCGCGCCTTGCGCCCGTATGAATAAAAGTTCCGCGTTGATTAAAACGATGAAGAATACCGCATGGACAAGAAAACTCTCGTCTAATCCATAGTTGCGTAGAGGTGCTTCAAAAAAGGATCGGATGACCAGAGCAGCCAGGATGCCCCATGTGGCAAAATTGGTTGAATTGGCCGCACGACTGGCATTTTTGATCACCACAAAAAAGTAGATTATCAGACTGGCAAACCCAAGCAATCCGGTCTCTCCGAGGGTTTGTAGAACTTGATTATGAGATTGTCCAGCCCAGGGAAATCCGTAGAGCTGTCTGAAATGGATGTCCCAAAAAGTCGGCCCGTAACCGAACAGGGGATTTTCAAGCCATGTTTTCACCGAGATGCGCCAGATCTCCACCCGGCCGGTCAGGGTGATATTATTGGCGATCCACAAGTTTTTCTGAAAAACAAGGAAATAGGTGGCGGTCAGGATCAGTAAAGCCAACAGACTTGTGACCACACGGATGGTTTTTTGACGATGAGTGGAGAAGTTTTTAATCACCCATTCGATGATCCACCACGCAAGCAGTGCGGCCCAGACCGCTTTTGATTGAGTAAGAATAATTACCACCAGCGCAGCTATATGATTAAGATAAAACCAGACCGTGTGTCTTTTTTTCAGTCGGGCCAGGATCAGGCAGGTTAGCGCTATGCTTGCCAATCCATTGGGATGACTGGATGTGCCATACAACCGAATCGGCAGACCGATCCAGCTTTCAGCGTAGTTGGAGAAAGCCCATTTTGGATCAATCAGAGCGGAGACAAGGCTGGAGTAAATGAAAATTAGCAAGATGAATTGAATTTTGTTCACGTGTTTGGATAAATCAAAACGCGGACTGAGGTAAATGGTGATCATGAGCAATGGAAAGAAAAGCAGCTTATAACTAAAGCCGCCATTTTCAGAGATAAGCGAGGTGATGATGGTCGGCAGGTAAAGCAGCAATCCAGCAAAGAAAAGTGGCGAGCCTTGACGCGGCAATCGAAATTTTCTAAAGAGAAGCCCATGAAAAATTCCGATCAAACTAACGGCGATAAACGCTGCGGTGGTGATGCGGCCGATCAGAATAACGGTTTCATTATCCATGGTCAAGGGATTGGAAAATAGATCCAAGCTATCATAAATATCAAAAGACCTTTCCCCCAGAACGTTAACGAGGATGGTTCGAATACCGATGAGAAATAGGATCAGGAAAATCATGCGGGAGGATTCCCTCGATATAAATTGAAATAGGCTTCAGCTCCACTTTTTACGCCAAAGCGGGATTTGACAAGATTCGCGTTGTCCCAATTCGTCAGGGGGTTATTCTGGATGACCAGGTCAATGGAGCGAGCCAGGCCGGCCGGGGTGGTCTCAGAAAGGGTGATGCCAGAAAACTGATGAGACCAATCCTCCATACCCGATGACCTGGATAAGACCACAGGCATGCCGCAGGCCAGCGCTTCGAGTGCCGCTATACCAAAACCTTCTTGATAGGAAGGCATCACAAACACGTCCGCCGCCCACAATAACGGACGTACGTCTTTTTGCCAACCCCAGAACTTTACCCGATCCTGCAAGCCCAACGCTTCTACTTTTCTTCGTTCGATTTGATCAGCATCCTCTTCACCAATATGCCAGTAGCTCAAACGGGTTTCTTTTAACTGTAAAAGCGGAAGGGTATCGATAATTGCGGAGTGGTTTTTTACAGCGTGGCAGTTTCCAATGCTGACCAACACTTTATCCTCATTGGCAAGTCTAAAATGACTCCGAAGCTGCGTCCTCTCCTGGTCAGAGGGAGGATAAAACTGGGCATCGTCAATCCAGTTGGAGATCAATCGGGTGGTGTTGTGGAACCGTTTCTGTTCATTCTGATGGACTCTTTCACTGATGCTCACCTGAATGACTCCCAGTCTCCTCATCATCCAACGCTTAATGGACCGAACCACTCTGGTGAACCCCGTAAACATAAAATGACCATGAATGGTGCGGAGGGTGATGGGCACTCCTGCCAGTTTTGCCAGCAGCGCATACGTGAGGGCTGTTTGTTCCACATGCAGGTGAACCGCATCATAATGTTTTTCATGCAGAAAATTTACCATATCCCAAAGAAAGCGCAGTGATTTCCTGAACGGGATGTGTTGAATGATGATGCCCTCATCCGCCAGGATTTCCGCGAAAATTCCTTTTTGTGGCGCGGTAGCCAACACATGCAGGGTCACTCCTTTTTTCTGCCAATGGGCAGTCGCCGATTTAATCATCACTTCTGCTCCTGATGGACGAAGTTCGTAAAGCACATGCAAGACAGTGATTGGTTTTTGGGATTGGTCTGTCATGAAGGATTCATCCAGTTATTCAGAGGCGCCTGATAGGATACGTTGATACACAAGTTCGTATTGATCCGCAACTTGTTCGATCCGATAATGACTGAGGGCATACGCCCTTCCACTTTCGCTCAATTGTTTTCTCTTGACCACATTGGCCGCCAACTCCAACATGGACATGGCAAGAGGACCGGCAGCGTGCACGTCTGCCAGAATGCCGGCTTCACCGTGCCCCAGGGTGTCTGGAACGGCTCCGCTGTTCCGACCGCCAATTACGGGAATTCCCAGCGCCATGGCTTCGATGACGGCATTTGAAAAAGATTCTTCCAATGAGGGGTGCACCAAAATATCTACTTCGGAGGAGAGCCGGTCCAACAAGCCCAAATGATCCATGTGGCCCATAAATCGGACTCCCTGATCCGCCCTGTTATGCAGCGCCCACTGTTCGGCTGGTTCATGACGACCGTAGTCATCACCAAACATCCATAATTCTGCCTGTTTCATTTGTTTCTGAACCAACGAGAATGCTTTTAGCAAGGTCTTTACGTTTTTTAGCCTGCCCCAACCATTGGCGACAGACGCAAAGATGACCTTTTTCTCAGAAAGGGTTGGTCTTGGCCGGTAATATGCGAAAAGTTTAGCTGACAAACCATTTGGGATCACGGGAATGGAACTCTTCACGCCGAAATTCCTGCGAAGATGTTTTTGTATGTATTCTGAAACCGCAACCAGTTTTTGGGCTCTTTTAATCACATTTAAGGCCATGAGGGTTCTCATGATCCGGTAAGGAGAAAAATTGTAACGCAGGATTTGAAAAGGTGCGTCGCGTACGGTAACCAGACACGGACGTCCTGAATCCAATGTTGCCAGAGCGTATTCATAGGTCCAGTGGGCGTTTATCAGATCCACTTTTTCGGCTTCCATGCTGCGCAGCAGATATTTGCGTTCGACTGCAAAAAAATCACGCGCACGGTGGGTTTTCCTGGATGGCGAGACATGGATTTTTATTCGTGTGCCGCATAACGTGACCGGTTCTGTGATGGATTGGTCTAACGTAAAAACGGCACATTGGTAGTCTCTTTTCAGCAGTTCATGAATCAGCAGCGGAAGTCCTGAACCACCAGCTCCGGCGGGGATTGGACAGGCCGACGGGTTCAAGTGAGAGGTCAGCATTTGAAGGCTAAGCGGTCCGCTTAAACCGATGGTTTTCATGAGCAGGGCTCTTTCGTAACATTGCCGGAGGTTTGCATGGGCTTGTCTGATTGAATTTCTTTTAGTTTCGATACAATGCGCGCATATACGATATCCACCGTTAAATTTCTGCGTGCAAACTGCTCTCCGCGTTTACCAAGTTCCATCAGATATTTTTGGGGTTGAGACAACAGCCAGTCGACTTGATCCACCGCCTCTGAAACGGATTGATAAACCACCAGGTCTTCTCCAATGTTAAAGAAGGAATCGTACCCGGGATGGCTATTGGTTGCATGGGCGACGCCGGAAATTAATGAAATGGGCAGACGGTTTGAAAAAAAGCCGGGAGTGTTTGGAAAGTGATCCCAGTTCACACTCAGGATGTGTCTGCGCAGGATTTTTTCCTGATCCGTAAAGGGTATCGGTCCGCCCGCAAAAGGATATTTCTGCCAGCCGCTGCCGTAGACGGTAAACCGTTTACCCAGTTTTTTTGCCAGTTGAGCAGCCAAAAGTTCTCGCTGTTGTGCGCCGGGAAATCTCAGCATGGGAATCTGCTCGAGCAGCGGATTCCTGGTGAGATTATTTCCGATCATCACCACGTTATGTTGAGCAGACTGCGGTTCTTCCCACTCTTTACCAAACTGCTGCGGATCCACACAGGATGGCGAGTAGACAATATTTTTGGCACCTGCGTCTTTGAAGAGTTGGGCGTTTTCTCCCAGACCGACCAGAAAAACCACATCAGCATATTTTGCCAGAATCTTCATGGATGGGGTGATTCTTTTGCGGAATTTACCATACACATCACCCTCGTGATACGCCAGCAGGGGGGCGCACGGCAGATGCTTTATCTTTTGGACGAGTTTTTCGTCGATTGGAGAACTTCCCACATGCTGCCAAAAGATCACCGTTGGATTAAATGTGTTAATTTCATCCAACAATTTCCGTTCCCATTTTTTTATATCCTGACATTGGTTCATTTCGTGTTGAAATGAAAAAGCCTGATAAGCTGTGAGGACATGATCGCGAACCATTTCAGAAAATACTCTTCTCGGTCCGTTTTGCAGGGCATCAGCGGAATTTTCGTTGGGGAGGTAAAGCAAACGCAAAGGTTTACTGACTTTGCTTTCATTCATTTTTTTGACTCTTTTTCGAGGATACAAATGATTTGATCTGCTGCCAGCTTTCAGAGTAATTTTTTACCCCTAAAAAGATAGGCGCACAAAAAAATAAAAACAGAGCGAAAACCAACGCGCAAGCCATAATTTCGAGGCACAGGCAGAAGAATACCGGCAAAGCAAGTAAATTGGTTTGATGAACCACCACCTGACTGATCAAGATTGTGATGGCTCCAGCCAGAAAAATCAAAGCGCCATTTCTAAGGATCAGTCTTTTCGGAATGGAATAAATCTTTTGATTGACCAGAAGATAGATCATGAATCGGACTGCATGAGAAATCACCAGCGCCAAAGCAACGCCGGTCAAACCGTAATGAGCCAGGAGGATGAATCCCAAGATCAAAACCAACAATGCAGCGATCTGGATTTTAATCTTTTCATTGAGTCTTCCGGAGGCATCAAAGGTAAGACCCATCACTGCCGAGAGAAAATCAAAGGGCACCGCAACAAGTACGATCATTAAAATGGGCACGGATGCCAACCACTGGTCTCCATAAAGCACCAAAACGACGTGTTTCGCGGCGGGCATCATTCCCATACTGATACAGACTGACACAAGACCCACGAGTAAAAACAAACGGTTTTGGGTTTCTCTTATTTTTTCTGGTTGATTTTGAACTCTTGAAACCACTGGGAACATGACGCTGTTGATGCTGGTCACGATGGTTTCAGTGGGCAGATACGCCAGTTTGTAAGCTTTGTTATAAAGCCCTAATTGACTGGCGTTGAACAATCGGCCGACAAAAATTGAGTCAAGGTTGGAACCGAAGTACTCCAAAATGCTGATAAGGGTGTATTTTGATCCAAATCGCAGTAGCGGACCCTGCCCAGACGGGGAGTATTTGAACCTGATCTCATAGATTTTCCTTAGTTTGATCAGGTAGGCGATGTTCACCAGGAACTGGCTGATGATTAATGGCCAGATCAGACTCCAGACGCCGCCGCCCAGTTTTGCCATTATTATGGAGAATCCACCGGTAAAAACCGCCTGGGCGATACTGACGATGGATAACAATTTAAACTTCATATTGCGCCGCAAAAGACCGATGAGTGTGGCGCTAAAAGATGCGAACCACAACGAAAGACTCATGGCTGCCACTACTGGTGCGGATTCTGGTTTTTTGAACAGTAACGCGATTAATGTGGAAAATAGTGTAATCAAAACTGCTGCCAGAAAACCGATCACCAAAGAAAAGGTGACTGCGAAACTGACCTCCTCCGAGGTTAAGTTTTCTTTTTGAATGAGGGCTTGACCGACCCCCATTCTGACAAAATAACTGGCCAAAGCAATCACGAGAGAGGCAATGGCGATCAGTCCAAAAATGTGGGGGGTCAGCAGACGAGCCAAGACGGCACCTGCTGCAAGAGCAATAAGTGAATTAAGAATGGAAGAGAATATGGTCCATTTGGTGCTTGATAGTGCGTCGCTTCTCAGATCTGTCATCAGTCTTTGCCAAAAGAAGAAATCGGTTCACCTAAACAATTAAGACAGGTTTTAAAATCACACATTTTTTCCATTCTCGATGGTGTTGATCAAGCAGGTTTTATTTGGCATCAGTGCATCAGGCTTCTTTCTTGGTCCCTTTTTTACTCTTGCTGGTGCTGCCATAATAAGATTGGTAAGCCGTGTAGTTGCGATATTCCTTGTAGTGATACCCATAGGATTTTCCCTTGGTCACCACGTTGTTGAGTACTACTCCAAGGACATGAGCGTTCACCTGGCGGAGTTGATCCAGTGTTTGCTGAAAAGCGCTGAAGCGTGTTTTTCCGGGCAAAACGACCAAAAGGACGCCATCCACTGCTGAGGCAAGTGCAGCGGCATCGGTCACTGCCAGCACAGGAGGCGTGTCGATGAGTATCACATCGACAGATTGACGTATGGCTGCGAGAATGGATCGCATGGCTTTGGATCCCATCAATTCTGCGGGATTGGGCGGAAGAGGCCCGGTGGTAATAACGGAGAGGCCGTTCGTTTTGGTGGGTTGGCAGACGTTCTTGAGGAGTTCGGGGCGAGAGAAGAGCATGCTCATACCCACCCGGTTGTTCAGCTTGAAGTAGGCATGCAGTCGTGGGTGGCGCATATCGCAATCAGCGAGAATTACGGAATTTCCGTTTTGAGCCAGCACAACACCAAGGTTGGAGATGGTCTTGGATTTACCTTCTCCCGGCTCAGAACTGGTGACCATGATCACCTTTAAAGGATGGTCAATGCTGGTGTAACTTACGTTGGTGCGTAGCGTGCGATAAGCCTCAGCGGTGGGTGAGCGGGGGTCCGTCATCGTGATGGGTAGATCGCCGTTAGGGCCATGGTGGTTGATCACACCCAAGACTGGCAATTTAAAACGTTTGGTGATGTCTTGGGGGGTTCTAATGGTGTCATCCAATGCTTCGCGCAGGATAATGGCGATGGTCGCGAGCAGGAATCCTACCACAGCTGCCAACAGGGTGTTCATATACAGATTTGGCCGCACAGGAGAAGGGTTGGCAGTGGCAGTTTCAATCTGGACGACAGAAGAAATGGACTGGGCTTCAGACAGCCTGATCTGTTCGTAAGATAGTAGCAAATTGGCGTATATGGAGCGGTATTGAGCCAGCTTCGCCTCGATGGAATCGCGCTCTTCTTCAGTTTTCGCTTTTTCCAGTTTTAAAGCGTAGTATGCAATCTGTTTGTCGGTATCTGACAGCTGCAGTTCAAGCGCAGCTTTGGATTGTGCGAAACGTTCAATCTGAATTTCTTGAATTTGTTGTGTAAAAACCTCTACCAGGGTATTAGCGATCATGGCTGAAAAATCAGGATCGGTGGTCTCAACGCTGACCTGTATGAGCTGGGTATCGCGAATGGCGGTGACTGTAATCCATTCTTTCATATCTGAGATGGAATTGCCGATACCAACGGTGTCAATGACCTCTGCCAATACCGGGTCTTTCGTCATCATCTGAGCATAGGTACTGGTGAGTTGTTTCGACATCAGTACAGAAGAGTAATCAGTGGTTTGTGTGGCAGGCGCTTCATTGACCAACACTGTGGTTGAAGATCTGAAAAAAGGACGCATGTTCTTGCTGACCATATAACTTGCGAACGCGCAAAAGGCGGTAACCAAAAGGATGAGCCAGCCCCAATGAATCAGCAGAGAAAAATACTGCCTGTAATCGAGGTTTTGTCCGGATTGATCTTCTAGTGATGTGTTCATCAGCAAATCGTCCTTTATCTCTCTATATTGGTCAATTGGCAAGGTTACTCATCCAATGGCGAATAACCGTCATGGAACAACATGGCGTACTGTACCAATTTTGGAAAGGTTCTTTGAATTAGGGTATGGATAGTTAATGCCACCTGGTCTGCATTTGAAAAATTGCTCTTGGCTGGATCGGATATTTCCTTTTCTGGAATTTTTGCCATCTGACCCAGCAGCACGATTTTTCCTCGAGCCGCGGGAAATTCCAGTTCAATTGATTCTTTGTGGTTCGATTCCATGACCACAATCAGGTCGTGTTGGGCTATTATGTCCGCATTCACTTCGAGGGTTTGATGATTGTTGAGGTCAAGACCAATTTTGGCGGCGGATTTTATTGCTTCGGGATGTGCAGGAAGTCCAGATGACGTCCAGGTACCTGCACTGCTGATCTTCCATGTGTCGCATGATCCGGCGGCGCTCAGTTTTTGCGCGAACGAAGCTGCAGCGATCGGTGATCTGAATTGGTTGGCTGTGCAAACAAATAATATGGATGGCATCAGGTTTCCGTTTTAAATCAATAAATTGGACCAATCCTATTGTATCCATTTTTTGAACCATGCATCGCTCAATGTGTTGCAAGAAACTCACCACTTTATCATCATATCAGATAATATATGGCGGTCTGTGCTCGTATGGCAAACAATGTCTTTGGAGAGCTTTGCAATCGAAATTTTGGAGGAGTGCAACTAATGAGAATTTGAGCAGCGAGAGGCACTATTGCTCTTGGAGAGAGGTCGTTTTTTTTCTGCGGTATGCCTGGGGAGAAAGACCTGTTTGTTTGCTGAAAACCCTGGTGAAGTAGGATTGATCCTTGAACCCGGTCATGTGCGCCACCATCATGACAGGACGGGAGGTTTTTAGCAGGATCTCTTGAGCTCGCAAAATTCGATAGCGCAGCAGATAATCCCAAGGGGAGATATCCAATTCACGGGTGAACACTTTGGTGAGATAGTCCTCGCTGACACCAATGGCTTCAGCGATCTCCCAACGCGTAAGTGGATGAGCATAATTCTGATGCAGATATGCTACTGCGCGTTTGACCAGAGCACTGGTATGCACAGGCAGGGTATCACTGGAAAATAGGGAGCGATGCAGAGCCGAGATGGTTTCAGTTTCAGACCATATCCCTTTCGTCTGCAGAGTCACCTTGGTGTATTGTTCGAGACGTTTGACGTCATCCAGACTGAGTAGTTTACTGCTCAACACGATCACCGGTACCTGTCTGAGGGCAGGGTCGGCACGCATTTGGTCCAGAACATCTGCACCGCTCAATCCAGGCATGGCCAGGTCGAGCAGTACCAGGGAGGGCGGTGTTTTTCTGGCTAATTCAAGAGCTTTTTCGCCATTTTCAGCCAACGCGATCGAACAATCTGGAAAGCTATTTTTCACCAGGTCATTGTGAGCCCGGCGAATTTCAGGATCATCGTCAACGATCAAGATCGATGCGTGCGATTTGACCGGGCACAGGGCGTTAATGGTATCCAGCAGGGTTTGTGAACCGGGAGTTTTAGTCACAAATCCAGTCAGGCCGGTGGCAGCTTCGCTGACTTCAATTTCGGGATCGTGGCCGTAAACCAAAACAGGTATCAGACTGAAGGTTGGGTGGCTGCGTAACCTGCGGAGGATGTTCCATTCACCAGGTTTGGCGTTTGTCAGATCCCAGGCAATGGCGAGTGGTTTTGTGGTTGCCAGGGCCGCGTCCAATTCTTCCACATTGGATATGGTATAAAGCTTCAGTTTTTGATTGGTGCTAATTGATTGAATCTCAGGCGAAGGTTGACTGGTGGACGCGATCTGTAATAGAACCGGTTGGGTGTTCTCTGAACTCGAGCGGTTTTGTTCGAGTGAGGGAAGCGGCAGGTAAATATGGAACTTGCTGCCTTTTCCTGCCACACTATCGAGGGTCATCTTTCCACCATGCAGGGCCACCAGGTGGCGAGTGATCGAAAGTCCCAATCCGATGCCGCCGGAAATCCTGCGGTTTTTCCCCATGGTTACAAAGGGCTCAAAGATCTTTTCCTGCTGTTCGGGTTGAATGCCCCAGCCGGTATCACTGACCCACACATGGATGTGAGGTGGCGTGATCTCTGCCCCAAGCTCGATTTGGCCGGTTTCGGTGAATTTTCTGGCATTGCTGAGGAGATTCAGCAGCACCTGTCGAAAACGAACGGCGTCCAAACGAACCAATGGCAGCCGCTCCGGCAAGTTGAGGTGCCATTTCACATCGGGGTTTTCACCCTGCGCGGCAATGGATTGAAAGGCTTCTGTGAGGAGCGGCTCTGGATTGACCAGTTCAAGGGTCAGATCAAGTTCGTCAATTTCCGCGCGCGACAGGTCCAGCAGGTCGTTGATCACCCTTAACTGGTGCTCGGCATGGTCCTGAATGCTTTTAATGCTGGTTTGGATCGGCGGATCGAGGCTCTCTTGCAACAGGTTTTGAGTTTGGTTGATGATGATATTGAGAGGAGTGCGCATCTCGTGGCTGACATTGGCCAGCAAGCGGGTTTTAATCTGATCAGCTTTTTCAGCGGTCAGGCGAGCCTGTTGGATCTCACTGAACAGGTAAGCTCCCTGGATGGCGCTGCTCAGGTTGGCGCGGATCAACTCGTAAATATTGCTGTCTTGGGGGCCGATCTCAAACACAGCGTAGCCAAGCGACTTTTCCTGAAAATAGAGCGGTTCCACCACCAGGCTGTAACGGCGATCCTGGGGCAAAAATTCACGAGGTAGAAAATCAGAGGTTCGAAAACGCCAACCAGTTGGGTCAATATCCGCCTTTCCGTTTTCTGTATACGACATCATCAATCGGGAATAGTCTTCGTCCTCATATAATACAAGATAGGCACTGGGAATTCCCAGACCGGGAAGGTGATCATGAAGCACTTCACCCAGTTGGTGAATGTCAAAGGTGGTCAAGAGGGACAGATTGATCTCGCGCAAGTTTTCAGCCTGGCGCTCAGCCTGCCACTGCCAGTAAGCCAGCGATCTTTTTTCAGCCTCACTGACGACCACCCTGGCCTGGTTGAAGATGGATTCTACAAGCGCCCGATCGTTGATTGAGACTGCAGGCAGGCACCATTTGCGCAAGATGGATAGGATGCTGGACCAGTTGGGCGCATCTTGCTGGGCTTGAGTGGACTGCAGCAGGATCTCATCCAGGGGTTCAAGGAAACCATGATTCCAGGTTGAAGGGTCAGCAGGATCTTTCAGACAGGAAACCGCCGCATCGATCAAGGAGCGCATCCAGTCAATTATTACCTGAGAGGGCTCTTCGCCAAAGGTTTTTAAGATTTCTACGAGGCATTGATTTGAGCGTTCAACGGTAAACGAACCTTCTTCAAGCACGGCATCTTTTTCCAATTGAAAGCTAGCCTGTGCGATGGCTTCTGATTTACATCCGCACGATTGGCGCACGACCAGAAATGAAGGAAGAGTAATTAAAGGCGGCACTGATTCGCCTTTCATGAGAGCTAGAAGAAGGTCGACAGCTTTTTGACCTTGCTGGAAGAAGGGCAGATCCACGGTGGTGAGGGGCGGAACCGCCAGCCGCTCTTCGATGGAATTATTAAACCCGGTTACCGCCACATCACCCGGCACATCGTAACCGCGTGACTGAAGGGTTTTTTGTGCCCAGATGGCGAGCATGTCGCTCACCGCAATGACCGCTTGAAAATCACGCCCGGGGATCAGTTTGCGCTCGTCTAATAGAATTTGAATGGCTTCTGCACCAGACTCCCACAGTAAGGGGCGCGTTACAAGATTGGGATCAAAAGGGATGTTGTGCGCCAGCAAGGCATCAAGATAAGCGCGGTAGCGTTCCTTGGCGTAGTAGTGTTCTTCAGGCCCCCGAATGAAAGCCAGGCGGGTAAAACCGTGCTCAAGGATCAAATGGTTGAGCAACTCACGCATACCCTGGTAGCTGTCTTGCCCGACTGTGGGCAGACGCTCCATGAATTGAGCCAGGCTGACCATTGGCAGATCAAGGAATTGTTCATGAAATGTGCTGATCTCTGAGGGGGATAATACGCCCCCCAGACTTGACGCCCAGGTCACAATTCCATCGAGGCAGTTGTGGTTCGCCAAAGCGAAAATGCGATTACGCTGTTTTTCAAAGGCAGTTGATGCTTTTAGCCTGCCGCCCGGAAAACTGATCAAATTTACATCCTGCATCCTTGCGCCTTCATGAATTCCAGGCCACAGGGCACGGCTGGCGCCGGTATTCAAGCTGGCGAGCAAAAAACCGATGGTTTTCCTGGGGTTGCTATGCATGCTAAAAGTTTACTACAATTCCTATGTTGGCATTTTTTGCCAGCAGGACGGAAAAGTACTAACGCTGTACGGCAAAGTGATAATCCTTCTTTCTATAATCGGAGGTAAAGATATGAATGATAAAAACAAAGAAGGCAAAGCACAGATGATTAATGCGATTTCCAAGAGCAAGATTCGCGCGAAGATTCGGTCCAATTCGCGCACGAATTCCATCTTGAATCGATTCTTGAAGTACAAGTGGCTCTATCTATTGATGATCCCTGGTTTGTTGTATTTTGTCATCTTCAGATATATGCCGCTGTGGAACGCCCAGATCGCCTTTAAGGATTTCAAACCTTTATTGGGGGTTCTCAAAAGCCCCTTTACGGGTTTCGACCATTTCTTAACCTTTTTCAACTCTTTCTATTTTGAAGAGTTGATCTCGAATACGCTGATTCTTAGTTTTGCCAAACTCATCTTGGGGATGCCAGTGGCAATCATCCTGGCGCTGTGTCTGTATGAGGCGATCAACAAGACCTTTGCCCGTTTCGTGCAAACGGTTTCGTATCTGCCCCACTTTTTGTCATGGGTCATCATGTTCGGCATCTTACTGATGATTTTATCTCCTGGAGATGGTTTGCTCAACACGATCATCCAATCTTTGGGTGGCAAACCCATTGCCTTTCTCACTTCTCCAAAGTATTTTCGCTGGGTACTCATCCTGTCTGATATTTGGAAAGAGACAGGGTGGAGCACAATTCTATACCTGGCGGCATTGATGGCCATTGACCCCACTCTATTCGAGGCCGCAGCGGTAGACGGCGCTTCTCGATTGCAGCGCATCTGGCATATCTCTTTGCCCGGCATTGTCAGCACGATCGTGGTGGTCACGCTGCTGCGGCTTGGGAATATTCTGGATGCCGGTTTTCAACAGGTCTTTGTGCTTTATTCACTGCCAGTATTCAGCGTCTCGGATATTCTCGACACCTGGGTTTACCGGCAAGGGGTGCTGGAATTCCAATTCAGCCTGGCCACCGCGGTGGGTTTGTTCAAAGGCAGCATCGGTCTGGTATTGGTGATCATCTCGAATCGACTGGCCAAGAAATTTGCCGGTTCGAGCATTTATTAGAGAGGAGGAGAAAATGAATATTAAAGCCCGATCCATTGACGATATCCTCTTCCAAATCCTGGTAAATGGAATATTGGTTTTCATTCTGGTGGTCGTGATTATCCCGATGTGGAAAGTCTTCATCATGTCGGTCACGCCGATCAACAACATGGATGCCAGGCTGCTCGGCCTGTGGCTGGATCCCTCCACCTGGTCATTCGAAGCTTATAAACAACTGCTTTCACACCCGTTCTTCCTGAGGGCGGCGACGAACAGCTTCATCATCACTTTTGGCGGTGTGGTTATCAACATGCTGTTGACGGTCCCCTTCGCGTATGCGCTTTCGAATCCTGATCTGCCTGGGCGAAGATTCTTCATCATCATGGTAATGATCCCGTTTTTGTTCAACGCTGGTTTGATCCCTGTGTATCTGGTGGTTCAGAAGTTGAGTCTTGTAGACACCTATTGGGCGGTCATTTTACCCGGTGCGATCAATATTTATAACCTGCTGGTGATGAAGAGTTTTTTTGAAGGACTCCCCATTGAACTCAAAGAAGCAGCCCGCCTGGACGGGGCGAATGAACTGCAGGTGATGCGTTACGTGATCATGCCTTTATCCAAACCGATCTTGCTCACGATTGGTTTATTCTATGCAGTTGGACATTGGAATGAATTCTTCAATGCCATTCTCTATTTGAACGACGCTGATTTGCAGCCGCTGACAGTTTTACTGCGTAACATTTTACTGGCTGCGAACATGAACGAATATGTTGAGTACGATGCATTCAGTTCTGCATCGATTCAATCCATCAAGTCAGCGGGTGTATTCATCACCATGCTGCCGATGGTAATCATCTACCCCTGGATTCAAAAATATTTCACCAAAGGTACATTACTCGGAGGGGTCAAGCAATAACTTAAAGGAGGGTCCTATACTCAAAAAAGAAAAGAAAAAATCGCCTGTAAACGATCGATTCTCAAAAACCATAAAAAGAAGAGAGGTGTCACTTGAAAAAGCTGCTGTTTAAGATTTTGTTGGTCATGACTGTTCTGCTGGTCTTCATGAGCGCTTGCGCCACACCTACTGCCGCTCCCACCGCGGTTCCCACTGAAGCTCCGACCGCGGCTCCGACCGAAGAACCCACCCCGACTGAAATTCCCGTGACGGATATCGAGTTATGGGCTGGCGGCCGTGTTTCAGAAGCCGGCGCTCCCCCCGATGACTGGGCGGCGTACGACAAGATTCTGGAAAGTGCCAAAGTAAATCTGACCCTGGTTCTGCTTCCTTCCACACAAGCCGATCAGGACGCGAAGATCAACGCCGCCGCAGCCAGTAATTCGCTGCCCGATATCTTCATGGTCAGCCGCGATGTCTGGTACAAACTGGTCGAAGCGGGTCTGGTCGCCAATGTAGACGATCTGCTGCCTTTGATGCCCGTCCGCACTGAAACCCATTACTATGATGCTGACCGCAACAAACTGGCCACCTATGATGGTTCGATGTACGGTTTGCCTGATCCCGGTGCGCTTCCTCAGACAGATTCTCTTGTCATCCGACAGGATTGGCTGGATGCCTTAGGCTTAACCGCACCCACCACTTTGGATGAATTCATGACCGTTGCCAAAGCCTTTACCTTTGACGATCCTGATGGCAATGGCGCGAATGATACCTATGGATTCTGCGCCTTCATTGACGGTTCCGGACTTTCGCAAGCCGGCCTCGGCCCCCGCTTTGATTTCATCTATGGCGCTTACGGCGTGGCTGGTGTGTGGAATCTCTCCAGCGCGGATGCGGTGGGTTTGAACGCACGCACCCCCGAATTCATGGCTGCCACCGATTACATCCGCCAACTGAACACTGAGGGCGTGATCGATCCTGATTGGCCGACCCTGAAAAAAGACGAGTTCCGCGCCCGCTGGAAACAAGGCTCGTGCGGTATGATGATCGAGAACTTTGCCGCCCTGGCGAACAAATCCAACTATGCTGACTTCGATGCAAACTTCCCCGATGGACAGTGGGTGGCGATGGATGCCGTTGCTGGACCCGATGGAGATGCCTCCATGGGTGTGGTCATGAAGACCGCCCGTATCTACGCTGTTTCACAAAAAGCCATCGATGAGGGCAAGGGTGAAGCGATCGCACGCCTGTTGGAGTGGATGGCCAATGACGAAGGTTACTTCTTGCTCGGGTTTGGTGAAGAAGGTGTCAACTATGTTCTGGACGCAAATGGCTATGTGACCACCGAGGGTATCGCGGATGAACTCAAATGGACATCCAAAGAAACCCAACCCCTTACCCAGCTTGCCAACATGGTGTATGTGTTCTCTGATGTTGAGATGCAGGCACGTTATGTGGCTTATACAACGGCCAATGGTCGAACTCAAGATCCGAAAGAGTTCTATGCGGCATTCCTGACCAAACCGTTCACACAGGCCACCGGCGCGGGCGTTATCAATCCACCTGCCAATGCGGCTGACTTCGTGCGCTTCTACAGCGAGAATATCGTTCAATTCGTCCTGGGTCAGAAAGAACTGAATGAAGAGACCTGGGCTGAATTTGTCGCCGGATTGGACACCCTTGGCGCAGTTGAACTTGAGGCCGCTGCCAAAGAGACCTTGTTGACTGCCGGGTTCATCGAGTAATTTCTTTTCTCCTCTTTGATTGAGGCGGGCGCAAGTTGCCCGCCTCACATTGGAATAACGCAATGAACGCGATACCGTTGAGAATAGCATACATCGGAGGTGGCAGCCGGGAATGGGCGCGCAAGCTCATGTTTGATCTCGCCTTGAGCCCAGACCTGACCGGAGAGGTCAGGCTTTATGATATCGACGTTGAATCGGCTGTGCTCAACGAACGGTTTGGCAACTGGCTGCAGGAACAAGCCGGAGTGGTTTCGCGTTGGAATTATCATGTTTGCAAGGAATTGTCTGAAGCATTGGTTGGGGCTGATTTCGTCATTATCTCCATCCAACCCGGCTCACTGGAAGTGATGGCCGAAGAGATCGCAATCGCGGAGAAGTATGGTCTGTTCTTCCCGGTTGGGGATACCACCGGGGCTCCCGGCCTGATCAGGGGGTTGCGAGCAGCGGCGACTTATCAAGGGTTCGCCGAGAAGATCGCCGCGATCTGCCCAAAAGCCTGGGTGATCAACTACACCAATCCGATGAGCATCTGCACCCGAACCCTGAATCGGGTCGTTCCTGAGATCAATGTGATCGGCTGCTGCCATGAAGTATTTGCCGTCAAGCGCATGCTCGCTGATCTGGTGGCGAAGTATTGGAATGTGGCTACTCCAGCGATCAGTGAAATTGAAGCCGAGGTAACCGGGATCAATCACTTCACCTGGTTCACCAAAGCAGTTTGGAATGGCAGAGATCTGTTTGACTTGATCCGGCATCACATGGATCAACCCGGAACCATGCGGCAATATTCCCAACAGGAAGTGGAAAGCTGGAACGATTACTGGAAGTGTGTGCACCAGATCAAGTACGCTTTCTTTGAGCGTTTTGGCATCCTCCCGGCCGCCGGCGACAGACATCTGGTAGAGTTTTTGCCAGCCTACATTCAATCTCCTGAACTGCTGTTCAGTTGGGGGGTCATTCGAACGCCCATCAGTTACCGCATCGAGCGCTGGAAGACCGCGCCCCAAAGAACACACGACATCATGATCCGAAAAACCCCTTTAACTCTGCAGACTAGTGGTGAAGAGGGCGTAAAACAAATCAAAGCCCTATTAGGACTTGGCGACCTGGTGACGAACGTCAATTTCAAAAATCAAGGCCAGGTGCCTGCTCTGCCTTTAGGCGCAGTGGTTGAAACCAATGCGGTGATCGAAAAAGGATCGGTGCGACCCATTAATGCGGCATCACTCCCCAATAGTCTGCAACCTCTCATTTCACGGCACGTCATGAACCAGGAACTCATCATTGACGCGCTGCTCTCGCGCAATCTGGATCCGGCTTTTCAGGCTGTATACCTGGATCCGGCCAATTCGTTGACGATCGACAAAACCTGGTCGATGTTCAACGAACTGGTCGAGGTTAATCAACCATATTTGGACTTTATTTCTTAATTCTGGCAGGATTTGAATGGAGCAGACAATATCCATCAACAACGCGGCAAAGGATTCATGGGCGGAAAAAATGGCCGATTCCATTCTGATCAACTACCCGAAGTCAGAATGGAAATGGCATTATGAACATGGCCTGGTGGTGAATGCCATCAGTCAGGTAGAAGGCGAACGTTTTCAAACCCTGGCTTACCAATGGGCAGATCATTTTGTCGATGCCGAGGGGAAGATCTGCACTTATCGTAAAGAGGAGTTTAATCTTGACCAGGTGTGCCCGGGAAGACTGCTCTTGAGCGTGTATCAAAAAACCGGCGAGGAACGGTATGCCAAAGCAATGCAACTGTTAAAGCAACAACTTAAAGAACAACCACGCACGTCTGAAGGTGGTTTGTGGCATAAACTGATCTATCCGCATCAAATGTGGCTGGATGGTATCTACATGGCGGATGTGTTTAACGCAGGATATATTGCCACATTTCTGCACGGAGAGGGGTTTGAAGAAGTAACCCGGCAGTTTAAATTGATCGATCAACATGCCCGCGATCCTCAAACCGGTTTGCTGTATCACGGCTGGGACGAAAGCAAGTCACAAAAATGGGCAGATCCGGCCACCGGCTGTTCACCTCACTTTTGGGGAAGAGCGATGGGGTGGTACGTGATGGCCCTGGTGGATGTGTTGGAGATTCTTTCCCCTTCACACGAAGATTATGAGCGTATGCTGCAAATATTGAGGCGCACCGCTGAAGCCCTGGTGCGTTATCAAGATGGGATCAGTGGATTATGGTATCAGGTGGTCAATCTGGCAGGAAAAACCGGTAACTATCTGGAGTCTTCTGTCTCAGCCATGCTGGCCTATGGATTTGCCAAGGCGGTACGCAATGGCTGGCTGCCCTCGGATTATTCCTCCTCCGCGCGCAGGGCTTATCACGGCTTGCTCGAGCACATGATCCGCCTGGATGCACAAGGGAACATCACGCTGGAAAACACCTGTAAAGTGGCGGGTCTGGGCGGGGAACCTTATCGGGATGGATCGTACGAATACTATGTCAATGAACCTGTTGGCTCGAATGATTTTAAAGGGGCTGGGCCGTTCATTTTGGCTTCACTGGAAATCGCAAAGGAAGCAAAACAGGCTGAATAAACTAATAGAGGTTTGGATATCAGGTACTCAATGGCTAATTTATTAGTAACTCCTCTTGACCATCACGCTGCAGCGAACGGGAAAACGCTGGATACCGTGGCCTTTCAGGCAGCCATCGACCAATGCGCTTCGCAAGGGGGTGGAACGGTTTTTGTACCCGCGGGAACCTATTTGATCGGCAGCTTGTCTTTGCGCAGCAATGTCAATCTGTCACTGGATGCGGGTGCCGTTTTGCTGGCCAGCCAGGATCCCGAACATTACACCGTGACCAGTAATCGCTGGGAGGGTGTAGAGCAATTAACTTATTCGCCAATCTTTGCTGGCGTGGGTTTGCATGATATCAGCATCACCGGAAAAGGAACCGTCGACGGCCAGGGGGAAACCTGGTGGCGGGCTTTTGAGGACCACTCGCTAGAATATCCGCGTCCCAGGATGGTGGGATTTGCGGACTGTACCAACGTGACGGTCGAAGGGGTCACCCTGAAGAACTCACCCGCCTGGACGGTCAACCCGGTGCGCTGTGAGAATGTGACCATCCGTGGTCTGACCATTATGAATCCACCTGATTCACCCAACACGGACGGGATCAACCCGGATTCGTGCAGTGTTGTGCGCATTTCAGAATGTTTCGTCAGCGTGGGTGACGACTGCATTACCATCAAGTCGGGTACTCAGATGGAACATCCTGAACGCCGCACGGCTTGCAGAGACATCGTGATCGCCAATTGCGTACTGCAGCGCGGACACGGTGGGGTGGTGATCGGTAGCGAGATGAGCGGTGATGTACAGAACGTGGTGATCTCCAACTGTCTGCTGATCGGAACGGATCGCGGAATCCGCATGAAATCACGGCGTGGGCGGGGCGGGGTGGTGGAGAACGTGCTGGTCAGCAATCTGATCATGGATGGAGTGCTGTGCCCGTTTACGATGAACCTTTACTATAACTGCAACGGCGCGAAGGGCGACAAGTTAGTCTCAGACAAGGGGTTGCGCCCGGTGGATGAGGGGACGCCCATTTTTCGAAACATCCATTATCAGCATATCACCGCCACCAAGGTCAGCATCGCGGCCGGTTATTTTTATGGGCTGGCTGAAATGCCCTTGCAGGATATCTCCCTGACGGATATTCAGGTTTCCATCGATCCCACACCGAAAGCGGGTTATCCTGAAATGGCGGATGACATTCCCAGCATGTCACAAGCGGGGTTCTTTTTGCGCAACGTGAAACGCATCCGCCTGGAGAGGGTCACTGTCACCGGGCAAAGCGGACCGATTTTTGATCTGGATGATTCGGTTGATGCAGAAATCCGAGCCTAACCCCTTGAATCTTCAATCCCATCTGGATCGGCTCTACGAGAGCAGATCAGCGCGTTTCGAATTTAAGGCTTCATCCGTGCCCGATTTCATGGCATGGAAAGCTGGATTTCTAGAGGAACTAAGGGTTCTTCTGGGTATCGGTGAGCGTCAGCGACGAATCTTACGCACGATGGTCACGAAAGGGATCGATCACTCCGCGTATCAGGAAGAGAAGTTCGTACTATACGCCGACGAAAACGACGCGATCCCGTTTTACCTGTTGACCCCCAAAACGCGGTCACCCTATCGGACCCTGTTGGTCTTTCACGGCCACGACCCGAGTGTGCAGTACTGCATGGGAAACATTCACAACCCGGAAGAAGCAGCCAAAAATGCGACTTTGCAGAATAATTATGCACAATTTCTGGCGGAGTCTGGTTTTTTGGTGGCCGTGGTGGAACAACGTGGAATGAGCGCAAGACTCAGCGATCTGGTTTCGACTCAAAACGGGCGTTCATGCCGGCATCTGGCGTTTTCCTATTCCATGCAGGGACGCACCCTGCTTGGCGAACGGATCCTGGACGGGATGGCGGTGATCTCTTTACTGCAAAGACGGTCAGACTTGATGCATGGTTTTGGCTGCACCGGTCATTCGGGCGGCGGCACAACGGCACTGTGGTTGACCATGTTGGATGAGCGCATTAAAACGGCGTTCATCTCTGGCTGCTTTAGTTCGTATAAAGGGTCTATTCTGGCCATGGAGCACTGTGAGTGCAATTATCTGCCGGGAGTGTTGAATCTGGGCGAAATGGGTGATCTAGCCGCTTTGATCGCACCGCGACCTTTATGCATTCTTCAGGGAGAAAAAGATGAGTTGTTCCCGATCGACGCAGCCAAAAGGGAATATGAAAAAGTCAGAAAGGCGTATGATATTAACGGAAAATCGGATGAGGTGGAACTTGTCATCCACCCGGACGGACATTGTTATCAAAACGCGGTCGCGCGGGAATGGTTTGACCGCCGGCTGGACGGAGTTCGATTATCTATGGCGGAGTGTCTATGAAAAAGATCATCACGTTTGGTGAAATCATGTTGCGGCTTTCTACGCCCGGATTCGAGCGTTTCTCTCAAGCCCAGGTTTTTGAAAAAACTTTCGGCGGTGGCGAAGCTAATGTGGCTGTTTCGCTGGCCAATTATGGCGAACAGGTGGAGTTCGTGACGCGTTTGCCCAATAACGATCTGGGCGATGCCTGTTTGGCACAACTACGCGCTTTGGGGGTGGGGACCGAAAACATCCAAAGGGGTGGAGACAGGATCGGCATCTATTTTCTTGAAACCGGCGCCGCCCAGCGCGCCAGCAAGGTGATCTACGATCGGGCGGGCTCAAGCTTTGCCACACTGCCACCCGGAACACTGGATTGGAAAACGATATTCGCGGACGCGGACTGGTTTCATTGGACGGGTATCACCCCCGCTGTGTCTGCTGAAGCGGCCGCAGTGTGCAAAGAAGCGCTGCTCGCCGCCAAAGAAATGGGACTCACCGTTTCGTGCGATTTGAATTACCGCGCCAAATTATGGAAATGGGGAAAACCCGCCGGAGAAGTGATGGCCGAACTGGTGGCTATGTGCGATGTGGCGCTTGGCAACGAAGAAGATGCAGAGAAAGTGTTTGGAATCTCCGCGCCGGCCAGCGATGTAAAAACAGGCAAGGTGTACGCTGATCAATATCGATGGGTATGTGAGCAGTTGATCCAGAAGTTCCCACGCCTGAAGACGGTGGCCATCACCCTGCGCGGCTCGATCTCAGCCAGTCACAACACCTGGTCGGGAGTGTTGTTGAAGGATGGCAAGTTCTTTTCAGCACCTGTGTATGACATCATTCCCATTGTTGATCGGGTGGGCAGCGGTGACGCCTTTATGGGCGGATTGATTCACGGGCTGCGCAAGTATGACGACCCACAGAGTGCCTTGAATTTTGCGGCCGCAGCGGCTTGTTTAAAACACAGTATCCCCGGTGATTTCAACCTGGCAAGCACCAGCGAAGTGGAAGCCTTGATGAAGGGCGACGCTTCTGGCCGGGTCTCTCGATAAACGCTCAGGATTGATCTTATGCAGTTGATCACTTTTCGGTTTCAGAACCATGTGAGGGTGGGGGTGCGGGTTGACGATTGGATCGTTGACCTGGCGCAAACCTGCCCCGAATTTACGACAGACATGATCGAACTGCTGCGTTTGGGGGAGAGTGGGCTGCAAATGGTCAGACAGGCAGTGGATGGCTGCGCTGAAAAGGACCGCATTCGAGAAAGCGAGATCGAATACCTGGCTCCGATCCCCAGACCTGGAAAGATCCTGTGCGTTGGGCATAACTACGTCGGGCATATCGGGATTGGGAAGACCGAACTGCCTGAAATTCCGAACCTGTTCTGCAAGACGGTCAACACGATCATCGGGCACCGGCAAGCGATCGTCATTCCACGCATGACCGAACAGGTGGATTACGAAGCAGAACTGGCGGTAGTCGTTGGGAAACCGGGCAGGTATATCCCTGTTGAGGATGCCATGCGGCATGTGGCCGGATACAGTATCTTCAATGATGTCAGTGCAAGAGATGTTCAAAAGCGAACTAGCCAATGGTTCACCGGTAAATCGTTCGATACCTTTGGCCCGCTGGGACCCGCCCTGGTGACAACGGATGAGATCCCGGATCCACACTGCCTTGACCTGGAGCTGCGGGTGAACGGTTTGCTTAAGCAGAAGACGAACACGAGTGATTTCATTTTTAATGTCCCCTATCTGGTCTCGTACTTAAGCCAGGTATTAATGCTTGAAACAGGAGATGTGATCGCCACCGGCACTCCGGCCAAACTGCCTGAAGCGGCCAATCCGCAGGTTTTCTTGAGAGCGGGCGACGAAGTGGCCATCAACATTTCGGGCCTGGGCAAGCTGGTCAACCCGGTGGTGGAAAGTCAAGTAGCCGTACGTGATTCTGAAAGATAAGCAGGAGGAGCAATGGCTCAGTTTTCTCGTTTGGAAGTGACCCAAATTATCTTGGACACAAAGATCGTGCCGCTTTTTTACTGCGGCGAAGTGGACAAGGCCATTGAAGTGATCAAAGCCTGCCTGAAGGGCGGCGCGCGGACGATCGAATTCACCAATCGCGGTGAAATGGCTTACGAGGTGTTTCGTGAACTGGTTCAGTACTTCGCGAAGAACGACCCTTCGGCAATATTGGGGATCGGTTCGATCATTGACGCTCCCACCGCAGCATTATTCATGGCAAGCGGCGCAAATTTCATCGTCGGCCCAAGCTTGAACGCTGAGATCTCCCGTTTATGCAACCGCAGGAAGGTGCTGTACATTCCGGGTTGCGCCACCGAAACAGAAATCTCAAATGCTGAAGAATTGGGCGCAGAGATCTGCAAGATCTTTCCGGGAGATGCGGCAGGTGGACCGGGGTTCATTAAAGCGGTCATGGCGCCCTGCCCGTGGCACCGCCTGCTGCCCACTGGTGGGGTGGACGCGACGGAGGAAAGCATCTCGGAGTGGATCAAGGCAGGCGCAGCGGCTGTCGGTTTGGGCAGTAAACTGATCACTGCCCAGGATCTGAAAGATCAAAATTACGCCGCAATCACAGAAAGAACAGCCAAATGCATCCAATGGGCAAATAACGTCCGGAAGTAATGCCCCAACATACGTTGCAGGCTGATCTAAAGTGAAAATCTTTTTGAAAGGACTTGATCATGAAATACCACTCATTATTAACTTCCAACCAGGGGGGCAATGCGCTCCCTTACAATCCATGCAATCTGCTGGATTTCAATTTCCTCAAACTGTCTGCAGGAGAAAGTTTTCAATCGGAGAGCGGCGAGCGTGAGATTCTGGCTGTCCTCTTTGGTGGGAAAGCCAGTTTCGAGATCAATAGCAAGACCTTTGAGAAGGTTGGCGGACGGCCGAATGTGTTTTCTGGAAAACCGCATTCGGTTTACATCCCGTGCGGGGTGAAATTCAGCATCAAAGCCGAAAGCGATGTTGAAATTGGGCTGCCGAGCGCACCCAGTGATCTGAAAGGTATCGAACCTTACGTAATTAATCCTGACAAAGTCGCCAACGGTGTTTGGGGGGCGGCTAATTTCAAGCGCTATTTCCACCAGATCCTCACAAGCGCTTCACAGCCTGAATTGCCTGCCCGCCGCCTGATCGTTGGCGAAACCTTCACCCCCAGCGGCAACTGGAGCACCTACCCGGCGCACAAACACCAATTGGACGACTTGCCCAGGCAGGCTTTTCACGAAGAGATGTATTTCTTCAAGGTCAACCCCGCTGATGGATTTGGCATTTGCCACTATTATAATGAGGACGGCGAAGAAGAGAATTTCACTGTCCGCAATAACAGCATCCACATGATGCCTAAAGGCTATCACACCGTGGTTTCTGCACCGGGCTACACCACCTACTATCTATGGTTCCTGGCGGGCAATCACCGCACCCAAGCCACTGTGGACGACCCGGCCACCGGATGGGTCAACAAGACCGTGGCAATGCTGAAAGAACTTGGGCATTAAGAAAGGAATGAACATGATCCTGGATTCGTTTAAACTGGATGGAAAAATCGCGCTGGTCACAGGAGCTGGCCAGGGGTTGGGGCAGGGCATGGCGCTCGCCCTGGCGGAAGCCGGCGCGAATATTATTGGACTAGACCGCGGGAAGAGTCATGAAACTGCCGGATTGGTGGGCAGTATGGGCAGGAAGTATTCAGAAGTGGTATGCGATCTTTCAACAGTCAGCGTGGAAGAACTGAACACCATTGTACAGGGCATCGTCAAGGAATTTGGCCATCTGGATATTCTGGTGAACAACGCTGGCATCATCCGCAGGGCGCCGGCCGTGGAGTTCACTGAAAAAGACTGGGACGACGTGATGCAGATCGACCTCAAAGCGGCCTTTTTCCTGGCCCAGGCGGCAGGTAGGGTGATGATCGCGCAAGGCGGTGGCAAGATCATCAACGTGGCTTCGATGCTTTCGTTTCAAGGTGGGATCATTGTGCCGTCATACACAGCCGCCAAGAGCGGCATCGCCGGGATCACGCGCGCGCTGGCCAACGAATGGGCATCTGCGGGGGTGAATGTGAACGCCATCGCTCCCGGTTACATGGCCACCGAAAACACATCCGCCCTGCGGGCGAACGCAGACCGCGCACCGGCCATTCTGGCGCGCATCCCTTCTGGACGATGGGGCACACCGGAGGATCTGAAAGGCGCGGTTGTGTTTCTGGCTTCCAGCGCAGCGGATTATCTGCAAGGAGCGATCATCCCGGTGGATGGCGGCTGGCTGACCAGGTGATCCATTCAATGTCCACTCAAGTGGTTCGAGAGCTTCCTCGAGCCACTTTTTTATGTCCATAATGACCGATTTGAACCGGAATTGTATTCCTGAAAAACAAACGTACAATTAAAGAACAGAGTGAATTAACCACAAATCAGGAGGAGAAAATGGGAGCTTCGATCAGCATTTCGATGATTGTTGGGATCGTCTTTATTGGCTTGGGGTTGGTCTTTGTTTTCGTCTACTTATCACAAAGGAACAAAGCGAAGTTAGCTGAATCGTGGCCGATCACACCTGGAACGATCCTCTCATCCAACCTGGTGGAGAGACGGCATCATAACAGCAAGACACACCACACCACAATCACCTATGAACCCCAGGTGGAGTATGAATATTCACTGGTGGGGCAGGACTACATCGGGAAAAAGATCGCGTTCGGGGTTTCTTCTTACGATTACAACACAGCCATCCAGAAGATCGCCCCTTACCCTATGGGCGGCAATGTGCAGGTACATTACGACCCCGACGACCCCTCCAAATCAGTACTCGAACCCAGGGCCGCGGGTGGAGTAAGCACGCTGGTGGTGGCGGTGGTCTTCATGGTTGTCGGGATTGCCGTGTTCGTCTTGCGCTTCATCTAGGTGGTTTCGGGTTTCTTTTTCTTCAACTTGATTCCCGCTGAACGAGAACAGGCTGGATGACGTAATTTTGCTCTCCTGCAAGGTTAGAATTGCTGTTTGCCAGAAAGAAACGAACGGCCATGCGGCCAATTTCGTATTGATCCACTTTTAAGGTGCTCAAGGTGGGTTGAACCAGAGCCGCGAGGGGGACGTCATCCACACCAACCACCGCCACGTCTTGCGGAACGATCTTTCCCCTCGTTTTTAGTTCTTGCAGGGTTCCGATGGCCACCAGGTCATTATAGGCTGAAATTGCGTCAATCTCAGCGTGGCGGTCGAAAAGTTGACGGGCGGCTTCCATGCCGCCTTGCAAGGTGGGTGGGCAATGCTGAATGTGCGAATCATCCAGGGGGAGGCCGGCGGCGTGAACGATTCTTTGAAACCCCACTTTTCTGCGTTGACCGCTTTGGCTGGACTCTGGACCGGCAATGAGGGCGAGGTGTTTTCGCCCTGAAGCCAGAAAATGTCTGACGATCATTTCAGCCCCCATTTCGTCATCCACATTAATAGTGAAGACATTGGGGATGGGAAGGTCGAGATTGCGGTTTACCAGCACCATGCGAGAAAACCGTTCGCAGTTTTCACGCAGCCGTGGCTGCGGTAAACGTGAACTGCACAAAATGACGCCATTCACCTCTTTTTGCCAAAGTGAATCCAACGCGGCTTGTTCGCGTTCCACCGTTTCAGCACTATTGATTAGGAAAACACCCAAATCGTGTTCGTAAGCTTCGTCTTCCGCTCCACGCGCAATGGACGCGAAAAACGGGTTGGCCACATCCGGCACGACCAGGCCGAGCGTGTTGGTTTGCCGGGTGGCCAGGCTGCGCGCGATCTGGCTGGGGTGATAATCCATCTGTTTGACCAGATCAAGAATGCGGGAACGTGTTTCGTCACTGATGCCATCCTGCCCGTTTATCGCGCGCGAAACGGTCATCAGGGATACTCCGGCGGCTTTGGCCACATCTTTAACGGTAACGCGTTTTTTGTCCATCCAGCCTCAAGAACTGTATTAAATAATCACGAAGTGCTTCAAATTGCCATCACTCTTTCAGCCGCTTGTGTAGGAACCTCTCAAAGAGGTAAACAAAGCACTAGTAAATTCGTTAATAATGATTATAATATAAGTTAGCGCTAACGTTAGCGCTAACTTCAAGAAGTCCAGGAGTCTTCCGAGATGACAGCGAAATCTGATGTCTTTACTCTCCATCCCGATCGACTGTTTTCTTCTGACGAAAAGGTGAGAAACCTTGCCAGAGAACTCTATACCAACGTGGCCTCTCTACCGATCGTCAGTCCGCATGGGCACGTGGATCCCGCGCTGTTCAGTGACCCGTCCGCCACCTTTGGTTCACCGGCTGACTTGTTCATCATCCCCGATCACTACATCACGCGCATGCTTTACTCACAGGGAATTTCGCTGGAATCGCTGGGTATTCCCCACCAGGACGGTGGAGCGGTGGAAAGCGATCATCGGAAGATATGGCGCCTCTTTTGTGAAAATTTTCATCTCTTTCGGGGTACCCCCTCAGGGTTATGGTTGGCCAGCGAATTGCGAGATGTGTTTGGGGTCGCGATAAAGCCCTCCACGCAAAACGCGGATGAACTATATGATCTGATCTCTGAAAAACTGGCACAACCGGAATTTGCCCCCAGAAACCTGTTCCACCGGTTGAATATTGAGGTGCTCTGCACCACCGACGCCGCCACCGACACGCTTACGCACCACAAGGCCATCTGTGCGTCGGGATGGAAGGGCAGGATCGTGCCGACCTTCAGGCCGGACGCGGTGGTCAATTTGGACGCTCCCAACTGGCGCAAGAATATCAACGCGCTGGAAGCGGTCAGCGGCATCACGATCACCGATTTTGCTACTTACATACGCGCCCTAGAAAGCCGCCGGAAGGATTTTGTTGAAATGGGGGCTAAAGCCACGGATCACGCCTGTGTGGTGCCGACCACCTTTGAACTGTCACCCCAAGAAGCGGATGGAATCTTCCAACGCGCGCTGAAGGGACAGGCATCAGAAAACGACACTGCCCGCTTCACCGCTCACATGCTGATGGAAATGGCGCGCATGAGCGTTGAAGACGGGTTGGTCATGCAGCTTCACCCCGGCTCATTCAGGAACCACAACCAAATGGTTTTCCAACGTTTTGGCCAAGACAAAGGCTGCGACATCCCCGTGATGACCGAATACACGCGCAACCTGATGCCCCTGCTGAACAAGTATGGCAACGATGCCCGGCTCAGCCTGGTGCTCTTCACCCTCGACGAAACCAGTTATTCGCGCGAACTGGCTACTCTGGCGGGACATTATCCTGCTGTGAAGTTGGGTCCCCCCTGGTGGTTCTATGACAGCCCAAATGGCATGCAGCGCTATTTTGACCAGGTGATGGAGACCGCCGGTTTGTATAACACGGCCGGTTTCAATGACGATACACGCGCCTTTTGCTCCATCCCGGCCAGACATGATGTTTGGCGACGGGTTTCGGCGAACTGGGTTGCGGGGCTGGTTGCTCGGCATATGATCGATATGGAAGACGCTCAAGAAATGATGACCGACCTGGCGGTCGGATTGGCACGCAAGACGTACAAACTACTTTAATGAGCAGGCATTCCCCTGCGGAAGGATGACAACATGCTGACACAACTTGGATTAAATGCTTCATTTGGATTTGGTGACCGCCTGGGTCTTGCCACCCCCGGGCATATTCTCGCCTGCAAAGGCACCCGGTTCTATCCGGTGTTTGCGCAGCAATCGGTGCGCGAAAACGCACGTACCGGACGCACCCTGCAGCAAGTGCTGGGCGACGCTCAGCGGGCAGTAGAGGAAGCGGGCTGGCACGGTCCTTGGGGAGCGGATGCCGATCACCTGAAGAAGGTCAGCGAATTGGCTGAGTTCGTGGACGCCGGATACACTTTCTTTACAGTCGACCCTGGCGAGCATGTGGATAACTCGGCGGATTTCAATCCGATCTCAGTTCTGGAGAAGAAAAGTGCGGAATATGACTGGTCTGACCTGCAGGCGACTTATCTCGCTAAAGCAGAAGACTATGGATTCGGCGTTTTTGACCGCGAGAAGCTGCTGCGTGCCGTGGTGAAATACGGCAAGGCCATCGCGTTTTCGGTTGAAATGTATACCGAGCTCTGCAAATTAAAAGGCCAATTCGATTTTGAGGTTTCCATTGATGAGACCGACGCGCCGACCACCGCGCTTGAGCATTATTTCATTGTCAATGAACTGACCCGGCGGGGTGTGAAGTTCACTTCCGTGGCACCGCGCTTCATCGGCAGTTTTGAGAAGGGCGTGGATTATATTGGCGACCTGCAGGCTTTGGATGCCGAGTTCGCGCTCCACGCGGCCGTGACAGCCAAATTTGGCAATTACAAGATCAGCCTGCACTCCGGCTCAGACAAACTCAGCGTCTATCCGCTGATGGTCAAACATTGGGGCGAGCGGCTGCACGTGAAAACGGCCGGTACCAGCTACCTGGAAGGGCTGCGCATCATCGCAGGCGTGAAAGCGGACCTCTTTGAGAAAATTTGGAAGCTCGGGCTCGAGCGCTACGCCACCGACCGGCTCACTTATCATGTTTCCGCCGACCCGGCCAAGGTGGCCAAGGTCACGCAACTGCCTGACCTGCTGAACGATTTTCACGCGCGCGAAATCCTGCACGTTTCGTTCGGGTCTGCCATCCAACTTTTTGGCACAGAAATCAAAAAGACACTGGTGGACAACATGCCAGCCTATTCAGATGATTTAAGCCGTCATTTCAAGAAACACCTGGACCTTTTGGCATTGAAGTAATGGATGATATTTTTGGAGGTAATGTGAGCGTATCGTTTGACGTAAAAGGAAAAGTAGCTGTGGTTACCGGGGGAGCCGGCGTTTTATGTGACGCCATGTGCCGCGCGCTGGCGGAAGCTGGCGCGAAAGTGGCGGTTCTGGATCTGCGTAAGGAACCCGCCCAGGCTCTGGCGGACGCGATTGGCAACGGTGCCATCGGAGTGGAATGCAATGTGCTGGAGAAGACCAGTGTGGAAGCAGCAGCCAAGACCGTGCTTGAGCATTACGGCCGCGTGGATATTTTAGTCAACGGCGCAGGCGGCAACAAACCCGCTGCCACCACCAACGCCGAGCAAAGTTTCTTCGACATTCCCGCCGATGCCTTCAAATGGGTGTTCGACCTGAACCTGATGGGCACCATCCTACCGAGCCAGGTATTTGGCAAGGTCATGGCGGCCCAAAAGAGTGGTGTGATCTTGAACGTCTCTTCGATGAACGCGTTCAGACCCCTGACCCGCATCGCAGCCTATTCCGCTGCGAAAGCCGGGGTGAGCAACTTCACCCAATGGCTGGCCGTGCACATGGCACAGGAATACGACCCTGCCATCCGCGTGAACGCCATCGCGCCGGGGTTCTTCCTGACGGAACAGAATCGCTTTTTGTTGACCGAAAAAGAAACGGGTAAACTAACAGAGCGCGGACAAAAGATCCATACCCACATCCCTCAGGGACGCTTTGGCACACCCGAAGACCTGGTTGGAGCGATGCTGTGGCTGCTCTCACCGGCTTCGGCGTATGTGACCGGCGTGGTCATCCCGGTGGACGGCGGTTTTTCAGCCTACAGCGGCGTATAACGAACGGGAAAGGCGCAGCAAATGCTGGAAACGCAATTGACGGCTCCCGCCGGGCAACTGCTGGCGGAGGAGGACATTCAACAGGCGATCACCCAGACGCTGAGTGAGAGTTTTGTTAATCAACGCGTGTTGGTCTTGATCCCAGATCACACTCGCTCACTTCCACTGCCCTTTTTATTCAGAACAGTGGTTGACGCCATCCGCAGCCCGCGCCAGCTGGATTTTATGGTGGCGCTGGGCACGCACCCCGGGCTGTCGGAAGAGAGCCTGGAGCAACTGGTCGGCATCAGCGCAGAAGAACGGCGCACGACCTATGCCAAGATCGGGCTGTTGAATCACGACTGGCAAAACCCCGAAGCGCTGGTGACTCTTGGAAGCATTGAAAGTGACCAGATGCGGCAGATCGCAGGCCAAAGCTGGCACTCCTCACTGCCCGAACGGGTGGATGTGCGCCTTAACAAAAAGATCACCGAATACGATCACGTCCTCATCATTGGACCGACCTTCCCCCACGAAGTGGTGGGGTTCTCGGGCGGCGCGAAATATCTCTTCCCAGGCATCTCAGGGCCTGATATGATCAACGCCACCCACTGGCTGGGAGCGCTGGCCGGGGTGGTGGGCACCATTGGTTTGAAAGACACACCGGTGCGCGAGATGATCCACGCGGCGACCGCTTTCGTGAATACTCCCATCACGCTGATGGCGCTGGTGGTCGAAGGACACGATCTGAGCGGCCTGTTCATTGGCGACGTGTATTCTGCCTGGAGTGAAGCGGCAGATCTTTCTGCGCAGCGGCATATCCACTGGTGCGAAAAACCCTACCAGCGTATTTTGTCTTGCGCTCCTAAGATGTACGATGAATTGTGGACGGCAGCCAAGGCCACCTACAAGATGGAACCCGCGGTGGCCATGGAGGGCGAGGTGGTGATCTACGCCCCGCACCTGGACACGGTCAGTTTCGTGCACGGCAAGTACATCTACGAGATCGGATATCACATTTTGCCGTATTTCCTCAAAGATTGGGAGCGCTTCAAGCACATCCCGTTGGGCGTGCTGGCTCACAGCACCCACGTGCGCGGTTCCGGCCGTATGGAAAATGGCATCGAGCGCCCCAACATTCGGGTGACTTTGGCCAGCCAGATCTCCGCGGAGGATTGCGCCAATTTGAAGTTGGGCTACCTTGATCCGGCGAAAATTAACGTGGATGAATGGAAAGACCGTGAAGAGGAAGGCATTCTCTATGTACCGCGAGCCGGAGAGATGCTGTATCGCTTGAAATCCAGACCCTGACAGGTCTTAATTATTTGAGAAAAGGAAAAACCTTATGAGCAAAGCTGACATTGGATTAATTGGATTGGCCGTCATGGGCCAGAACCTGGTGCTGAATATGAACGACCACGGATTCACGGTGGCGGTTTTTAACCGCACGGTCTCCAAAGTGGATGATTTCCTGGCCAGCGGTGCAAAAGGCACCAACGTAATCGGCGTACATTCCCTGGAGGAACTGGCGCAGGTGCTCAAGCGGCCGCGCCGGGTAATGCTGATGGTGCAGGCCGGCCAGCCGGTGGATGATTTCATTGAACTACTGCTTAAAGTGCTTGAACCGGGCGACATCATCATCGACGGCGGCAATTCTAATTACAACGATACCATCCGCCGCACGGCGTATGTGGAATCGAAGGGCCTGCTGTATATTGGCACGGGCGTCTCGGGCGGTGAGGAAGGCGCACGCCGCGGACCCTCCATCATGCCGGGCGGCTCGAAGGCAGCCTGGGAACACGTTAAGCCGATATTTCAGGCCGTGGCGGCCAAGGTCAAACGCGCGGATGGCGGTGAGGATGCTTGCTGCGATTGGGTGGGTGAGAACGGTGCCGGGCATTACGTGAAGATGGTGCATAACGGCATCGAGTACGGCGACATGCAGTTGATCTGCGAAGCCTACCAGTTGATGCGCGACGGGCTGGGCATGAGCGCGGATCAGATGCACGAGGTTCTCACACGCTGGAACAGCGGAAAGCTGGACTCTTACCTCATCGAGATCACGCGCGACATTCTGGAGTACAAGGCCGAAGACGGCCAACCCATGGTTGACAAGATCCTGGACGCGGCCGAACAAAAAGGCACCGGCAAGTGGACGGGCATCTCTGCACTCGATATGGGCATTCCCCTGACGATGGTGGTGGAAGCCGTGCTGGCGCGCGCGCTCTCCGCGCTGAAAGACGAACGTGTGGCGGCCTCAAAGGTTATCAAGGGACCGGATTCCAAATTGACGGTCGAACAAAACGCTTTCCTTGACGACCTGGAACAGGCCGTTTACGCATCCAAACTGATCTCGTACACCCAGGGCTACATGCTCTTCAGGGCTGCGGCAAAAGAATATAAGTGGAACCTGAATTACGGCGGCATCGCGCTGATGTGGCGCGGCGGCTGCATCATCCGCTCGGTCTTTTTGGGCAAGATCAAGGAAGCCTTTGAGAAGAACCCCGGCCTTTCGAACCTGCTGCTCGACCCGTATTTCGCTGACCAGATGGCTGCGGCGCAGCCGGGCTGGCGGCGGGTGATCTCCGCGGCGGTGGAGAAGGGCATTCCCGTGCCGGCCATGTCAAGCGCGCTGGCTTTCTTCGATGGCTACCGGCGCGAGTTCCTGCCGGCCAACCTGCTGCAAGCGCAGCGTGATTATTTCGGCGCGCACACCTATCAGCGGCTGGATAAACAGCGCGGCGAGTATTTCCATACCAATTGGACTGGCCGGGGCGGCGACGTGACCTCCACGGTCTGGAAGAAAGGCTGAACCATGGAAAAATATGGCTTGAATTTGAAGGATCAAGGCGCACTGGATTTTCTATCCCTCGGCGCACTGGTGCATCGTCTCGACCCGGGCGTGATCCCCTTCCGCAAGGCGACGGAATGCAAGATCCATGTGTCAGGCGGTGAG
>CAZRHZ010000003.1:3669-53222 GCA_964599995.1 uncultured Anaerolinea sp. | reverse complement strand
CAGCCTCTTGTTTGTCTGCATCTAGATGTAAATTTACATGCCCATGCCTTTGAAGGGATCCGTCCAGGCTTCGAGGGAGGCTTTCAATTCGGGAAATTCCTGAGCAGCGTCTTCCAGTGAACGGCCTTGCATGGTGGCGTCGATGGCCTGGCGGAAGGCCTTGGCGCCTGCCACAGGTCCCTGCGGGTGGGCATGGATGCCGCCGCCCGAGCCGATAACGATGTTGGGGCCCAGATCTTTGATCACAGCCGGTACCATCTTGGGGGTGATGCCGCCGCTGGCCATTGGCCAGGTGGGCTTGATCTGGTAGAACGGGAAACACAGATTCTGCGCGACGCGCTGGAATTTTTCCACCAGCACGGGGGCTTTTCCATAAGGCGCCGGGTGAACCACCACGTCTGCGCCGGCCAGGCGTGGGAATTTGCCCAACACGAGGTGAGAGCTGAGGCCGTTCCACTCTGAAGCGTACATCGCACCGGCCACGTCCATATGACCTAAAATGGGCACGGTGATTTTGGGGTCTTCAGCCAGCGCTCGCATCACGGTAAAACCGGTGGCCAGGTAATTGACCATAATCATGTTCACACCAAGCTCAATCGCGCGGTAAGCGTTCTCAAATACGTTGGGGATTTCGTCTGTAACGTTGACAGCGTAAAGGGTGTGCTCGCCGGTCTCTTCGAAGACTTCCTTCTCGGCTTGCATATAAAGCTTGACGCGATCCTTGATCTGATTAAATGGAGCATTGGCAATCAGCTCGTCGTCCTTGATGATATCGCAGCCGCCCAGCGCGGCTTCTTTGAACAAGCGTACACCGACTTCAGGAGTGTAACCGGTGCAGGGCTTGATCATGTTATTTAGCAGCGGGCGATTCTTGACACCCAGCAACTGGCGGATTCCAGGGATGCCGAATTTGGGGCCTTTGAATCCAGTCACGTACTTCTCAGGGAAGCGCACATCCAATACTTTTAGACGGCCAGCCATCGAGATGTTGCCGATCACGGTAGTCATCATCATCGGGATCTGCGGGCCAAAGTTTTCCACCGGGAACGCGATCTGGATGATATAGTCGCGCCATTCCACTTCCTTGGGGAGCATCCACTCGTAATCGGGAATTTCAAAAACACCGATCACCTTGGCCACGTATTTCTTGCGCACCTCGGGAGTCTCACCTGGGACGGGAACCCAGGTACCGGTCGATTGTTCGATGGCCAGGGCAGGGGCCAGTTGTGGCACGGGGACCGATTTTGGAAAAGATGCCAGATAAGTGGCTACGGCGTATTCACCGTAATCGATTCCATCCGCCAGCGCCATGGGTAATGAATCTATATCCATTGATTTCATGCAGTGCCTCCTAGAGTTATTTGTTTTTTTTGATTTAGCAACTTTTAAAACGAACTTCATTCACTTCGTGATACAGGTTGTGCAAGCAATGATAGATGCGCCTGTAGGTGCGGTACAGCGCGTTGTAACATTGATCGTTGCAAGCCTGCGGTTCAAACACTTTTTCCACCCGGATCACTTTCTTCAAAGAATTAAAGTCCGGGTAAATCCCCAACCCCACCGCGGCAGTGAGAGCAGCGCCAACGCCTCCAGCTTCCATGGGGTGGGCGACCACCTCAACACGCCTTCCGGTCACGTCTGCGATGATCTGCATCCACGGCCCACCGCGCGCCCCGCCACCCAGTAGACGCAGCACCGGCAGCGGAAATCCAAACTGTTTCTCTGTGACTTCGATCATCCAGCGCAGGTGATAGGCAACACCCTCGTAAACCGCGCGCAGCAGGTGTTCGCGCGTGTGTTCCGCGCTCACGTTGAAGAACGTGGAACGCACCCAGGTGTCTGCCACCGGTGAGCGTTCGCCGTAGATCCATGGGGTACAGATCACCCCTGCTGATCCGGCAGGCACCAGCTTGGCTTTTTCATCCATCAGGGCATAAACGTTTGGAACGCTTGGATCAGCTTTTTCGGTCTGATAGAAATTGTCTGCGATCCACTTCAAGCATGCTCCAGCGGTTTCCATTTCAGCCATCAGTAAACCCTTTGAGGGATCGGCTGCCTGCATACATACGATGCCGTGATTGCCGGTGAACGGCTTCGAGGTGGTCACTCCCACCCAACCTGAGGTACCCAGATAAATGTGTCCTTCGCCTTCACCAACTGCCCCAGAACCGATCGCGGTGCTCATCACGTCGCCGCAACCTCCGAAGACAGGTGTTCCTTCAAGCAAACCAGTCTCAAAGGCGGCTTCACGAGTCAGGCTGCCTATTTTATCCACCGCTCTGACCAGGCGGGGAAATTTATTCACGTCTAGACCGATATAGCGGAAGATGCCGAGTAAATACTCCTTTTTCGCCACATCGAATCCAAAAGCCGACGCGCAAGACCACTCCATCACCTTTTCACCGGTAGATCTGTAGGTCAGGTAGCCATTCACGTCCAAAAAGCAGTCCATTTGATTATAGGTATCCGGCTCATGTTCCTTCAACCAAAGCAGTTTGGGCAGGCCGTCTTTGCCGGTAAGTTCTGTGCCGGATGCGAGTGCGAAAATTCTTGGCCCCAAGAATTTTCGCATCAGGTTCACGGCCTCATTGGGGGCGCGGCCGTCCAGCCAGATGATTGCTGGGCGCAAGGGAGCGGGATCGCTGCCTTTGATGGGCACAATACCAAGCAGTTGGGTAGCGTGCGTGATCCCAACCACTTCTTCAGTTGAAACGCCAGAAAGTTCGATCACCTTCTTGGTGGTCGTGACTACCGCCTGCCACCAATCTTCGGGGTTTTGTTCTGCCCAATCTGGATGTGGATATTGGGTTGTGTAGGGGGAGAAGGCCGTTGCTTTTACCTCTCCGTTGATTTCGACCAAAACAGCTTTATTGCCACCCGTACCTGCATCATGAGCCAGAATGTATTTTGCCATTTTTCTCTCTTTAACAGGAATTATTTGCTGTTGAATTTCTTGATTAAAATCATTATAATAATTTTGTTGAACTGTGCAACAGTGAAACAGTCTCCAAAGAACGAAAAATAATTACTTCCGTTTTTATCAGTGAGGGGGCAACCTTGATTCGGATCAAATCCATTTCTTGACAACGGAGAAACCTATGCCGATTTCAACCGTCCGTATTTGTCAGTGTGCGATATGCCAGCAGGAAGAGGATCATCCTGACAAGAAACTGCATCAGATGATCAATTTGATCGTCAGTCAATTAAACGAGCAGCAGAGGCGCTGGTTCGTGGCGCTGCAGGCTGCTCAATATGGACACGGCGGCGCGCGTCGGCTGTCTGTGATCACCGGGATGGACGAGAAAACCATTCATCGCGGTTTGATGGAGTTGGAGCAAGGTCTGGTAAACCGCCCAAAGGATCGGGTGCGATTGGTGGGGGGTGGACGCCCGTTCATCAAAAAACAACTACAAAACGAGACCGCAGCTTAACTTGAAAGGGGTTTTATTGTTATATGGCCATACCTGATTACTACCTTGATCTGAATCGCAGTTTGCCGAAAACCATTCATGAACAGGCGCGTGATGCGATCATTGCAGCCATACAATCCAACCGTTCCGGGTTCTGCGTGGGTGACCGCCTGATCACGCAGGAACTTTCACGCCAGAATCCGATCCACCGCAACACATTGTCTGATGTGATGAGTGATTTGGTCCAGCAGGGATACTTGCGGCGCCTGCCAAACAAAGGGTTTGAGATCGTACATCCCACCCCCGACCGTCCCTCCCTATTGACCAGACACATTCTTTCGCTTTCAGAGGTGGCTCAGCGTGACAACGTGGACTGTGCTTCGCGCATTATCGCGCATGAAACTGGCGTCCGCAAGGTAAGCGATGTTCAACCGGAATTCTCACGAGTTAGCCGTGATCTGCTGCTGAAACCAGATGACTCGGTCTCGGTGTTGACCCGCTGCCGTGTGATGAAACCGCGCACTTCTTCTCAGTGGGACATGGTAGCCATTGAACAAACCTTTTTCTCCATGCTACTCGCTCCGAATCTGTTGGATGCCATCCTTCCGCAGATCCAGCAGGAGGGCGAGTCTTCGATCTATCGCCATTTGCATCGCATCTATCCAAACGATGAATTTTTCAAGGCGCATTATGAGATTTCGCTGTCGCCTTTGTCAAAGAACCTCGCGCCTAATTGGACAGGTTCGCATAAAACCCTCATTTCAGTGGTCTCCATCACGTATTGCTCTCAAGGTCCCGTAGAAATGACCTTCACCTGGTTCGATTCCAGCAAAGCCACTCTGACCGCGGGTTCCTTGGATGTAAAACTGGCAGGTTTACCAGAAACTCCGATCGTCCCTTAGTGTTTATTCTAAGGGTAGTGATGTGTATTGCTGATCCACCAATCTCATTTAATGAAAGAGGGCTCACTCATGAAAAATCAAGGCTATCGGCTTTACCCGTACCGCTGGGTCGTATTGGCAGTCTTCATGTTTGCCAACCTGATGATCCAGTTGCTGTGGATCTCATATTCTCCGGTTACCAAAGATGCGGCGGCATATTTTAATGTCAGCGATTTGAAGATCGGCCTCCTATCCATGGTATTCATGATCGCCTACATTCCGCTTTCCATCCCGATTTCATGGGCCATTGATACCTTCGGGTTTCGAAAGGCAGTGGGTTTAGGCTCTTTGTTGATGGGTGCTTTTGCCTTGATGCGCGGATTGTCTGGCGACAACTACGCGATGGTGTTGATCAGTACCATTGGCCTTGGCATCGCCCAACCCTTTTTGATGAATTCATGGACGACGCTGCCCGCTCATTGGTTTGAAAAGGAATTCCGTGCCACGGCAGTTGGGTTGGTTACGCTTTCAGGGCTGTTGGGTATCGCCCTTTCCATGATCCTGACGCCAGCCCTGTTGGAGACGATGAAAAACCTGGGCTCTGTGCAACTGGCCTACGGCATCACTGCGGCAGTCTCAGCTGTTTTGTTTGTCCTTCTGGCTCGAGACAATCCACCCACTCCTCCGAGTGATGATAAAGAAGTGGCGCGCGCCCTTGTTCTGGATGGGCTGAAGAATGCGGTAACGAACAAGATGTTCTGGCTCTTATTGTTCCTGCAATTCCTCGGCATGGCCTTGTTTAATGGATTGACCACCTGGATCGAACCTGTTGTACGCGGCCGTGAATTCGGTTCCACAGAGGCGGGTTATTTAGGGGCTTTGATGTTGATCGGGGGTGTAGTGGGTGCGCTGATCTTGCCAGCACTCTCTGATAAGCAGCATAAACGAAAACGCTTCCTCTTTATCAGTTTTATCTGTGCCATTCCCTTCCTGATTGGCATCACGTTTGCCAATTCTTTTATCTTGTTGATGATCAGCTCTTTTGGCCTGGGTTTCTTCCTGACCAGTGCCAGTCCGGTGATCATGCAGTTTGCTACCGAGATCACCTATCCGACCCCTGAAGGAACCTCAAACGGCCTGCTTCAGCTATTCGGACAAGTCTCTGTGGTTTTTGTCTACCTGAT
This sequence comes from uncultured Anaerolinea sp., assembly GCA_964599995.1. Lineage (GTDB taxonomy): Bacteria > Chloroflexota > Anaerolineae > Anaerolineales > Anaerolineaceae > UBA6107. The sequence continues at coordinate 47,747 of CAZRHZ010000003.1, read as the reverse complement.
GGAAGCCATGAAGACTAAGGATGGCTCGTTCACCCCATCCTTGCTGCTTTCTGCAGGGCTGTTGATCATTAGCCTTGTGGTGATCACGTTCCTTCGGGACCCGAAATTCATCCTTCAAGCTAAGAAAGAAGATCAACAGGCCGCGAAACCCTAAACAGTCATCACCATCTCTAAATTCTCTGTTGTTGTAACAACGAATGAATCGACAAAAAATATCCGCCCATTTGGGCGGATATTTTGTAATGTTTAGTTTATCTGGGTCTTATTTGAAACTTGCCATGTCAAAGACCGACACGCGGTTGGTATCTTCTTCACCAACGATCAGATAGCCGCGCACCAGGTCGATGGTCAAGCCTTGGGGACCGGAGAACCCTTCTGCTGTGGTGATGGAAGTAACGAAATTCCCGTCTTTGTCGAAAACTTTGATTGTGCCGCCATCCTGATCGACCACATACAACCGGTCGAAGGCATCCACTGCAACGGTTTCAATGTCACCAGGGAATTGGCTGAGTTCTTCACCCTCCTCACCGATCTCGCGGATGAAGGTGCCATCTGCAGCGAAGAGCAAGACCTTGCCGCGTTCGCCATCGGCCACATAGATACGGTCCTGTGAATCCACGGCGACCTGGTCGGCCTCTACAAATTGACCTTCTTCTTCACCGGCTGCGCCAAATTTCATCACGAAATTGCCTTTGGCGTCAAAGACCTGAACGATCGCTGTTTCACCGCAGCCGACGATCATCTCGCCCTTGCTGTTGAAGTCGATCCCTTGAATGTCTTTGAATTGTCCATCGCCGTCACCTCGTGAGCCGATATTCTTGACAAACTCACCCTTGGAATTGAAAACAGCGATGTGCGCGCTGCCTTTGTCACCGGCGTAAAGATAACCATCAGGTCCAACTGCAATGGTTTTTACGTTGGAGAATTGGCCATCTTCAATACCCATAGCGCCGATTTCTCTTACCAGGTTGCCCTTGGCGTCAAACATTTGAATTCGGACCTTACCATCATAGACGTAGAGATTGCCGTCTTCATCTACCGCTACTGCTTTGGGTTCATCGAATTCAGCGGGATGTTCGGTGTCTGCCCCGACCGCCAGAATGGCGGTTACGGTTTGAGTGGTCTCGGTGATGGTGGCAGGTACCTGAGCAATGGTGGCTGCTTTCGCGCAAGAAGCAAGCATGGCCAATACGACAACGAACACTAGAACTTTAAAAACTGATTTCTTCATCTTTTTCCTCCGTTATGAATTGGTTTGAACTTCACGAACACTTTTCTTTCCATCTACTTCGAATTTCTGTAAAGATATTAAAGAGTCCATTGATGCGGGCTCTAGTTCCCTGAAGAATTACGGCCAAACCACCTGGCTCAGATCGAACACTACCACACGCATGTTTTCTTGGTCAACGATCACCAACCAGTTAAAGTCTCTAATGATCGCGATACCATCAGGTGATTTGAATTGACCGGGTTCGTTTCCGACGCCATTTCCAAGGGCTGCGATGAATTCACCCTCGGCAGTGAAGACGTTTATACGGCCACCTTCTTCGTCCAACGCGTATAAGCGGCCTTCATTGTCAAATGCCAATCCTTCAACATCCGAGACGAATTCACCCGCCCCTTCACCCTGGTGTCCGATGGTTCTCAAGAAGGATCCTTCCTGATCGAATACAACAACTCGCTGGTTTCCTTCATCAGAAATATAAACGTTTCCGTCGTCATCGAGTGCGATGGATTCGATGGAGTCCATTTCGGGTTCTTGTCCCATTTGACCGAATTGGCGGACGAAGTTCCCTTCCATGTCGAACACGCTGATCAAGCAGGCATAGGTATCGGTTACGTAAATTTGATCGTTATAGATCCAAAGCCCTTGTGGTTCAACCAGTTTGCCGGGTTCCGTTCCATAGCCGCTGAAAGAGAACTGCCAGGTTCCCTCGCTGTCATAGACGTCAATTTCGTGATTCTCTGTATCGGCGATGTACAGGTTCCCGTTATCGTAAGCCCGAATACCGATCGGGGTTAAGAACTGACCAGGCTCTTCACCGCTGATACCGAACTCTTTGAGCAAATTGCCTTCCTGGTCAAAGTAAACGACCTTATCGTTGCCTTTGTCTGTTATCAAAAAACGGCCTTGTGAATCCAGAATGACTCCATCCGGCTCTCCAAATTCACCGACACCTTCGCCCTCGCTGCCGAAGGTGAGGATGGGGGTCAAGGGAATTAGGGTTACTGGAATGGATGTGGGTTTTGCGGTGGGCGTCGCTGGAACCGGTGTAGGTGTGGGCGCCGCGCAGGCTGCGAACAGGAACATGAGGATGACCAGTGCTGATATCCATCGAAACGAACTCTTCATTATGCCCTCTTTTTTATTTAGTTTTTTTAGTGATTATTCTTGTTTTATTGGGGTTTGTTTTCATAAGCATTGTATTGCAAAAAAAGTTAAAATGCAAGCGCTCTTACAAAAACATGATAAATGCAAGAAAAATGCAAGCCATTGTTAACATAAAAAATCCCCGCTCTTTGCGCAAGAACGGGGATTTTTTCTACTTTTGTAAGGCGCGCAGAAAGCTAATGTTCATTTTAGCCGCTGTGGGCGCGTCTGGCTTGGGCAGGAACTCTCCCGAGATCCAGCCCTCATAACCGATCAAGTCGAGGGTATCAAGCAGACTACCAAAGTGGATATGCCCTGCGCCAGGGTACCAACGGTTCGAATCCGCGACATGGAAGTGAAATACGCGTTTTCCGCAACTGCGGATGCTTTCTTCCATGTTGGCTTCTTCGATGTTCATATGAAAGGTATCGAGGAGCAGCCCAAAATTGGAAGCCCCGACCTTTTCGATTAAATCAATGCCCTGGGTGACGTTGTTGATTAGGGTGGTTTCGTAGCGGTTAATGGGTTCAAGTGCCAGTGAAACACCGTGCGAAAGGGCAGCAAGACTGCATTCTCGCAAAGCTTCCACGACCCATTGTTCTGCCTGGTTTTGGCTGACACCCGGTTTGACCAACCCTCGGATCAAGCCGATTATGATCAGGGCATTTAATCGCTTGGCCACTGGAATGTGGCTTTTGATGCGTTCGATGGCTTTTTTACGGATGGCAGGATCGGGATCGGTAAACGACAGCCCTTCTTCGCCCCAGGCTTGACCTGTGCCAATACCGGGAACTTTCAGATTGTGTTTGCGGACCGAAACCTCGAGTGCATCGATATCGATCAGTTTGGGGTCACGGATGGCCAGTTCGACGCCATCATAGCCAAGGCCAGCGATCTGCGCCAGATTGGATTCCAGATCACCTTTGAAGGTTGCCGCTTGAAATTGTGCGGGTTGAGTGGAGAGAACGACAGATAATTTCATGGTTTTCCTGTTTTAACAGACAGCCGCGAAAGCGGCTGTCTGTTGTGAGGGGAGAAAAGTTACTTGGCCACGAAGGTAATTTTACATTCGGAGCGATCGGTCTGCAAGTTGATGATATTTTTCGGTAATTCTTCCAGTGAGATCTTTTTGGTGCTCATGGGGGTCATGTCCATACCGCTGGCCATGCACTCGATCACGCGCGGGAAAGTACCGTGACCTGAATGGCCCTGGGCGCCGATGATGCAGGCGCGGCGTACTTGCAGCACTTCACCAGCAACGGGCATCGTGGCTTCGGCGCGGGCGGTCACGACCAATTTTGCATTCAGGGTTCGACCTTCCCAGATTGCTTTTTCGATGCCGGGATATACGACCGTCGGTAAACCAGTGGCTTCCATGTAAAGATCTGCACCCATGCCATCAGTGATTTCCAGCACACGGGTGGCGAAATCTTCTTTGGCAGGATTAATGTGGAAATCTGCGCCTAATTTCATAGCCAAAGCGGCGCGTTCGGGTTGGGTTTCGGAGATGATGACCTGGGATGCCCCAGCGCGTTTGAGGATGGCACAAGCTGCAATACCCACGGGGCCCGCGCCCAAAATGACCACGCGGTCGCCCGGGCGGATGCCGCCGCCGCGTTCGATCACGGCGTTATACGCCACGCAGGTGGGTTCCACAAGGCTGCCAGCCACGAAGAGATCGGATTCATTTTTGTAGGCCTTGCGAAGCGGTTCCAAACTCCATAACGTGCGAGCAGGAAGCACCATATATTTCGTATAGGCGCCGTTCACGTTGAAGCCCACCTCATCCAAACGTTCGCAATGATTGGGATATCCATCCGCGCAGGGTTTACAGGAACCGCACCACAACATTTCTTCGGAGGTGACCAATTCGCCGCCCTTGAAAGGTTTGTTGGTGCGCTTGTCATAAGCTTTGGCACCCGCTTCAACCACCACACCGGAGAACTCATGTCCGAGGATGCTGGGGAACCCGGTCAAGCCAGGATAATAAATATAACCATCTTTGTCAGCCTGAGCCATGTGCACATCAGATCCGCAGATACCGCAGGCCTTGACTTCCATCAAGACTTCTTCGGGTCCGGGAGTGGGGATGTCGTATTCGCGAATTTCGATACGTGGATTGCGCCATACCTGGCTGCCTAAATAGGTTTGGCGACCTTCGATGTCTTTCGCTCCGAGCTTGAAACCTGGCTTTGGACTCCAGTCTGCGACCAGGGTGACGCCTTGCATTTTGCCTTTCATATTTTTCTCTCCTGTATTAAATTATCTTGAGTGGTTTTCACCCCCGGAGATTCCGGGGGTGAATTTCTAGAGTATTGGATCGTACTAAACTTCCGTGCCCTGGCCGATGCGGGGGATGCTGTAAACAGATTTCCATCCCGGGCTGAGCGGTTCGCGCAGGTAGGGTTCCATATCTTTAGCGGAGCGCAGGGTGACCTCTTCCACGGGGGGAACGGTTCCGGCAGGGAAGCGCTCGAGCACATCGTCAGCCCAAAGGGTGAGGTATTTCAAGATGGCAGCCATCGGTCGTTTCGCCTTGTAAGCTGCGCCTGATTTTGCCTTGCCAACCACACCCTCGGGCGTGGCAGCCATTTCAATGGCGAAGTGACCTTCACCTTCAGACCAGCGGGAAGGACGGCCAAAAGGATCCACGGATTTGTCAAAGTGACCTTCGGGCAGATAGCTCTTGCCTTCGGTATCCACAGCGTAGTTCATGTCAACCATTTCAGGGTGGAGCAGCAGACCGAGGGAGGTTTCTGATTCGTCTGCATGCACGAAATTGGTGCCCATTTGGCCGCCGCGATCGTTGGGTCTGAAGAATTCGCGTACGCCGCGATGCCAGTCAATCACACGGAAAATGCCGGGCAGTTGGTAGCGTTTCTGGAATTCCTGCACGGCAGATTCGAGCATCCACAGATGGCCGTGGTTGTTGACGATGATCTGTTTGCGGAAGCCGTCGTTCCAAAGGCCAAGCATGACGTCGATCATCATTTCACGCACCACGTGCTCACGCACGATCACGGTGCCGGGCATGCCAAGATGATGGTAGGGGTGTCCACCGTAGTTGAGGGGGGGCAGGGCGAGGTTGATCGGATTGCCGCGTTTGGCAGTGTAGCGGCGCACACCTTCGCAAATGGCGCTGACATACAGGGTATCTGAAGCGCTGGGAAGGTGCTGTCCGTGCAATTCGGTGCAGCCGACAGGGATGAAGACGATGTCGTTCTTCTTGCGGTTCTGTTCAACCTGCCAGCGGGTGGTGGTTTGAATATAAGATCCGGGTGTCGCCCATTCCACTGGGGAGGGAATGCCGTAATCTGCCAGAATTGCGTCGATCTGTTCGTCGCTGGCATCCCAGACTTCTTTTTTCAGACGGCCGACCGCGTTGTCCTCAAAAAAGAGGTCGGGTTGATTGGTCGGCAAAAAACCTTGTGGAACATTGGGGGTCGTCATTAGAGTTGCTCCTTCTTTAAAATTTGATTATTGATGGGTAAGGTCAGCCTGTTGGGCTGCCCTTGAGTTAATCCGGAAACACTTTCCCGGGATTAAGAATATTGGACGGATCAAACGTCGCTTTGATCCCTTTCTGGATTTCGATCGACAGCAAGCCGAGAGCCTTCTCCAGGTACGGCCGCTTCAGTGCTCCGACGCCGTGTTCACCTGAGAGTGTCCCACCGAGTTCCAGTGACAGCGCGAACTCTTCCTCGACCATGTGCTCGACTTTGGCCCATTGTTGCGGGTCGCGTTTGTCGAATAGGATGTTGGGATGCAGATTGCCATCCCCGGCGTGTCCAAAGACCACGATCGGCAATCCGTATTTAGCGCTGATGGCTTTGATACGGCGAACAGCTTCCGTAATGGCGCTGCGCGGAACGGTGATATCTTCTCCCAACTTGTTGGGTGCTTTGCGTGCCAGCGCAGGTGAGACGGAACGGCGCGCTTTCCACAGACTGGCGCGTTCGGTTTCATTCTGTGCCACTTTGACCTGTCGTGCTCCGGTTTCGCGGCATATTTTCGCCACAGTTTCGATCTCACGAATGACGGAGGCTTCGTCTGAGCCATCGGTTTCGATCAGAAGGGTGGCTTCCACGTCCAATGGCAAGCCCAGATGCATGGCTTCCTCGATGCAGGCGATGGCTGTTTCGTCCATTAATTCCAGTGTGGCTGGTACGATCCCCGCCGACAGGATTGCATTGACTGTGCGGGAGGCATCGTCCAACACCGGAAACTCCACCAGAGCCGTGCGAGCGAACTTGGGCTTGGCGGTCAGGCGCAGCAGGGCTTCTGTGATGATGCACAGCGTCCCTTCTGAGCCAGTGAACAGGGCATTGAGGTCGTAACCGACCACATCCTTGATGAGTTTGCCGCCGGTCTGCAAGACACGCCCATCAGCCAAGACTACCGTCAAACCGAGCACGTAGTCACCGGTCACGCCATATTTAAGGCAACGTGGTCCGCCTGCATTGCAGGCGATGTTCCCGCCGATGGTTGAGTGCTTGATGCTGGAAGGGTCGGGCGGGTAGAACAATCCAAGTTTTTCCACCTCCATTTGCAGATCTGAGGTAACGATTCCTGCTTCAACGCGCGCCGTGGCATTGATCGGGTCGATCTCCAAGACGCGGTTCATGCGGGTCATCGCCAGGATGATTCCCCCCTGGAAGGGAACCGTAGCAGCAGCCAGTCCAGACCCCATCCCGCGAGTTACCAGCGGGATGCGTTCAGCGGAAGCCAGCGCGGCAATCCGGCTGACTTGCTCCGTGGTTTGCGGCAAGACGACCACATCCGGGCGGTGATCCTCGAAAGTTCCGTCGTAACCGTACACGGCCAGGTCTTCGGGGCTGGTCAACACGCCGTTTTTTCCGGTGATGGTTTCTAACTGATCAAGTATTTTCTTGTCCATTATTTCTTCTCTTTGACCGTAGGAATGCTTTCAGTCGATTCTGAAGAAGAGCATTTTGAGTCGCCATTTTGATAGGCTTGATCCAGCAGGGCAATTGGGTGGACCACCTGCATTTTCAACCCGGTGCGCTTAACGCCCACGTTCATTTGCATTTGGCATCCGGGGCAGCCCGTGGCGATGTAATTGGCTTGCGTGCGAGCCAGATTGTCGGTCTTGCGATGGAGCACCTTGAGTGATGTCTCGTAGTGTGTGATGAGCTGGCTGCCCGCTGAACCGCAGCACCAATCTGCTTCGGGAAGTTCAACGAACTCCAGACCGTCGATCATTTTCAGCAGTTCGCGCGGTTGTTTCCAGACGCCTTGCCCGCGGCGCAAGTGGCACGGGTCATGGTAGGTGACTCGACCATCGACGCGGCCGGTTGGTTTTTCGAGTGGAATGGTGACGAGAAACTCGCTGATGTCGCGAACCCTCTTACTGAATGCTTCAGCTCGCGCTGCCCAAGCGGGATCATCGGCGAGCAATTCGCCATAGTCTTTGAGTGTGGAACCACAGGTCGCACAATCAGTAACAATGGTCTCAACATCCGCTTTTTCAAACAGTGCGATGTTGAAGCGGGCTTGTTCCAACACCAGGTCGAGTCTTCCATAACCGAGAGCGGGCATTCCACAACAGACAGTCTCTTTGGGTGTGACCACTGTGCAACCATTACGGGTCATGACACGCACCGTGGCGGCGCTTTCCTCAGCGAACATCAGGCTTTGCGCGCAGCCCAGGAAAAATCCAATTCGATGATTGCTTTGTGTTTTTGCCTCACTGATTTCAGGCAGAACCTGGCGCAGAGGCCGTTGAGGCAGATGGGGAAGCATGGCTTCCATGTCTCGCAACTGTTTGGGTAGCAACTTGCGCAGCCCGAGCGCATACACCAACCGCCGGATGCCTAAACTCTGATAAACGCGTAACGGCCAGGTGGCGGCTTCCATTCGGCCTGGTTGAGGGATGAGACCGCCAAAGAGGGTTTTCTTCCATTTGGTCGGTTCCCGCTGTTCTTGCATATCGCGCATTTCCAACGCCAAATCCGCCGGGTGGATGCCTACCGGACAGACTTCGTTGCAAGCCATGCAGGCTAAGCAAGAGTACATCTGCTCGGTCAGGTTGGGGGTGAGCTGCAGGTCGCCTTCCAGACCCTTGCGGGCGAGGGCGACTCTTCCACGCGGTGAAGCTGTTTCGCTGAGATATTCCCGATAGGTCGGGCAGGCGGAAAGGCATAATCCGCAGCGGATGCAGTTCAGATACTCATTCTCTAAGGGGTGGCGAAGGTTCGTAAGTTCAGTCACGGTTTTAAGTTTTCCATTTACCGGAGAAAAGCGGCGGTAAAAAGGGCGTTTCCCGCTTCTCTCCGGTAGTCTCTACTTCTATTCGATCTCACTAAGTTTTACAGGACGGTTTTCACGATAAGACTTCCATGCCGCAAATCCCAAAGCGGAGGCCTGGTAGCCATCCTCTCCGGTGGTTGGGGTGGGCAGGTTATCGCGAACACATTCCACAAACTGGCGGACTTCTTCAACGTAACAGGGAGCATAACGTTGCATGAAGAAATAGGGTGGTGGTGGGTTGAGAAAACCACCGGCAATACCTTTGACAACGGTATTCTCCGATTCATTTTCAGCCATGACCGAACCCTCGGCACAAAAGATCTCGAGACGTTGATCGTAACCGTAGATCGCGTGACGGCTGTTGTCGATGACGCCGATGGCGCCGTTCTTGAATTTGAGGGTCACGATGTCGTTGTCCAGATCGCCGAACTCGGAGATCTCGGGTTTAACCAGTGCAGCACCGATGGCATAGATCTCTTCCACGTCGCCAAGCTGATAACGGATCATATCGAAATCATGAATGACCAGGTCGAGGAAAATGCCACCCGACACCCGCAGGAAGTCTATACTGGGGAATTCCGGGTCTCGGTTGGTGATCTTGAGCACGCATGGACGTCCCAGTTCCTTAGAGGCGATTACTTCATGAACCTTTTGATAACTCTTGTCAAAACGGCGGTTAAAGCCCACCTGAAGTTTTACACCTGCTTGCTTAACTGCTGTCAGGATTTCTTTAATGGCGGGCAGGTCTGGAGCCAGCGGTTTTTCGCAGAAGACCTGTTTGCCGGCCGCTGCCGCGTCTTTGACGATCATGGCATGTGTATCCGTACTGGTGGCAATCAAAACTGCTTCGATGGATTTGTCAGCCAGCAATTCGTGATAGTCGGTTACTACACGTTCTACACCGCAATCATCGGCTACTTTTTGAGCCACATCTTGACGGAGGTCGCAAATCGCTACCAGATTGGCTTCTGGAATGGAGCGGGCAATGTTCTTTACATGAACGCTGCCCATGCGGCCGGTTCCGATCACTGCAATATTCACTTTTCTAACCATTCTCACCTCGTTCTACACAAAAATGAGTTGCGAAAAACACAGTAGTCGTTAACCGACTAATTCTTCATGACGATCTTCATGGCACTCTTGGGGTGATGTTCGAGGGTTTTGAGATCCAGACCCAGGCTGTCCATGGCGGTCAGTGCATCATCCAGTTTAATGGTCTTGGTGAAGAAGGGTTTCATATTCAGCGTGTTCTCTTGGAAGATGCGGATGGAAGGATTCATGGTGTTCTGTCCAAGATAAAGGCCGAGGATCTTGGTTGCCCAGCGGGTGATCTCATTCGGAATGACTGTGGTTGTAATGCTGGAGTCCATACCGAAGGGCAAAACTTTTCCACCCGGGGTAACGCACTTGAGTGCGGTTTCGAGACCGTTGCCGGTAGCTTCGATCACAATATCTGCCTTGTGGCCGTAGGTGTAATCCACGATATTCTTGGCAACGTCCACTTCATTGGGATCCCAAACGGTCAGACCGCATTCCTTGGCCACACTGCGGCGGAAAGGATCGATCTCGGTCACGACCACTTTGGCGGCGATGTTCTTGGCAAACTGGGCGAACAGGTAGCCGATAGGACCGAAGCCGATCACCATGACATACTCGTAAGGCAGCATTTGCAGAACATTCATGCCGTTGACCACGGTTGCCAGGGTCTCAACCTGAGATCCATAAACATCATCGATTTCGGAGGGAACCACAAAGCATTGTTTTTCGGGAACGACGCAGTATTCAGCGTAACCACCGTCGCGCATCACACCCAGAGCGCTGGTCTTGATATCTACGCACTGGCTGGTCAATCCTCTGCGGCAGTATTCGCACTGTCCGCAGCGGATGTTGTTATCAACGGCCACACGATCACCAAGTTTCAAATGATGGACGTGTGTGCCAATTTCCACTACTTCACCGCAGAATTCGTGGCCGATGATGGTATTGGGTTTGTAATGGTGTTTTCCCTCGATGATCTTCAGGTCTGAACCACAAATTCCAACCGCGTTGATTTTGAGGACGACATCATCTGGCTCTTTCACGTGCGGGACCGGGCGTTGTTCCAACTCTAATCTACCTACATCCTTAATTACCCATGCTTTCATTTTGTCGTTCATTTTTTTCTCCTTAAGTTTTGATAATTATTGCACACGTGTGCAGAAGTAATAAAATGGAAAATGGGTTGGTAATGTTCTTATTGCGATTTTTGGATCATTGATGACAGGCGGCTGTGGATTGACGAACGAGCAGTTTCCCTTTCAGGGTCTGCACAATATGATGCGAGGTGATCTCATCTCTGTCTTGTGAATCTAAAAGACGGAACAGTAGCCTGGCGGCTTCTGCACCGATAAAACGCTTGGGTTGATCGAAGGTGGTTAAGGTCGGTTGAGTGAAGGCTGAAAAGACGATGTTGTCAAATCCGGTTACCGAAATTTCCTCCGGAACTCGGATTTTGGCAAGCGATAACCCCTTCAAGACACCCGTGGCGATCATGTCGTTAAAACAGACCACCGCGCTGGGTCTCTCTTGAAGGTCGATCAAATTATTAATGCCAGACAAACCGAATTCGGGTGTGTTGCCGTTGACATTAACGATGTGTTTGGACAGGATATCGAGACCGTTGGCTTTCATTTCTTGTTCAAAACCAGACAACCGGTCGATGTTGGTGCGTCCAGCGGAGGAGTTGCCGAGGTAAGCGATGTGCTTGTGCCCCAGATCGATCAAATGGCGTGTGATCTGCCGGCTGCCATCCACATCGTCATGATAAATGGAGTAACGATAAGTCTCTGCGGACTGGTTGTTCACGACCACGATCGGCACGCCGTATTCTGCGAACTGGTTGCTTTGTTCTGCGCTGAATAAAGCTGAACAGATGATCACACCGTCCACCCGCCGTTCGCGCATCACGCGTACGATCTGTTTTTCTTTTTCTGGATCGCGCTGTGAAGCGGCCATGAACAGGCTGTATCCATTGTTCTGGGCGATCTCTTCAATGCCTTGTAGGATCTCTCCAAAGAAAGGGTCATCGATATTGCTGACGATCACACCCAGCGCTTGAGAGCGATTGGTTTTCAGACTGCGGGCTGCAGCGCTGTGCGAATAACCCATTTCATCCGCCATCTTGCGGATCTTGTCCGCCGTGAATTGCGGGATGAGGGGACTGTTGTTTAAGGCGCGCGAAACAGTCGAATGGGAAATACTCAGTTCTTTGGCGATGTCTTTGATCGTAACTGGCATGAGAGTTATCCTGTGCACACGTTTGCATAAATAGTATAGCGCCAGTTTTGCAAAAAGTCAATCTATTTTTGAAAGTTATCTTGCAAAATTGTAATTTTTGTTGTATATTGAATCAATGTAGGATAGGCTGCAAAATTTCGATTTTTGTAAGTGGCTCTCAAGCCTAAATTCACTGAGGAAAGGTATTTTACGATGAATCCTGATATCAAAGCCATTTTTTTGGATGTGGGGAACACCCTGCGCGTGGTTGTCGAAGATCCCGTCTTTCAAGAACAAGCCCGCAACGATCTGGTAGCATTGGTTGGTTTACAGGAACCCGAAGAGGTTTTCTGGAAAAATATTGATGCCAATTGGAAAAAATACCGGTCGGAATCGAAAGTCTCCTTGGTGGAAGCTTCAGAATTTGAGCTATGGACAAAATTTCTTCTGCCAACGTACCCTACCGAGAAGATCGGCCCTCTAGCTGGAAAACTGACCCGTTTGTGGCGGGATATTGATGGTCACCGGGTCCCAAGACCTGATGCCAAGGAAACCATCATTGAATTGGACCGCCGTGGTTACGTGTTGGGTATCATTGCTAATACCATCACCGAGACCGAGATCCCGGATTGGATGGAAGAAGATGGCGTCACCAAATACTTCAAATCAGTTGTGCTTTCTTCTAAAGTGCGCGATCGCAAACCCATGCCCGAGATCTACTGGGAAGCCGCGCGTCGTATCAATATGCCGCCGGCCAACTGCGCCTATGTTGGCGACAATCCGGTGCGTGACGTCATGGGAACGCGCGCCGCGGGTTATGGCATGATGATCTTGATCTCTGAACCTGCCACTTTCGCGAAGGAACCCCAGAGCGGCGAAGAAAAAGCGGATTACACGATCTACGAGCTCAAAGAGCTGCTGGATATCTTTCCCCCGCGCAACAACCAGTAAAGGCTGATTGGATATGGACCCCAAAAACATCGAAGCGGTTTTTCTGGATATAGGCAACACCTTGCGAATTCTCCTTCAGGATGAAGAGCATCAATCCAGAGCTCGCAAGAAGATCGTTGAATTGATCGGTACCGACCAATCCCCCGAAGAATTTTGCAAGGAACTGGATGTGCGCTATAAGGCTTATCGTAAGTGGGCTTTCAAAAACATGGTGGAAGCCCCTGAAGCCGATCTGTGGACCAAATGGCTGACCCCTGAATTCCCGGCCGAGAAGATCGCCCCCATGGCGCTTGAATTGACCTATCAGTTCCGCCAGTCCATGGGACGGCGCGTGGTGGCCGAGGGTGGACGGGAAGTGATCATTGAGCTTTACAACCGGGGATACGTGCTCGGTATTATCAGTAACGTGATCACCAGCCGCGAGATTCCCGATTGGCTGGTGGAAGATGGACTTGAAAAGTACTTCAAATCCGTTGCCCTCTCATCAGTTTTGGGAGTACGCAAGCCTGATCCCGCCATTTATGAGTACGCCACCAAGACCGCCGGCGTTAAACCCGAGCGCTGCGTTTACGTAGGCGACAACATGAACCGCGATGTGGTGGGAACCAAGGAAGCCGGTTTTGGAATGGTCATCATCATTCAGGACGAGCGTGAATCGGTGGAACCCGTCAGCGTTGATGTGCAGCCCGATATGGTGATCCATAAGCTGATTGAACTGCTGGATATCTTCCCGCCCCGCAATTAACTTCGTAACGATAGAGGAGCAGACATGGAGCAACGATCTCATTCACGCGGTGGCAGCGAACTAGGTGGCCTGGTGAAAACTCTGTTTGCCGAAGGGCAAACAGATTATGGGTTGGAACCGATCCTGTTGACAGACCAACAGAATCGTCCGCTTGGCAGGATCGAAGACGGTGATGGTGTCATCTTTTGCTGTCGGCGCGGCGAGCGTGAGATTCAGTTGACCGAAGCGTTCACCGATCCTGTGTTTGACAAATTCTCGCGTCCCGAACTGAAAAGTCTAAAATTTGTCATTCTGACTCTCTATCATGAAAAGTTTAAAGATTTGCCGGTGGCTTTTGCACCTTCGAAAATTCAAAAAACACTGGGCGAGTTGGTCAGCCAGGCAGGACTCACACAGTTCCGCACTTCTGAATCTGAGAAATTCGCCCACATTACCTTTTTCTTGAATGGCGGTAACAACTTACCCTTCAAGGGTGAAGAGGATGTGCGCATCCCTTCTCCAAAAGGTACCCCGTTTGACCAGATCCCCGGGCTTAGTTTGGAACAAGTTACAGAACAGGTGCTCGGTGGGATCAATAAAAATTTCGACCTGATCATTACCAATTTCGCCAACGGCGATGTGATCGGCCACACCTCTAATAGTGAAGCTAAGGTGAAGTGCGCCGCCATCGTTGACCAAAATCTTGGTAAGGTGGTGGGTGCAGCGGCCAAAGCCGGTTATGTAATTCTGGTCACCGCGGATCATGGAAACCTCGAAGAATTGGTCACTGAAGAGGGTGGACCGCACGTTTCTCACACCTCCAATCTGGTGAAATGTATTCTGATCGATCCAAAATCCAAAGGTTCTATTGCAATGCGCGATGGAAAGCTGGCGGATGTCTCGCCGACCATCCTGTCCGCGCTGGGCGTGGAGAAACCCGCTGAAATGACGGGCTCAAGCCTGGCTCCTGACCATGACTGGCAGGGAAAACGCAAGGTTCTCTTGCTCATCCTGGATGGGTGGGGGATTGGCAAGAACGACAACACCAATCCGATCTATCTCGCGCAAACCCCGATCTGGGATGAACTGGTCACCAAGTGCCCCAACTGTGAATTGCAGGCTTCCGGTGATGCCGTGGGTCTGGTAGCTGGAAAAGCTGGGAATTCTGAAGCGGGGCACATGAATATTGGCGCAGGACGGGTAGTTCCTCAGGATGACGTCCGTCTGGATCAGGCCATGAAAGATGGATCTTTTTATAAAAATGAGATCTTCTGTGAGACGATCAATGAGGTCAAGGCGAAAGGCAAGAAGCTGCATCTGATCGCCCTGCTGACTGAAAAAAGTTCCCACGGTTCGATCGACTATCCTCTGGCACTACTAAAGATGTCAAAAGAAGCTGGTCTGAAAGATGTTTTTGTGCATGTGATCTTTGACGGCCGCAGCACCGAACCCGGCAGCGCACCAGCCTTGCTTGATAAGCTCAACCAAAAGATGGATGAAATTGGTGTTGGGTTGGTCGTAACCGGTGTGGGTCGAGGCATTGCCCTTGACCGCGATGGCAATTACGGAAAGACAAAGAAAGCCTTCGACGCGTTTGTTTCAGGGACTGGAAGAACAGCCCCGCTTGGATGATTGAACTTTTTCGCGAAAACCCAATTTTGAATGATGGATGTTCTGTTGTGAAATCTCAGACCTCCATCATTTGATCTTTTATCAAGAGGAAAAAGCCATGAAATTATTCACATATTCGATGGGGAAGGAGGGTGGAGAAATGGCAAATCAAAATTTCTTCCGAAATTTGATCGAGCCGGCGGATACGAAAATCTTCATGCTCATCATGGATGGCCTTGGCGGTCTGCCCAGAGAAAAAGGCGGCAAGACCGAACTCGAAACCGCTCACACACCCAATCTTGACGCTCTCGCAGA
Source organism: uncultured Anaerolinea sp. (assembly GCA_964599995.1). Classification (GTDB taxonomy): domain Bacteria; phylum Chloroflexota; class Anaerolineae; order Anaerolineales; family Anaerolineaceae; genus UBA6107. Next base: position 32,250 of record CAZRHZ010000003.1, on the reverse strand, counting down.
AGAAGCCGTACTGGGGTTGAGTTCTCCAGCCGGTGCGGGTATCGCCGTGGGCAGTGGACCGGGGCATATCGCGATCTTTGGTTTTGACCCCTTCGAATATGAGATCGGGCGTGGCGCATTGGAAGCCCTTGGTGTTGATTTTGACCTTCAGCCGGGTGACGTTGCCGCGCGCGGAAATTTCTGCACGGTTGACTCGAATGGCTTTATCACTGATCGTCGGGCGGGACGCATCCCGACCGACCAGGCTGAAAAGCTGGTCGAATTATTGAATAGCATCAAGATCGAAGGGGCTGAGTTCTTCGTCATGCCTGTCAAGGAACACCGCTTTGCTTTTGTGGTGCGCAGCACCGATCTGGGTGATTACCTGACCGACACCGACCCCCAAAAAACCGGTGTGAAACCTTTCTCCGTGGAAGCGTTGGATGAACCTTCCAAAAAGACAGCCCATCTCGCAAACGCTTTTATCGAACAGGCGCGCATGCTGTTGGCTGAAAAATCTCCTGCCAACATGATCATGCTACGCGGCTTCGCCAAACTACCCACCATGCCCCAATACAACGATATATTCAAGCTGCACGCGGCATCCGTGGCGGTGAATGGCATGTATCGTGGTGTGTCGCGTCTGGTGGGTATGGATGTGCTTCCGGTGGACGGCATCACCATCGCGGACGAGTTCAACACCCTCGAAAAATACTGGAAGGATTACGATTTCTTCTATCTTCACATTAAAAAGACCGACACCTACGGTGAAATGGGTGATTTCGATGCCAAGGTCAAGGTGATCGAAGAAGTGGATTCATTTATCCCCAGATTGATGGCGCTCAATCCGGATGTGGTTATCGTGAGCGGTGACCATTCTTCACCTGCGGTCTTGAAATCCCACTCCTGGCATCCCGTGCCAACGTTGATCTATTCAAAAGTTGTGCGTGCAGATGGCATCAAAGAATTTGGTGAGCGCGCTTGTGCCCGCGGCAGCCTGGGAGTGATTTCCGCCCAGGAGGTCATGCCAATCGCATTGGCGAACGCTGGCCGTGTTGGAAAATACAACGCCTGATCGATCATGATCGGTTTAAATCTTCAAAGAGGAAAAACATGTCTACATTTGCCCCCGGTCTTTTTTCAGAAACCCTGTTCACAAAATTAAAATCCATCTGCAAGGGGTTGGAAGAACTTGAATTTTACGAATTCAAATATTGCATGGAAACCATGCATCCCGCGGATGGGTGGGGCTCGATCGAGCTGGACGACACGCGTGAGATCGAGGCTCGTGTAAACGATTATGATTTCTACAAAGGCATTCAGATCAAACAAAAAGTGGATGGCAACATCATCCTGGATAAGCAAATCCTTCATCTGACTCAAATGCTCTTTGTGGGGCTGGTGACAGACAAATACGCCGCCAGGTGGGTGGATGAGCACTTTTATTTTGACGTGCGCAGTTTTCTTTTTTACCACCGCACGCTGTACTTCACGCCGAACGTACAGGCGCATTTTGGCGGCAAGCCTTACACGAGTTTCCTGCAAAAGCAATTGGATTTCGAAATGCGTCAGGGAGTGGGATACAAGGAGTTCAAGGCTGCGAATCGCGAAGTTGACGATTGCTTCATCCAATGTGTGTTGAAATTGATCGCCTACAAGAAGACCCCTGTGGTTCTCGCTGTTGCCGGACCGACGGCAGCCGGAAAAACAGAGATCGTGGAACGCCTGACAGAGGCTTTCACCCAATCTGGTCATCATGTCACCTCGATCGAGCTGGATAATTTCTTAACTGACCGCGATTACCGGGAAGCGCACGGCATCGATTCTGAAGGCAAACAAGCCCTGCATTTTGAAAAACTCAAACAAGCGCTGGCTGACATCACCCAGGGAAAAAAGATCAGCATTCCCCGTTACGATTTCGTGAATGCCACCTCCAGCCATGACATTTCAGGCCAGCTAAAGCCAGGCGGCATCCCTCTCGAAATTGAACCTGCCGATATCATCTTCATGGAAGGCAATTTCCCCTTCCTTCTCGAAGAGATCGTTGATTTGATCGGCATCAAGGTGGTCTACCTGACCGACGATCCCATCCGTTTGAAGCGCAAGTGGAAGCGTGACATGGATTATCGCAAGAAATACGGCCTGAACTACTTCCGCAACCGCTATTTCAAAGATCAATTCATTATGGCCAAGATCGCCTACCTGCCTCAGTTGGAAGTCTGCGACCTGGCCGTGGATACCACCGGTGCTGCTTTGTGGGTCGCACCCTCCGTGGCAGCAATTTTGGATGCATCAAAATAAAACGAAACGACTTGCGATGAAAGAATTCACGTCTCAACTGTTCGAAAGAATGAAGTCAGTCAATGCTGCCATTGATGATCTCGAATTATACGAGTTTCGTTATGCATTATCCAACCTGTGTCCGAAAGAAGGCTGGGGATCGATCCAACTTGAGAGCATGGACGCCCTTGAGAAGAAGATTTCCAGCCGGGATTTTTACGAGTCGATCCAGACAAAAAAGGTTGTTGGCGAGAAGGTTGTGCTGGATGAGCAGATCATTAAATTGTCCCGCATGCTTTTTGTCGGTCTGGTGAATGGAGATTACCCGGTCGCATGGATCAACGCGCATTTCTATTTCGACATCCGGGCATTCCTCTTTTTTCACCGCACACGCTATTTTTCAAACGAAGTTACAACCCACTTTGGCAGAAAACCCTGGCGCTCGTTTGAACCCTTGCAAAAGAAACTGGATCGCGTACAGGAGATTGGTTTTCGTGCCTTCCGTAGCGCCAATGCGGAGATCGACCAGGCGTTCATTGATGTGATCGTTCGCCTCATTGACTTGCGCGGCACCCCCATCCTCATGACGCTGGCTGGCCCCACTGCCGCCGGCAAGACTGAGATCATGGAACGCCTCTATAACGAATTTTCCTCACGCGGTAAAAAGATCACCACCATCGAGATGGATAATTTCCTGCTTGACCGCGAATTGCGCGGCGAAGGGGCAATCGGCGAAAAAACCACCCATTTCGCGCTTTTCAAACAAAGTCTCTCAGATATCTTGAGTGGAAAGCAGATCAGCATTCCGCGCTACGATTTCATCAACGCTACCTCCAGTCACGATCCGCAGGGGAACCTGCGGCCTGGTCGCACGCCTCTCCAGATCGAGCCAGCCGACATCGTCTTCATCGAAGGCAATTTCCCGTTCCAGACGAAAGAGATTTCCAACCTGATCGGTATCAAGGTGGTTTATCTGACCGACGATCCCGTTAGGCTCAAACGCAAGTGGAAACGCGACATTGATTATCGAAAGAAATATGACCCCACCTTCTTTGTGAATCGTTATTTTAAAACCCAGTTTTTACGTGCGGATGACTGTTACTTAACCCAGATGCAATATTGTGACATTGTGGTGGATACAACAGGGGCTGCGCTATGGGTGACACCTGATTTGATCACAGCGTTGGAGAGACGATAGAATCATGAAAGAGATCCCTCAACTTTGTAAAGAGATCAAGGCGATTTTCTTTGACGTGAACGGCACACTGCGCATGCGCGAACCTCACGAAGCCACCCAGGCAGCTGCGTATAAACGTTTTCTCGACATTTTGGGAAAAGATCAGGTCAGCGAGGATTATTGGTTTGAACTGGAAAAACGGTACAAAGCCTACAGCGTTTGGGCTCAGGTGAACCTGGTGCAGCTTTCTGAGAGCGAGATCTGGACGCGTTGGATCCTTCCAGATGAGTCACCCGAGATCGTATCTGCCAGAGCGGCTGATCTAATGCTGGCCTGGATCGAGCGTAAAGGGCATGTTATCCCCCGGCCGGGTGTGGAGGAAGTGCTGCGAGAACTTCTAAAACGCGGATATCAACTGGGATTGATTAGCAACTCGATTTCCACCCTAGATATCCCGAATTTTCTGGTTGAATTTGGTTGGACGGAATATTTCAAAACCGTGGTTCTATCGTCCTATGAAAAAAGCCGCAAACCTGCACCTGACCTGTTCAATATCGCCGCCCGGCGCTGCCAGCTTCAACCTTCGCAGTGCGCGCACGTCGGCAACCGCTTTTCGAAAGACATTGTTGGCTGCAAGAATGCACATTATTCACTGGGCATCATCCTTGAATCATCAGAGAACCAGATCGTTCACCAAAAAGGGAACGAGATCATGCCAGATGTGACCATCGGCACGCTGAATGATCTTCTGGCTTTGTTCCCGGCTGTTGGTTAGCAGTGGTTTGTCATACTTGAGTGGTTACATCGTTTTTATATGATTTTTATCGGTGTTTGCGAGTGAAATAGCAATAATTACTTGCATAAAAAAAAATAATGAAGTATTATATTTCAAATGAAAGTAATATTTCATAAAACTAAAAAATGACTGAAGAACATCCAATTATATTTGAAAGGTTTCGCCTTGGATAATAAAACATTGGAAACCCCGAGTGATTTCAGCCAGGTTTTAAGTGACAAGTACGGACAATTGACGAAAAGCGAAAAACGTATCGCGAATTACCTTCGTAAACACCAGGAGGAATGCGCGTTTCTTTCTGCGGCTGAACTTGCTAATAAATTGGAGCTCAGTGAGGCTACTACTGTTCGCTTTGCCAGGTCAATGGGTTTTGAAAGTTATCCCGAAATGCGTAAGATCTTGCAAAACACTTACCGGCAGCGTGTCACCCATTCTGCCAGGTTGAGGGGGCGTTTGGGTGACTTGCGTGAGTCAGCTGACGTGTTTGAACGTCTGGTGGTTTCTGACATTGACTACATGACGCAAGCCCTCGATTCGATTAATCGCTCTGAATTGGCGCGCGCGGTGGAAATGCTGCGTACGCACAAACGCGTTTTCGTCTTTGGGGTTGGTCCCTCTGTTTCGCTCGTCGATCTGATGGAGATCCGCCTTTCCCGTTTTGGTTATCAGGTGATCCCGTTGAAAACGGGTGGACGGGAAATCTTGGATTCACTTCTCTTGATGACCCCCAATGATTTGTTATTCATGATCTGTTTCTTTGATGTCTCTTCCACACTCCAATTTGTGCTGGATTACGTGAACGAGGTCCATTGCCCGGTGATCATGCTCACCGACACCCTCGAACCGATCTTAGGCAGCAGAGCGGATGTGGTATTGGCGGCCAAGCGAGGGCCCATGTCTGAGTTTCATTCACTGGTCGTCCCCATGACCATCATTAATTCTTTACTTCTTTCGGTCGCAAGCGAAGAAAAGAACGTGATGGAAAACCTTGACAAGCTTGACCAGTTGCGTGACCGATTTGCGAAACACAGCAATTCAACATCCTAGTTTTCATCGATCATTGTTTCAATACGCTTCAAGGAGGATCACCGGAACAAATCGGTTCAAGCAAGAGGTTTGAGATTCATTTGCAGGTTTTCTTGATAGCAACACCGTTTTGCGAGCATCATAATAAAAATGATTTTGCTTTGCGATAGGAGAAAAAAGATGTCTGTAAGTGCAACAACCCCACAAAACAAGAGCCAAAAAGCGCTGGCCACTTCTAGACGCTTCATGCGCTGGCTCACCAGCCCACAGGTCGTTCTATCTTTGATCATGTTGGCAGTCATGTTCTATATGGTCATTATTCCTCTCTACAGGATGTTAATGACCACTATCACGGTTCAAACCGGTGACCTCAAGATCTTGAAAGATGCAACGGTGGGTGATTTCACCACTTACCATTGGGTCAGGATGTTGAGCAGCAAGATCGCCAAGATCATGACGTTTGAACCCCTGCTCCATTCATTTACCATTTCGTTGGGTGCAACGGCTTTGGCCTTGTTCATCGGTGGATTGATGGCCTGGATGCTGGTGCGGACCGACATGAAGGGGTCGGGTGTGATGCACTTTTTAGCCACCATCCCCTACATCATGCCTTCCTGGACTATCGCAATGGCATGGACGGTCATCTTTAAGAACCACACCACCGGCGGAACCGTTGGGCTCTTGGAATATGTGACCGGTGTGGCAACCCCTGATTGGCTGGCTTACGGTCCGGTTCCGATCATTATCAGTAGCGCTCTTCACTATTACACTTTCTTCTTCCTTTTCTGTTCAGCCGCCTTGCTTTCCATTGACTCTTCACTTGAAGAGGCTGGAGAACTCGCAGGTGCCAGCAGAGGACGAATTCTTATGAAGATCACCTTCCCGCTGATCATTCCCGCCTTGGCGTCTGGTTTCATCATGACCTTCTCAAAGACCATGGGAACATTCGGTGGGCCAAACGTTTTGGGTGTTCCAGTGAAATACTACACGCTCGCCACCATGCTGCGTTCCAACACCGGCATGGGTAATTATGGCGACGGCTTTGTTCTGGCGATCATCCTGATCTTGCTGGCGATGATCACGGTGACCATCAACCAGAAACTGGTTGGAACCCGCAAGAGTTTCGAAACCATTGGTGGTCGCGGCTTTATGGCGCAAAAGGTAAAACTGGGCAAGTTCAAAAACGTGCTAACCGTGATTGTGGTCATCTTCCAGGTCTGCATCGCCATTTTACCTCCCCTCATCCTGCTCTATAGCACATTCATGCTGCGGAGTGGTGATTACAGCTTGAGTAACTTTACTTTGGCTCACTGGATCGGCGAAGGGGATATCAAAATCAACAGTGGTGAACCGGGTGTCTTGCGCAATCCCAAGATCTACATGGGTGCTTGGAACTCCATCAGGCTTGCATTGCTGACTGCATTCTTCACTTCTATGGTCGGTGTCATTCTGGGGTATGCGATTGTGAAAGGCAGGGGCACCCGACTGTCCAAGTTGGTCGAGCAGATCTCCTTCATTCCGTATGTGATCCCTGGAATTGCCTTTGGCGCGGTTTACATCTCGATGTTTACCAAGAGTGTCTGGATCATTCCACCGCTTTACGGCACTTTTGCGCTGCTGGTGGTGGTGTCTGTGGCCAAGCATATCCCGTTCTCAGCCAGAACCGGCGTTTCTGCGATGCTGCAAGTCAGCAAGGAGCTTGAAGAAGCGGCTTCGATCGCGGGGGCGGGTCCGTGGCTGCGGTTTAAACGCATTATCTTCCCACTGACCAGTACGGGGTTCGTGTCGGGCTTTTTACTGAACTTTATTACTACCATGCGTGAGTTATCCTTGATCATCCTGTTGGTTACACCCACCACCCAGGTGTTGGCCAGTATGACCATGCGCTACAAAGAAAATGGTAGTGAACAACAAGCGAACGCGGTCATTTTGATCTTGATCGCCTTGGTTTTGATCGGAAACTTCATCATTAGTCGATTCCGCGGCGGTAGTCTGGCCAAAGGTCTCGGAGCAAAAGCGTAAGGAGAGGAAAGCATGGAAACAACGATTGTCATTAAGAATTTAACAAAGAAATTTGGCGATGTGGCAGCAGTCAACAACGTCAGCGTGACCATTGAACCTGGTTCATTCCTGACCCTGCTTGGACCTTCAGGTTGTGGAAAAACCACCTTGCTGCGCTGCATTGCTGGCCTTGAAGACCCGAATGACGGTGAGATCATTATCGGCGACAAAGTAGTCTATTCACGTGAAAAAGGCATCTCGCTGCCATCGGGCAAACGTGACCTCGGCTTGGTGTTCCAAAATTACGCCTTGTGGCCGCACATGACCGTTTATAAGAACATCACTTTCGCGCTTGAGATCCAAAAACTCTCGAAGGAGGAGATGGACAAGCGAGTTAAAGATTCTCTGGCTGAGATGCAGATGTCGGGTTACGAAGACCGTTATCCGCGTGAGATGAGTGGTGGCCAACAGCAGCGTATTGCGTTGGCGCGTATGTTAGCCTACAGGCCGAACGTTTTCCTGATGGACGAACCCTTGTCCAACCTGGATGCCCGCTTGAGAATGGACATGCGCACCGAGTTGAAACGCTTGCATCACATCTCTGATGCCACAACGGTCTATGTGACCCACGATCAGATCGAAGCCATGACGATGTCAACCTACATCGCCGTGATGAAAGAAGGTGTGATCCAACAACTGGCCACACCTGACAAGATCTATCATTACCCGGCCAATCTCTTCGTAGCTGATTTTATCGGAAATCCGAAGATCAATCTCATGAAGGGTAAAGTCTCTGGCAAGAACACCGTGGATATTGGCGGTGTGACTGTCCCTGTAAAAACCTACAAGCAAACCGGTGACGTGGTATTGGGAATTCGCCCCGAAGATATCGTGGTTCATACCTCCCCTGTTGATGGAGCCAGTGAATTCCGTGCGTTCTCCGTTCTGCCTTCAGGCGCTGAGACCACCATCATTGCCACCCACAACGATATTGAGTTGACCGTCAGAGAAATGGGCGTCAGTAAGATCAAAATGGATGCCAAGATCTGGCTGAGCTTCAATGAAGACGCGATCAACCTTTATGATGCGGAAACCAAAAATCTTGTTCAAGAATAATCGGGTACTTCCCGGGTTTTAATTACCGATCTATTTTCTTAAAGGAGGCAGAATAAATCGAGTCGAAAAAATGGAAGTAGATAGTGTCGTATCAATTCGTTGTTAAATTTATAAAGGAGAGACTAGATGAAAAGAATAGTAAAGATCGTTTCGATCCTGTTGTTGGTCGCCTTAGTAGCTGGATGCGCCAAGACACCTGCTGCGGATGTTCCCGCTGCTGACGCCACCGAAGCAGCCGCCGAAGTTACTGCAAAAGAACAATGGCTCATCGACAATCAACTTGGCGCTTATGATACCGGCGTTCAGGATTGGGCTGCCATCGAAGCTGCCGCCAAGGAAGAAGGCATGGTGCTTGTGTATGCCAACAGCTCCAAGGTTGAGAAAGCAGCTGCAGCCTTCATGGAAATGTACCCCGAGATCACTGTTCAGGCCTTTGACCTGGGCGGCGACGATGTCCTCCTGAAAACCACTGAGGAACAAAAAGCGGGTGCGTTCACCGGAGACATCTGGCTGAGCAGTGGTGGCGCCAACCTGGTTGGCGAAGTCATGCCCGCTGAATATGTCTGGAGATTCGTCCCGGATTCTGCAAAAGACCTCATCCCGGAAGAATACACTTATCCTCTGGTCATGACCCGTTTGGGTACCAGCGTCTTTGCATATAACTCTGAATTGAATGAAACCTGCCCGGTTACCAACATCTGGGAGTTCACCAATCCGGAATGGCAAGGCAAATTCTTCATTGAAGATCCCCTGAACGATGCCTCCACCCTTAGCAAACTGCTGACCATCGTTGCCCACGAGACCGAGATGCACGATGCCTACGTGGCCCTTTACGGTGAAGAACCCGTTTTGGACGAAGACACACCGACCGTGGGCTGGCTGTGGCTCAAACGCTTTGCCGCCAATGGCCCCACCCCCGAACCCGGTGGTGATGAAGTCGATTCCGCTTTCGCTACCCCCGGTATGACCGACAGCTACATGGCTCTTGGTTCTTACTCTAACTATCCCGCGGTTTTGGATGGCGAATTGTTCTTTGAACCCTGCTACGGCATTACCCCTGTTCTTGGCATCCAATCTCAGAGCTATGTTGGCATCATCAACCAGGCCCCGCACCCCAATGCCGCCAAGTTATGGGTCAAATTCATCCTGAGCGAAGAAGGACGTGATCCCTGGGCGAAATGGGGAACTTACTTCACCGATTCAACCTATGAGGTTGAAGAAGGTATGTTGACCCTCGAAGAAATGATGGCTGTGAGCTGGATGATCGACGAGCAGTTCGCATATGACAACCTAGTGCAAGGTCGCGATTTCTACCTGATCAATCTCGGCGACTAATTAATAAAAAGTTATTCTGGTAACACTTATGGGCACGGGTTCTCGTGATCCGTGCCCATACAAATCCCGGTACAAGCTTCACCTTTTTCAAGATGGTTTTTGGTTCTCCTGATTAAAAAATTATTGGAAAGAAATTCGGAGCGTTGAATTAGATGGAATTAAAAGCAATTATTTTTGATATGGGTGGCACGATTGAAACTTTCGGATACACTCAGGAACAGCGTCTCAAAGCAGCCTCAGAAATCCAAACGATTATGAAGGATGCGGGCATTGTTCTGGGTTTATCAGACGAAGCGCTCCTTGACACCATTACCCGCGGAATAAAAAAATATCACGACCATTGTTTAAAAAGCCTGGTGGAATACCCTGCGATTATTGTATGGCGTGAATATATATTAAGGGACTTTTCATACGATCCAACCGCACTGGAAAAAATCGCAGATGAATTAATGGTTTTTGTGGAAAACAATTTTTATGATCGTAATATGCGTCCAGAGGTTCCTGAAGTATTAAAAGCGCTTAAACAAATGGGCTTGAAGATCGGCTTGATCAGCAATGTCAACAGCCGTGGTCAGGTTCCTTATAATCTGAAAAGATACGGGATTATTGAATATTTTGATCCGATCGTGCTTTCGAGCGAATATGGCATTCGCAAGCCCGATCCATCAATTTTTCATTATGCAGCCCGTTTAATGAATGTTCCGACAAGTGCATGCGCCTATGTGGGTGATCGTATTGTGCGTGATATTTTAGGCGCACAAAAAGCAGGTTATCGGCTGGCGATCCAGATCGAGCATGATTTTGAACACGGCGAAGAAGATACCGGCGCGGTTCCTGACGCGATTATTTCAAATATGACCCAGTTGATCGACATCGTGAAAACAGAAATGGCCCGGCCAAGAATCGAGCCTGATTCTCAAATTCGCGCCCTGCTGTTCGATGCCGGTGATATTCTCTATTATCGGCCTAAGAAAGAAAATAAGTTTGTCAATTTCCTCAAGGAATTGGGGCTGGATGACAAATGGGAGCAAATTCAAAAGAAGAAAGATCTAAAACGCCAGGCATACACGGGACAGATCAGTCATGATGAATTTCATTTGACTTATTTGCAGTTGCTTGGCATCACAGACCCTGAGCTGGTCAAACGCGGCAAAGCCTTGTTGGACGAAGAAAACCTGGATGTCGAATTCTTCGAGGGTGTCAAAGAAACTCTGCAGACACTCAAGCAAAAAGGATTCATGTTGGGGATCATCACCAACACCGCCAATTCCATCCGAAGCAAACTGAGCTGGTTCGAGGTTGGAGGTTTTGGAGACGTGTGGGATTCGATCATTTCCTCCGTGGAAATTGGGGTGATCAAACCATTTCCTGAAATCTATCAAGCTGCCTTAACCCAACTGGGTTTATCCTCTGATCAGGCAGTTTTCGTTGGGCATCGCATCTCTGAGTTGAACGGAGCCAAAGCCTCTGGCTTGCAAACCATCGCGTATAACTACGATGAAGGTGCGCAGGCAGATTATTACGTTGACGAATTTCGCGAAATCCTCGAAATTCCGATCCTATCAATTTCGCAAAAAATCGAAGCATGATCCATTATCGTGATTGAACTGGATTATCAGTATGGTCACAAAGAATCTGAATTGAGGTTGTAGAGAACGATATGGCAGAAAAAATTGAAGCGATCCTTTTTGATGTAGGCGGCACGCTGCGCGGTTCTGTAAAGATCAGCGCCGAAGAAAAGAATGCTGCGATCCGTGAGATCATGAAAATCCTCAATCTTGATTCTGACGTTGAGGAATTTGGCCGGTTGCTAGAAGAGCGGGCAGATGCTTATAAGATCTGGGCTGAACAAACGTTAAAGGAACTGACCGAAGAGGAATTGTGGCTGACCTGGATGGTTCCGGATGGACCGAAGGATCTGATCCATGCCAATGCGGTTAAACTAAACCAGTTATATCGCGATTCATTAAGCAGGCGAATCGCGTTCCCGGAAACCCCGGATGTGATCTTAAATTTGTTCAGACGTGGCTATCGCATCGGATTGGTGAGCAACACCACCAGTTCGGTCGAGGTACCCAGCCTGCTAAAGGAACTGCACATTGCGGGCTGTTTTGAGGTGGTTGTTCTTTCCACTGTACTGGGAATGCGCAAACCCGACCCCAACATTCTGCTGGACGCGACGGATCGCATGGGCGTTAACCCGGCCAAATGCGCCTACATTGGTGACATGCCGCACCGCGATGTGGCGGCGGCCCGCCAGGCTGGCTTTTCAAAAGCCATCATCATTCGGCAAACCAATAAGAGCAAAAAGATCCAGATCACCGACCCGGCTCTCCAGCCCGATCACGAGATCGTGAATCTGACCGAATTGTTATCGATCTTTCCAAAGCGCGAGCCTATCCAACCCGCGAAAGTGTACGACGTATCTCTCTCTACCATGTGGCTGAAAGACAATTTTCCAACCCTGCGTGATTTCTTTGAATTCGCGCGCCGGGTGGGTTTTGCTCGTGTGGAATTGAACCACAAGATCAACTCCAACATCCTTGAAGGGTTGGAAATGAGCCAATATCCCATCAGCAGCCTGCATGAGCCTTGCCCGGCGGATATCCCTGTTCCAACCCTGGTAAAGGAAGACTGGCTGATTTCTGCTGTAGATGAAGAAAAGCGGAAAAAAGGTGTTGACGCGGTAAAGCGCAGTATTGATCTGGCTCATCAATTGGGCGTTTCCATGATCGTGGTGCACGTAGGCCATACCAACATCGATGTGAACCTTGAAAAGCAGCTTCGTAAATTGATGCAGAATGGACAAGAGGGATCAGAGGAATTTCGTCAACTGAAAGATCAAATGATCCAACTGCGCGCCACGCTTGCACCTGCTGCTTTTGATTCTGTAAAGAAAAGCATGCGCGAGCTTCTGGACTATGCCAAACCCCGCAACGTTCGTCTGGGAATGGAAAACCGTTTTCATTACCGCGAATTTCCCAGCCCGGACGAGATGGAAATTCTGCTGCAGCTCGGTGATGCCGAACATCTGGGCATTGTTTATGATGTAGGTCATGCAGAGCATCTGTCGCGTTTGGGCTTTTACCCTTGCGAGGTCTGGCTGGATCGCTTTGCTGCCCGCATCTTTGAAACGCACCTGGATGATATCAATGGGCTGGATGATCATTACGCCGCAGGCCTGGGTGAAATTGACTATGACCGCATCGCCGCCTGTTTACCCAAGAACGCCATTCGTACCTGCGAGTATCTCGATACCAACACGCCTGAGCAGGTTGTAGCTTCTTTACTGCATTTAGCAAAACATAGTTGTATAAAAACGATCTAAGAGAAGAAAGAGGTATAGAATGTTGTCCCTGTTTAAAAAACGCCAAAATATTTTTATTCACCACATGCATAACCAGGCTGCTGCCACCCTGGCGGGCATGGAAGCTCTGGTTGCTTACTTTAAAGACCAGAACCCAGAAGCTGCTGCGCTGCTCACGCGCACTGAAAAAGAAGCGGATGAATTCCGCCGTATTCTGATCTACGAGTTGAACAAAACTTTCATCACCCCCATCGACCGTGAGGATCTCTTCGCGCTTTCTAGAACCGTGGATGACGTGTTGGATTATGCCTTCAGCACATTGGAAGAAGTTGAACTGCTCAAGGTGACCCCCACTGATTACATGCGCCGCATTGCCAGCCTGCTGCGAGACGCTGCCAATGAATTGCTCATGGCCGTTGATCGCCTGGAAGATTACCCCGGTGTGGCAAATGAACACGCGCAGCGCGCCAAAGCGCTTGAAAACAAGGTCGAGATCCTTTATCGCGAAGCATTGGCTGAGTTGTTTGAGGGCATTGAGGATCCAAAACATGTTATGAAGGTATTTAAATATCGCGAGGTCTATCGCCACCTCAGCAATGCTGCTGACCGCGGTGATGAAGCCGCCAACGTCATTGCCAGTATCGTCATGAAGAAGGGCTGATCGGGTCGTTATGGAACCCTTAATGATCGTTTTGATTGTGCTGGCCTTGGGGTTTGATTTCCTCAATGGCGTGCATGATTCCAGCAACATCGTGGCGACCATGATCTCATCGCGAGCACTATCACCCAGGTGGGCGTTAACGCTAACAGCTTGTGCTGAATTTTGTGGTCCTTTTCTGTTTGGCGTGGCTGTCGCCAAGACCATCGGTGACGGCATCGTTGAGGCTGGCACCATCAGCATGCCCACATTGATCGCTGCATTGATTGCTGCGATTTTCTGGAACCTGCTCACTTGGTTCCTGGGATTCCCCAGCAGTTCATCTCACGCTTTGATCGGTGGGTTGATCGGGGCTACTGTGATGAGCGCGGGTTGGGGCGTGATCCAGATTAAAGGTGTTGAAAAAGTCTTGCTCACCTTGCTGACATCGCCTTTCATTGGTTTATTCTTTGGTTTTGTGGTGACTCGTATCATCATGCGCCTGTGTTGGAACGCCACACCCAAGGTAAACGGATTCTTTAAAAAGGGACAGGTTGTCACCGCTCTGTCTTTGGCTCTGAGCCATGGCGCGAATGATGCCCAAAAATCGATGGGTATCATCACCCTGGGTTTGGTAACCACTGGATTCATTGATTCCTTTGTAGTTCCCACCTGGGTCATATTCTTATGCGCCACCATGATTGCTTTTGGCACTTCGGTGGGTGGATGGAAACTGATTCGCACCCTTGGAGCGAAATTTTACCGAATTAAACCCATTGACGGGTTTGCAACCCAGATGACAGCCGCAACGGTTATTCTGGGGGCGTCTTTGATCGGCGGTCCTGTTTCCACAACGCAGGTGGTCAGTAGCGCCATCATGGGCGTGGGCAGCGCGGAACGTATCAACAAGGTGCGATGGGGGGTGGTGAAAGAAATCGCGGTGGCGTGGTTATTAACCATCCCATTGACCGGCCTGGTTGGCGCGGGTATGTATTGGATCGTCAGTCAATTTATTAAATAAATTAAAAATCAGTATTCTGGAGAGCTTCAATGGTAGAGAAAAACTACGATGTACTTTATATTGGTAATTACACCAAAGACACCATCATCACTCCTGCGGGAACGAAATATGTGGATGGCGGAGCGGTGAATTATGCATCCCACGCTGCCGCGTCTCTCGGCCTGCGTGTGGCGGTTGTGTTGCGTCTGGCAAAAGAGGACGATCATGTGGTCAAGAATATGCTTGACTCGGGTATCGATTGTTACCCTAACTATTCCCCTTCTTCAACCTTGATGCAGTTGGAATACCCAACCACGGATCCTGATATTCGCACGCTGACCGTGCGGGGTACCGCTGGCACCATCACTGCCGCTGATGTAGATGGCTTGCAGGCCAAAGCGGCCGTGATCGGTCCGAGCATCCGGGGCGAGGTAGGTGTGGACGTGATGAAAGCCTTGCAGGCCAAAGGCACGATCGTGGCCGCGGACATGCAGGGTTACGTGCGTGTGCTGCACGGTATCGAGCTGAAATACGAAAAATGGGACGAAATGGCGTCCACGCTAAAGAATGTTGATATTGTGAAAAGTGACATGGTCGAAGCAGAAGCGTTGACCGGTGAAACTGAAACCCTCAAGGCGGCCAAATTCTACGCCGCCATGGGACCAAAGGAAATCGTCTTGACTCACCGCGACGGTGTGCTGATTTACGCCAACGGTGAAGCGCACGAATTTGGTTTCTATCCCTCCCAGATGACCGGCCGCAGCGGCCGCGGTGACACCTGCGTGGGCACCTATACCGCCATGCGTCTGACCAAGAACCCCCATGACGCGGGTCTATGGGCAGCCGCCGTGACCAGCATGAAGATGGAAAAATTGGGACCCTTTGACAGGTCCATCCCTGAAGTGGAAGCCTTCATTCATGAGAAGTACAATCACGGATCGAATCGCTGAAAAACAAGCATTGGTCGAGCAGAAGAAAAAAAATCTGCTCGACCAATATCCATCCTTGTGGGCGACCATGATCGCCGATTGGAAGAAGAGTGACCCGGTTGACGCGGGATGGTTGATTTATTCTGCCAATTATCTGTTTCGCACCGGCGGTTTGCGCTGGGCGGTTGATCCGCTCACCTTGAAAAAGAGACTTCCTGGCGCCCCGCAAATGCCCCTGAAACGTGACCTCGAAGGTCTGCAATTGGTCTTGCTCACGCATGAGCACAATGACCATCTGGATGTCGAGTTGATCCACGAACTGGCAGATCTGCCCATCCGTTGGATCATCCCCCGCTTTGTGTTTGACAAGATTCGATCCGACGTCAATATCCCCGAAGAGAAAGTCACCATTCCGAAGGTCCTGCAGCCCATCACCTTTCAAAACATGACGATCTTGCCTTTTGAGGGCCAGCATTTGATCACCTATGCCAATGGCCTTTGCAAAGGTGTTCCTGAGATGGGTTATCTTGTGGAGCAGGGGGGCAAGCGCTGGTTGTTCCCGGGTGATACGCGGGTTTATGACCTCTCACGCTTTCCGAAACTGGGAGCTGTGGATGCGTTGTTTGCTCATCTGTGGCTGGGGCACGGTTGCGCTGTGCAAGAACCATATGCCCTGTTGGAAAGTTTTTGTTCTTTTTGTGTCGGTCTGCAGCCCAAACAAGTGCTGCTTGCCCACCTTGAGGAATGCGGCCGCAAGGCGGACGATTTCTACGATGAAACCCACGTTTCCCTGGTGAAGCAAGTGTTCTCAGAAAAATATCCGCATGTTTATTGTTCTTCACTCCATATCGGAGAAAAGTTTTTATTGTAATCATAATCAAGGCTCAGGGAATTGGGAGACGGATCATATGTACGAAATAACCTCACACCCTTTTGAAACTACACCTTTTGAATCCATAAAATGCATCAAGGGATACGAAAACATTAAGGCTGAATACTCAGCCTATCTGACGGATGAATCGAAGATCAGTTCATCTCCTTTTGACTACCTGTTCTTTCCAAAGAGTGAGCGTGAATTGTCTACCGTTCTCTCAGAGATGGCCAGGAGGAACGTTCCTGTCACCATCGCCAGCGCCCGCACTGGGTTGGTGGGTGGCAGCGTGCCCTTGAAAGGCGCACTGGTCTCGCTTGAGTTCCTGGACGCGGTGGAGTGCATCTATCGCAATCCCCTCAGTGAAGAATGGTTGGTCCGCGCTCAAACCAGCGTCAGCCTGAAAGCCCTGGATGGTATGCTGCGCAGCAAGAAATTCAGCACCATCGAGTCGAACCAGGATGAATTCGTCCAGGAAGAATACAAAAAATTCAAGCAGGATCCCAACAGCTACTTCTATCCACCTGATCCTACCGAGATGAGCGCGTCATTGGGTGGTTCGGTGGTGACCAACGCCTCCGGCGCCAGATCCTACCGTTATGGGCCAACCCGTGCCTGGGTGCGCGGTATTCGAGTTGTTCTGTCCAACGGCGAGTATCTGGATATTCCGCGCGGCAAGTATTTTTCGTCCCCGGCCGGACGTTTCACGATCTATGACTCCAGGGGTGGATCTGCTTCCTTCTTTACACCGGATTACACCCTGCCGCGTACCAAGAGCACATCGGGCATCTTCACCGCGCCGCAGATGGACTTGATCGACCTCTTCATTGGTTCGGAAGGCGTCTTCGGCGTCGTCACCCGCGTGGATGTGGCACTGGTGAAACGTGAAGAGAAAATCTCTATCGTGCAATTCGTGAAAACGGATGAACAGGCCATCGACCTGACCCTCGCCCTGCGCGCGAACCCCAAGCTGCAGCTGGATTTTCTCGAATTCTATTCAGAGAACGCCTTGAATTTGCTGCGCGAACGCCAGGCTCACGAGCCTACCACGGTGGGCATGCCTCCCATCCCCACCGACATTAAGGCAGCCGTCTTTTTTGAGATGAGTTTCAATTCTCACTCTGAACAGGTTGACTTTTCTGATCTGCAGGAAACCGTCACGAAGTGCGGAGCGTCATTTGAGCGCTCCTGGATCGGTTATGAAACCCGCGAGTTGGATCGCTTCAAGGTGTTCCGTCATTTCATCCCCGAGACGGTCAACGAGATCATCTCTGAGCGCAAGAAGGCTTATCCTGACCTGCACAAGCTGGGCACAGATTTGGCCGTTCCGGATGAACACCTGCGCGCCATGTGGGAGCTTTATCGCGACAGCTGCAATGCCGGAAAATTCGACTGGCTGGCGTTTGGCCACATTGGCAACAACCATTTGCACATCAACATTCTGCCGCGCAACATTGAAGATCAAGAGAAGGGTCTTGCGCTTTTTGCCAAATTCGCCCAGAAGACTGTCGAGTTTGGCGGTGCGGTCTCCGCGGAACACGGGGTGGGCAAGATCAAGCAAAAGTTCTTCCACCTGATGTTCACCGAAGAACAGATTGCGCAGATGCGACAGATCAAAACTGCGCTCGACCCTGTCGGGATCTTGAATCCCGGTGATATTTTTGGGAATTAAGGAGGGATGATGAAAATTGTCGTCTGTGTCAAACAAGTACCCGAAGTGACCAATGTGCAGGTGGATCCGGTTACCGGCACATTGATCCGGGAAGGCGTGAAATCCATCCTTAACCCGTTCTGCGAGTACGCCCTGGACCATGCTGTAAGGCTGGCCAAAGTCCATGAGGGCATTGAGATCACTGTCATTTCCATGGGCCCTATGCAAGCCAGGGAAGTGCTGCTGCGCAGCTTCGAGTTGGGAGCCGACAACGGTGTTTTGGTGACCGACCGCAAGTTTGCCGGCGCGGATACCTGGGTGACCGCCCTGACTTTGGCTGAGGCGATAAAAGCCACTGTTCCTGATTTTGACTTAATTTTTGTGGGCAAACAGGCCATTGATGGCGACACTGCCCAGGTGGGACCCGAGATCGCCGAGATCCTCACTCTGCCGCAGATCACTTATGGCGTTGAAGCCAGCTTGAGCGCCAATCTAAAGCAAATTCAAGTGAAACGTGAGATCGACTGCGGTTATGAGGTGGTTGAAGCCTCGCTGCCCGCCCTGGTCACCTTCAGCAAGGGTGAGATTGTGCGCCGCGTGCCGTCGCTCAAAGACCTGATCGAGTCGCGCAAGAAACCCATCCGCACTGTCACCGCCCAGGATCTGGCCATCCCTGAAGGGGAACTGGGACTGAAAGGTTCTTTCACCCAGGTGGTTAAGGTCTTTCCGCCGCAGGAGAAGAAAAGCGGAGCGCTTGTGCAAAACGTGGAAGCTGAAGTTGCTGCGCAACGGATTCTTGATTTCCTCAAGGAACAAAAATTTGTCTCGTAACTGGGTCAGGTTCGCACCTGCCCGAATTGGATATTGAACCACGCTGGAGTTGAACATGCTGATCATTAATTATGAAGATTGCACCGGCTGCAAATTATGTGTGAATAACTGCCCGTTTGGGGCGTTGATCTATGAGGATGGGCGCATTCAGGTGAGCGACTTATGCACCTTGTGCGGCGCGTGCGCCAACGTGTGCCGCAAGGGAGCCATCCGCATCGAGCGCAAACAGGCTTCCCCCGAGGAATTGGCGAAATACAAGGGCGTTTTCGTGTGGGTCGAGCTGGAACAAGAGGGTGAAACCTTCAAGCCGCGTAAGGTGGCTTACGAGCTGCTCGGAAAGGGCCGAACCCTGGCGGATAAATTGAAACAGGAATTGGTCGCTGTGGTGATCGGTGACGCGCGTGTCAGTGGTGTGGAATCACTGGCCCACTACGGCGCGGACCGCATCATTCTCTGCCAGGATCCGCTGCTGGCCGATTACACCACGGACGGGTATACCAACGTGCTCTGCGCCGTGATTGCCCAACAAAAACCATCGGTGGTGCTCTATGGCGCCACCCCCCATGGCCGTGATTTCGCCCCGCGCGTAGCTGCCCGATTGAAGCTGGGTCTCACCGCTGACTGCACCGCGCTGGATATCGACGCTGAGGGGCAATTGGTTCAAACCCGCCCTGCTTTTGGCGGAAATATCATGGCTTCCATCGTTACACCTTACAGCCGGCCGCAAACCTCCACGGTGCGCCCGAACGTCTTCCCGGCTCTGGAGCCTGATCTGACCCGGCCTGTGAACATCGAAAATTTCGCTGTGACCTTAAAAAAAGCCGCCATCCGCACCAAAGTCATTGAGCGCAAGGTTTTTGAAAGCGAAGGACAAAGCATCGAAGACGCGCGTGTGCTCGTCTCTGCCGGACGCGGCTGCCAGAAAGCCACCAACCTCGAATTACTGCGCGACGTGGCTACCAGCCTGGGCGGCACCCTGGCCGGAACGCGCGCCATTGTGGAACAGGGTTGGATCCCGCATACCCTGCAGGTGGGTCAATCCGGCACCACGGTTGGACCCGATCTCTACATCGCGGTGGGCATCAGCGGCGCAATCCAACACATCGTGGGCATGAGTTCCTCCAAGACCATCATCGCCATCAACAAAGACCCCGACGCGCCGATCTTCAAGACCGCCGACCTGGGTGTGGTGGGCGACGGTATGGAGATCTTGCCCATTTTGAAACAGATGTTGGAGAAACAGAAAAGTTGATCATTGATCTAACAAAAAGTAAAGAGAAGCGATTATCAAAAATCGCTTCTCTTTAATCTATTTGTCACCTGTTCCCTAATTAATACGTCTCGGTATTTAGTACATTGTTTTCAATCACATTGTCAAGAATGGTCGCCGTGGTTGATGGGTTTGTCCTCAGACCTACTTGATTCTCATAAATATTGTTGCCCTCAATGGTGGGAGTGCTGTTTGGGCCAATAAAGATACCACAATAGTTGCCATAGATCTGATTTTCCTTCGCGAGTCCAGAAGATCCCGTTTGAAAAGTGATCCCATCTCCGCACATGGTCATCCGATTTTCTTCTATCGTCACTGATTGAGAACTCCAGACCTCAACGCATAAATTAAAACGTTGGAGATCGTTGTCACGTAAAGACCCGATACTATATTCTCCAAATGTAAAACCTGAACCGGTTTGGTCTTCTTCCAGTCCCATTAATGTGTTATTTTCAAAGGTTCCTGAGGAATCATCTTGTAGATAGATGCCATTAACATTGTGAGTCAAAGTGTTGTTTATGGCATTCATGATGGAGGTCCCATAAGCCATAATGCCATATTCGCAATCCTCGATTACATTCTCCTCAACCTGCACATTCGCGTTTCCCTCCACATACAATCCTCTGTAAAAATTGCTCATGGTATTAGCGGTACTCTGGGAGATTGCATCATCCGTAAACATGATTCCAATGGTGTCCTCGCTATCCGGTTGTCCGGTGAGAGTGTTTCCTTCGAAAATCGGAGAGGCAGTCCCAGATGCATATAAACCGACTTCTACCACTTGATCAATATGGTTCAATTTCGCTGAACCCGTGCTGGCGTCTACAAAGAAAATTCCAAAAGTGCATGCGCTTACAGTGTTGTCTTCAAAGGTACAAGCCGCGTTACTCCTGCAAGCCATGCCTTGACTGTCTCCTGTACCTTTTACTTCGTTCTCTCGGACAGTCACTGTGGAGTTTTCCAAAAATGAGGCTGCACTTTGTCTAATTCCTGAAAAAATGTTCCCATCGAAAACCGCTTTACTGTTACCAGCTGCCGAGACGCCATATTGGCTGTCACGGATCGTATTATTAGTCGCAGTTCCGTTCGAGTCTTCTGTAAAAACAATTGCGGTGGTTCTGATATCGGAAAAAGTATTTCCAGTAACAGAAACGTTGCTGGTTCCCATGGCGAAGAGGCCAAAATCGCCCCCTTTAATTGTGTTTTCTGTGGCTGTTCCGCTGGATTCTCCGAAATAGGAGATGGCTTGAACAGCAATGGATGAAAAAGTGTTACCCGTCAGGTCGCAAACAGCGGAATCCGTACAGATAAGTCCAACGGTGGAATCATTCAGAGTGTTGTGTGCAAAATCCAGTTGGGTTGAACCCTGTGCAGTGACTCCCCCTGAGATTGTTTCCTGCGTGATCACGGTGCCGCCTTCAAACACATTATTTTCGACTGTGGCGACCGTGGAATTTGCCATGACCAGATCGTAGGTTCTTTTTCCGTCCTCGTAAGGGACTGCGCCTTCCAAACGGCTTCCGCTCATGTGAAAAGTTCCATTATTGATTCGTAGAACATGAGAGGGGTCTGTACCTCCGTAGGATAGGGTCAAATCCTGCAGGTCCAGGCTGCCGCTTTCAAGATCGAAGTGGACCATGGCGATTTTTTCATCCAGATAGGTGACGGTTTTACTGCCTGTAATGATCGTTTTATCCATCCCGGCGCCAATCAGAGTGATGGATTTCGTGATCACGATCCCTTCCATCAGGGGATACGTTCCCTCTTCCAGTTGCAATACCGCGCCATCGTCCGCTGCTGCTATAACCGCGGCCAGATCTTCATCCAGGCTGACGAGAATGGGTGTCTGGGTTGGTATAGCGGTTTTAGTGGGAGTCACATCGGGGATTGCTGTTTCTTGAAGTTCGGTTTGGGTTTCATTGGGGGCTTTAGTAGTGCAGGCTGCAAGGAGCAGGCACAGGAACAGTGTGAGGATAAGCTGGTTCGTGGCAATTGCTTGACGTTTCATTTTCGATTTCCTCCTTAATTTTCTTTTTTTTCTTTCCGGGAGCAACTTGCGTGTTTACAACAGTCAGCACTGGATCATATAGAGTTTATTCGTTATTGGATGTTTTCAGATATATCGGCGTGTGATTAATTGGTTTGATCTATTAGATAGAAAATTAACAGGATTGTTTTCACTAACACAAATATTATACTGTAATCGCAATTCGAGTCAGCGGAAGAATGATATGAAAACAAGGCTAACATAATTTTTCGCCTTATCGTACTGTTTATGCTTCTTACGGGTTGAATATTTGTTGTCAATCACACAGTCTGTGTTGTCAAAGGCCTGGCTTGAAGCGCTTGTTCGATGTGAAGTCGATAACGGCTTGACCTCATTTGGATTAGTTCTGGGGGGTGTGGACCTGACTGATGATCACAGCCAGGAATGGTACTCGACCGAAAGCGGCAACGGCCCCGTGCTGGAGGTTGATCCGTAGATCAATCCGATAAGATTAAGGGCTTGTGTTTTCAGGCATCCACGTTATCTTAATGATAACGCGGGTGCTTTTTTCTCACGAGAAGTTTTTTTTGGGCCGTTGTATGGCTCGCCACAGGATCATGCAACCGAGTACCGCGCTGACCGATCCCAAGATCAGCATGGCCGGCACACCAAAAAGATCAAGGCACTTGCCACCCAGCACGCTGCCAAAAACGCTTCCCAGGGTCATTGCTCCTGTGATCAAGGTCTGACCTTTGACTTTATCTTCATTTCGCATGAGTTTATTAACGTAATAAACTGATGCAGGTAACAACACCGCGAACGATATTCCTTGTAGCACCTGTCCAAAAGCGATCATCCACTGGGTGGTGGCGAAAAGGAAAACAAATCCGCGCAGAGCATAAAAAACCCCTGAGGCTTTTAATAGGGTCGAATTGTTGAATCTTGTGAGCAAGAAATTAAACCCAAGCAGCGCTGGAAGCTCACAAACGGCAGCAATGGCTAGTAAGATGCCAATATCGGTATCATTGCCGCCAAGTGATGTGGTGATTTGCGCCAGGTAGGTGTTGATGATGGTGTGAAACAGGAATAAAAGAGCGATTCCCAAAAGAAAGAGCAAAAAACGCGGATATCTTTTGAGGAAGTTCTTTTCAATTTTGTTTTCTTCGGCAGGATTGTTAATGTTTGCCAGAGTGGCGGCCGATGGCTCGATCTTGGGGAATAATAGAGTCAGGATGAGAAAACCAATGTACAAGATGCTGCCGATCACAGGTAATATGGCGGTCGAACTGTGGCCGATCCATAGACCCAGCAGAGGAGAGATCACCGCGAAACTGATCGAGCCCATGGCGCGCGTCAACCCAAAATTGACTGGATACCCTGCATTGATCGCCTCAAAGGTAAGCGAATTGACCAGTGGTTGAATGGTGATCAATAGAGCCATAATCCCAATGTACGAGATGGCAATCCACCATAAACCAAGATTCACAAAGATCATACCTGCCAGCATCAGCAGACTGAGGATTGTGAGAAGGTATAAAGCTGACTTGACTGTGATTTTCTTGTTGCGATCGATCAGACTTCCCAGAGCAGGCTGCAGAAATACTGCGATAATGTTGCTTGCCGCCATTACCCAGCCGATGGAGCCGTTGGTAAAGTTTTTGGAGAGCAGAAAAACCGAAGCGTAACTCCCTATGGGACAGAAGATCATCCAATAAAAACCCTGCAAAGCTGCGATTTGTAGGGAAAGTCTTTTCTGCAAGATTTGGTCGATCGACGAGGTCTGGTTCATTTTAGGCGATTCAATATAACACGAAGTACCGGGCATGTCCAAAGGCACAGCGAGCAATAAAGTAAGATGGGTTAAGTTGTCATCCAACTCACACCCATGATAAACTTAACCATATTTTTGAAACACAGGATAATCCTATGCAACCGATTGAATTACGGCCATCAATTTTCTGGATCGGGGTCAATGACCGTCACACCGAGCTTTTTGAGGGATTGTGGCCCATTCGCAAAGAAGGAATCTCATATAACAGCTACCTGATCAAGGATGAGAAAAAGGTCATCATCGACTTGTGCAGCAAGTTGACCATGGATGAGCTCTTCGATCAAATCCGTGCGTTCATCGATCCTTCTGAACTGGACTATGTGGTGGTGAACCACCTCGAACCGGATCATTCCGGTGCGTTGAAAACACTGATCGAAACCGCGCCAAAGGTGAAATTGCTGGGCTCCGCCAAGATGAAAGACATGCTGGCAGGGTTCTACGGCATCACCGAAAATGTGCAAGTGGTGGCGGACGGCGAAGAACTCGATCTTGGCAAACATAAATTGAAATTTGTCGCGACTCCCTTCGTGCATTGGCCTGAAACCATCATGACGTATGAGATCACCGAAAAGATCCTCTTTTCTTGCGATGGTTTTGGCGGGTATGGTGCACTGAACGGTACCATTTTTGATGATCCGATCGTGCCGCTGGCCTGGTATGAAGAACAATCGCTACGCTACTACGTGAACATCGTCGCCAGTTTTTCGAAACCGGTGAAGAGTGCGATCGCCAAGCTGGCTGGTCTGTCTGTTGAGATGGTCGCTCCCTCTCACGGTTTAGTCTGGAAGAACCATCCCGAGCGCATTATTGAGTTGTATGGCAAATGGGCGGCTTATGCCGGTGAACCGGGTGATCCGGCGGTCACGCTTCTTTACGGCTCGATGTATGGCAACACCGAAAGGATGATGGAGACCGTGGCTCAGGGCGTCCTGGACGAAGGAGTGCCGGTGAGCGTTTTCAACGTCGCTAGAGACTCTGTCAGTGAAATTTTGCCTTCCTTGTGGTTGAAACGCGGCGTGATGATCGGCGCGCCCACATATGAAGGCCGGCTCTTCCCCGATATGGTGCACGTGCTGCACGTTACCCAGCAAAAACACATCACCAATAAGCTGGCGGCTGGTTTCGGCAGCAACGCCTGGGGCGGTGGCGGGCAGCGTGATCTTTCCGAAAGGTTGGAGGCCTTGAAATGGCAGTTGTTCGGCAGCCTGGAGTTCAAAGGCGCTCCGAAATCTCCTGAATTGCTGGAAGGTCGTAAATTCGGTGCTGGATTTGCCAGGTCGTTATTAGGCAAATAAAGTCATTTTGCTCACGATAATTATTTAAGGTTTCTTTTTTACCCCGTCTATCAACAGCCGTCTAATATGAAGACGGCTGTTCTTTTTCTTGAAATCATGCAACCTTAAGAAAAGCAATTCCCAAAAAAATCTTTAGGAGAGCGGATATTAAAAATCGGGTATGTTTTTCCACATCGTTGCTATAATCATAATTGATGAGAGGGATCGATAATATGTACACCAAGGGTAGAAGATGAGTAGTAAGTCCATTTTAGAAAAATCAATCACCTCATTTACAACCAATGGTCTATTTGCGTCTCTGATCGAACTCCGAAAATTTCTTACAAAGTAGACTGCTTTACCGCGAATATGTCATGGGTTATTCGGGCACATTCATTTATTGTTGGTATGTAGTTTAAAAATGGGTTGAAGAGGGAACATGGATAAAAAAGCATTGCAGGATACCACGGTAGACCAACCAACGGCTGACCATTCAGAGGACGTAGCGCAGCCCAGGCAATATTTCCATTCCATTCAGAAGCGGGATGGACGGGTGGATGATTTTGATCTGGAAAAGATCACCCTGGCAATCTTCAAGGCCGTGCAGTCCGTTGGGGGCAGCGACCTTGAGACCGCGCGCCAATTGGCCTTGAAAGTGGTGGATTACCTGCAATTTGAAAAGAAGGTGGTCATTCCTTCTGTGGAGGAAGTGCAGGATGCCGTTGAAAAGATCCTGATCGAGAATGGGCACGCCAAGACCGCCAAAGCCTTCATCCTCTACCGCGACCGCCGCACGCGCATTCGTGAGGGAAAAACCGAGTTGATGGACGCCGTGGGCGAGATCCTGGTGGAGACCAACCGCGAGAATGCCAACGTGGGCAACTCACCATCTGCCAAAATGCTGCAGATCGCATCCGCGGCCAGCCGGCAGTATTACCTTTCACGTTTGATTCCCGAGAACATCTCAGCCGCTCACCGCAGCGGAGACATCCACATCCACGACCTTGACTTCTATGCGAAAACCTTGACCTGTGTGCAGATTCCGCTCGGCAAGCTGCTGCACACCGGTTTCAACACCGGGCACGGATATATCCGCCCACCCAAACGGCCCGGTTCTGCGGCTGCCCTGGCAGCCATCATTCTGCAAAGTTCGCAGAACGACATGCACGGCGGCCAATCCTTCGCTTTCTTTGATCGCGATATGGCCGATTTTGCCAGCGGCGCCAGCCAGGACGAGATCTATCAGGCCATGGAAGGCCTGGTGTACAACCTGAACTCGATGCACAGCCGGGCTGGGGCTCAGGTGCCGTTCAGCTCGATCAATCTCGGATGCGATACCTCCGAATCCGGCCGCTCGGTCACCCGCAACCTGCTGTTGGCCTACGAAAAGGGCTTGGGCAGGGGAGAGACTCCCATCTTCCCGAACATCATCTTCCGCGTAAAAAAAGGCATCAATTACGATCCTCAGGATCCGAACTACGATCTCTTCAAGCTGGCCATGCGGGTTTCTGCCACGCGCATGAATCCAACCTTTTCCTTCATGGATTCGGCTTTCAATCAGGTTTTTGGAACCGAAGTTGCCTATATGGGCTGTCGAACCCGCGTGATCGCCGATCGCCATGGCGCGCAGGTTTCAGACGGCAGAGGGAACCTCTCGTTTACCTCGATCAATCTGCCGCGCATCGCCATCAACGCCAATGGCGACCTTGGCCGTTTCTGGTCCAACCTTGAAGAAGTGATGATATTGTCAGCGCAGCAGCTTTTGCATCGCTACAAGATCCAGGCAAATCTGAAGGTGCGCGACATGCCTTTCCTGATGGGACAGGGCATATACATTACCTCAGAACAGTTGACTTCTGATGACCTGATCGAAGATGCCATCCGGCATGGAACGCTTTCCATCGGGTTCATTGGCCTGGCTGAAACGCTGACCGCGCTCACGGGTGCCCACCATGGTCAATCTTCCGATGCGCAGCGTCTGGGGGTGGAGATCGTCTCGTTCATGCGCAAGATGACTGATCATTTTTCAGATCAGTATGATCTCAACTACACCTTGCTTGCCACACCTGCAGAGGGGTTATCCGGTCGCTTCGTGAGGCTGGATCGCAAGTTGTTCGGTGAGATTCCCGGCATTAACGACAAGGAGTATTACACCAACAGCTTCCACATTCCAGTGGGTTACGAAATTTCTTCATTCAAGAAAGTTGAACTTGAAGCCCCGTACCACGCCATGACGAACGCCGGTCACATCAGCTACGTGGAACTGGATGCTCCTCCCACCCACAATCTGGAAGCCTATGAATCCCTGGTACGTCACATGGCAAACACCGGTATGGGGTACGGCGGTATCAATTTCCCCATCGATGAGTGCAATACTTGCGCTTATCACGGCGTGATCGATGAGGAATGCCCCAATTGTGGTTCATCCGATATCCGCCGCATTCGCCGCATCACTGGATATCTCTCCACGGTCGATCGCTTCAACGATTCTAAAAAAGCAGAGCTTAAAGACCGCCGGTCTCATTTACATGTCTGAAACAGATTCCTTAAAGGTCAGGCTGGCAGGTATCGTTAACGAAAGTGTGACGGATGGCCCCGGCTTGCGCATCACCCTGTTCTTTCAGGGCTGTCTGCATCACTGTACGGGTTGCCACAACCCACATACCTGGCCAATGCAGGCTGGTACACAATACTCCATATCCGATTTGATCGCACAACTCCCGGATCATCCGCTCATCAAGGGCATCACCTTGAGCGGAGGTGATCCTTTTTATCAACCGCAGACAGCGGCCGCGCTTGCGCGCGAGTTCCATCAGCGCGGGAAAGATGTCTGGACCTACACGGGTTTTCTGTGGGAGGACTTGCGTTCCAAGGGTGATCCAGCCATGCTTGACCTTCTTTCAGAGAGTGATGTCCTGGTGGATGGGCTGTACGTTCAAGACCTGCGGGATGTGAAACTCAAATTCCGTGGTTCTTCCAACCAGCGCTTGATCGATGTGAGACGCAGCCTGCTAAGTTGTCAATTGGTGGAGTGGAAATCGCTTTTTGATAACCAGGTTTGACCCCGGCGAGTTTGGTCGTTTCTGAATTCCTGCGTTTTCTAGGTTTTCTTTGTCCGACAACTCGCATATAATTAATTCCAACCTTCGCATTCCATGAAGTATCATCTCAGGTGTCAGCGCTAATAAAGCAAAGCGGCATGCGCCCACCTCCAGGCAACGAATGGAGTATTTTCCATGGATGGTTATATTCTGAGTATCGACCAGGGGACGAGCGGAACAAA
>CAZRHZ010000003.1:0-3569 GCA_964599995.1 uncultured Anaerolinea sp. | reverse complement strand
CAGCGAACCCATTGGCAGAGCCATCCTCTGGCAGGATAGACGGACGCAGTACATCTGCGACCGCATTATCAAACAGAGTAGATCAGAAGGTGCCAGAGAGATCGATCCCATCATCCTGCCAAACGCGTCTTTCACTAAACTGATTTGGCTGGTCGAAGAAGACCGCACTTTTCAAAAAGCTTTGGCGCAAGAGGAACTGCTTTTTGGGACCATCGATACCTGGTTGATCTGGAAGCTTTCAGGCGGCCGGGTTCACGTCACTGATTTTTCAAATGCCTACGGTACTGGCCTGTTGGACACCGGTTCGATGGATTACAACGACTCATTCCTGGAGAAAGTAGGCATCAATCGCGGGATTCTTCCTTCCATTAAAAATTCCAGTGAGATCTACTGCATGACGGATCCTCAACAATTCTACGGGGTTTCCATTCCGATTTCTGGCTGTGTCGGTGACCAGACCGCGGCAGCCTTTGGCCAGGCTTGCCATAAACCCGGGATGATCAAGAATACCTATGGCACGGGCTCGTTTATGGTTCTCAACACTGGGCAATCACGCCGTTTGCCTGAAACCGAGATCCTTTCTCCTGTTCTCTGGATGATCAGTGGTGTCACCACTTACGGCCTGGAAGCCTTCGCGGATATTTCAGGTGCGGTCGTTCAGTGGCTACGAAATGGTCTGGGAATCATCCGAGATGCCTACGATGCAGATGGGTTGGCCATGCAGGTGCCAGACACGCAGGGAGTATACTTCGTGCCTGCTTTCGTAGGCCTGGGCGCGATGCATAATAGTCCCAACGCGCGCGGAACCATCTTTGGCATGAATCTGGGCACCAACAAGAGCCACATCACCCGAGCCGCGCTTGAATCTGTCGCCTATCAAACTCGCGATTCTCTGCACAGTATCGAAAAGAAGT
The DNA here is from genome assembly GCA_964599995.1 of uncultured Anaerolinea sp. Taxonomy (GTDB): domain Bacteria; phylum Chloroflexota; class Anaerolineae; order Anaerolineales; family Anaerolineaceae; genus UBA6107. The sequence continues at coordinate 2,655 of CAZRHZ010000003.1, read as the reverse complement.
ACGGGAATAAGATTTATTCGCTGCGGGTGGATGGGGGAGGAGCCAAAAGCGACTTTTTAATGCAGTTCCAGGCGGATATTTTGGGTATCCCCGTGGAAAGGCCTGAAGTCGTCGAAGCCTCCGCACAGGGTGCGGCATATTTGGCTGGCCTGGCCATCGGGTATTGGAGTTCGCTCGAAGAGATCGAAAGCCACTGGCGTCTTGAAACACGCTTTGAACCGCGCATGTCGGCAGCCAGGCGTGATGATCTGTATGCAGCGTGGCTCAAGGCCATTGAATGCGCCCAGACGTGGGGAAAAATCGAAAACGGACCCAGGAAAAAAGATCTGCTTGAACAAAAATTCAAACGTTTGTCGCCGCGCGAAGAAGAGGTGGTCAAACTGGTCATTTCGGGCATCAACATGCGCGAGATCGCCTCGCGCCTGTTCACCAGCCAAAAAACGGTCGAGAAACAACGGCGCGACGCCATGCGTAAACTTGAGGTAGACTCAGTGGCGGCCTTGATCCGCCTCTGCCTGGAACACGGCTGGGGGACCGACCTATAAAAGACTTCCTATTTGGAGTAAACGAGGGTGTCAAACATACTCCAAAGGAGTATGTTTTTTCATTTATTAATCCATAAACCTAAAAGAAATTTAATTTAAGCAACGCCGTTGCCTGATTTACATTCCCAAAACGAAATGCAATAATCTTAATATTGAATATTTCCATAATTTCACAACCTGAAAGGAGGAACTGAATCATAAGTGGATGCTGTTCTGCTTTCCATTTAGGAATCTTTTTGTTCGATCTTTTCTGCAATTCCATCACGAAAAAACCTAAAGAAAGAGGAGAAGAATTATGAACGAAAAAGTAAAGAAATCTCTGAATTGGGTCATCATTTGCCTGGTGATCATCACCCTTGCAGCCGGTATGGCAAGATTGATCGAAACTGATTTTGGTAAAGTGGAAGTTAAAAACATCTATCTATCCGATGAAAGCGGCAACACAGTGGTTGCCAGGCTCTATCGGCCCGTGACCGCCACAGCGTCAACACCACTTCCAGCTGTGATCAACATTCACGGATATCAGAACGACAAGCTCACTAACGATTCCATGGCCATTGAGCTTTCACGCCGTGGGTTCGTGGTCATTTCGCCCGACATGATCGGCCACGGCGACTCGGATCCTGAGTTTGACCTCGGCAGCATTTTCTCAGGAGCTTCCACTGCTGGTTTGCAGAGCGTCTACCTCTATGTCAAATCCTTGCCGTATGTAGATGCCGCCAATATTGGTGTGATGGGCCACTCTTTGGGCGCCATCATGACCCAAACCCTGGGCATGATCAATCCCGATATCAAAGCCCTCAACATGCAGTGCGGCAATGCCGGCACTCCTGACCTGAACAATGTGTTGTTGACACAAGCCCGCTACGACGAGTTCAGCCTCTTCCGCGAATACCTGTTGACCGTTGACAGCCTGCCCACCAATGAAAACCGCATCGCTGCCTTCGGTTTGACCGACAGCGTCGAATGGGATACCACCTATGGCAGCTTCGAAGATGGCACTGCCCGCCGCGCCGCATTGATTCAAATGGAGCACCATTTCTTGCCCTTAAATCGTAAGGCCGTGGCTGAAGCCATCAACTGGATGGGTCAGGCCTTGAAAGGCAGCGCGGATGGGCTGGATGCCTATTCACAGGTCTTCTGGTGGAAAGAGATCTTTGGTCTGATCACCCTCCTGACCGCGATCTTTATGCTCGTTCCCCTCACCAACCTGCTGCTGGCCACCAAATTCTTTGCCCCCGTTGTCCAGCCGGTACCCAATCGCTACGTGGCCAAAAAAGGCAACTGGTGGCTCTTTGCGACCATTAACATGCTGATCGGTGGCATAACCTATCCGATCTTCACCCAATGGAGCGCGTTGAGTGACCGTTACGAAGCCATCTTCCCTTGGTTGAAACTCCAGGTGGGCAATGGTGTCTTTGCCTGGTTGCTGGTGAATGCTGTGATCGGCCTTGTCCTGTTCATCCTGTGGTACAACGGCGCGAAGAAGAAAGAGAAAGTCAACATGTACGACATGGGCGTCTCCTACGACCAGGAAAAGGGCAAGTTGGATTGGAAACTGATCGGCAAGACCGCCCTTCTCGGATTCATCCTGTTCATGGCGCTCTATCTGGTGGCGGGTTTCTTCCAGTCCATCTTTGGTCAGGAACTGCGTTTCGTCTGGCCTTATATGCGCCTGTTCGCCAATGGCGAACGTGTTGGTTTGTTCTTCCTCTACCTGATCCCGGCTCTGGCCTTCTTCCTGATCAATGGTGGCCTGTTCCTGTTCGGCCAACTGCATCAAAAAGAAGCCAGCACCCCCGCCAAGACCCAATGGCTGTGGTGGATCAAGACCTGTTTCGCCTTTTTGACAGGCTTGTTGATCGTCTGGTTGATCCAATACATGCCCTGGTACCTCGCCAATGCCGGCCCCGGCTTTGAACTGATGGGTCTGCCCCAGTTCAGCGCCCTCTGGCCGCTCATGCTCCAGGTCTACATCCCCGAATTCCTGATCCTGCTCTGGCTGCTGGTCTGGTTCTATCGCCGCACCGGCAAGATCTACCTTGGTGCACTGCTGGTCTCCAGCCTGATGATCTGGTTCCTGGCTGCCGGCTCGGTCGTGTCCATCTAG
>CAZRHZ010000002.1:56379-59769 GCA_964599995.1 uncultured Anaerolinea sp. | reverse complement strand
GCTGCGCGGACCCATGCCCAAACCGGAAACCCCAATGCCAAAACCCATTTCTGATTCCTTTACCTCTTCTCGCCGGATGTGGATGCCTGGCCAGACTTAAGCTGCTGGTGATAGATGTTCTGGTACAGCGCAGAGCTTTGCAGCAGTTCGTCGTGTTTTCCGCGCGCCGCGATGCGCCCCTTATCGAGCACAAGGATCATGTCAGCGGCGTGCACCGTGCTCAGACGGTGTGCGATCACAAAGGTGGTGCGTCCGCGCATCACGCGCTCCAGCGCCAGTTGGATCAAATGCTCGGTCTCGCTATCCACGCTGGAGGTGGCGTCATCCAGGATCAAAATGCGCGGGTCAAGCAGCAGGGCGCGCGCGATCGCCAGGCGCTGTTTCTGCCCGCCTGAAAGCGTGGCGCCGCGTTCGCCCACCCTGGTGTCGTAGCCGTGCGCCGTCTGCAGAATGAATTCGTGCGCTTGCGCGTCTCGTGCGGCGGCTTCGATCTCTTCTTGCGTCGCGCCGGGCTTGCCGAAGGTGATGTTCTCACGGATGCTCGCCGCGAACAGCGTTGTTTCCTGCAGCACGATGCCGATCTGAGCGCGCAGCGAGTTCAGGCTCACCGTGCGGATGTCTGTGCCGTCGATGGTGATGCGTCCGGCGCTGGGGTCGTAAAAGCGCGGGATCAGGTTCACCACGCTGGTTTTGCCCGAGCCGGTCGGTCCAAGCAGCGCGATCACCTGGTTGGGTTCTGCGGTAAAGTCGATCTCCTTCAACACGTCGGCGTGCCGCCCGTAGCTGAACGAGACCTTTTCAAAGCACACCTGTCCGTGGGTCAGGCGCAGGTCGGGCGCGCCGGGGGCTTCCTCCACCGCGGGCAGCGTGTCGAGGATCTCGAACACGCGTTCAGCCGCAGCCGAAGCGATGGTGATGGCTGGCAGCACCACCCCGAAGTGCCGCACCGGGTTGACCAGCTGCGCCACGTAAGTGGTGAAGGCCACCAATTCACCCAGCGTGATCGAGCCGTTCATCACCAGCGTGCCGCCGTAAAGGAGGATGCCCACGCTGCTCAGGTTGGCGATCAGGTTCAAGAGCGGCATATTGTTGGCTTGCATCTTGGCGCCGTAAGCCGACAGGTCGTACCATTCCTGGTTGGCGGCCTCGAAGCGCCGGGTCTCGGCTTCTTCCTGCGCGAAGGTCTTCACCACGCGCATGCCGCGCAGATTTTGCTCCAGGCGGGTGGTCAATGCCGATAATTGTTTTTGGATCTTCAACGAAAGCGGGCGGTAGCGTTTGCCGAAGCGTAAGGCCTGCACCAGCAGCAGCGGCATGGCCGCAATGCCGAGCAGGCTCAATTTTGGGTTCATCCACACCATCACCCCGGCGGTGAAGAGCATCAAGAGCAGGCTTTCGATCACCCGAAAGCTGGCGCGCCCGGTCAAAAAGCGGATGCGCTCCACGTCCTGAATGGCGCGGCTGAGCAGGTCGCCGGCCTCGGCCTTGTCGTGGAAGGAGAAGGACAACTCGGTGATCTTGCGCTGCAGCGCGTTGCGCAGGTCGTAGGCCACGTTTTGTGAGCCAATCTCCGTCCACACGCCCTGAAAATAGGTCAGTACGCCCTTCAGCAGCACCAGCCCCAGCAGGGCAGCCACTGCCAGCGTTAGCTGCGCGGTGTTGTGCTGCTCGATGCCGTTGTCGATCGTCCAGCGGATCAACTGCGGGTTGACCATCGCGATCACCTGCGTCAGGATCATGGTCAGGTAAGCGCCGGTCTCCATCTTCCAGTACGGGCGCAGATAGCCGAAGCAGCGTAATAAGATCGCGGCTTGCGAGGTTTTGGGTCGGATGGGGTCAATAATGGGTTTCATAGGAGAGGTCTGCGGCCCCGCAGGGTTCAATGGGAGCAGCGGGGGAGGGGGCCGCAGGACTTAACCCTGATTATAACCCATCGTGATTGTAAGCATTCAAAGTTAACGAAAGTGAAAGCGAAATTTCATACTGTGATTCGTTTTCGTTTTGAGGGAATATCTAAAACAAAGAAAACGAATGATGAAAATTTTCATTTATTCGTTTTCGTCTTTTAATGGATAACGACTCGAAACGACTCGGGAAAAATTCACCAGATTTGTTTTCGATACAAAGGCCATCAAAATGCGATTCAAATAATTCAATTATGTGAAGCATGGCCGCGGGCATGCAGGTTGTTAAGGTGCTATAGAAATCATGTTCTATATCCATTATAAACCTCGTGTCAAGAGGTATAAGGTTAACGGATCTATTTTGTGGAATCACATTACCGGAACTGTATAATAGTTTTGAACATAAAGTAGACAGTCTTGAGGGATTTGATTGACCAAAGATTATTCAATTAATTCCAAGATCGATTGGAACGCATTACCTCGTGAAGAAGCCGTCGAATTGGCGATGAGACTTTTTGGATTCACGAAACTTGACGCTGAGTTTTATATTTCTGTTGCCAAGGGAGAAATAGAGCCAGACCCCAAAAAACAGAAAGGTAAAGATAGCGTTTACTATGACTAGTAAACTCCTTTATGAGGTGTAGGCTAGGTTCGACGTGAGCCACCTGTGATGCGGATGGGTAATCATTCAAACGAATTTCTGGGGGGTGCTGTTACTCCGGCAGCCCGGGCGAGTAACAATCCCTGCCACGAATTTCGCACAGAAACTCGCGTTGAACACATAAAAGCGCGAAGGATTAAGGCGTTTCTCTGGTTGGCACAGGAGCGTTCAGGCTGATCAGGTATTGTGTGGTGGTATTCACCAGATCTTCATTTTCGCTCAAAATGATCACTTCTTGAAAACACTCGATCGCTTTGGTAATTTCACCCCGATAATAATGCGCGATGCCACTGTTGAAATAGGCGAGATCAAGGTTCACGCCGGCATCAATGGCGATCTGCAAGAATTCAAGCGACCGGGTATAGTCTTTTAGCTGGAGCAGCACCACACCTTTTTGATAAGACAAATCGATGAGATCGGGATTCAAGGCAAGCCCTTGATCGATATATTCCATGGCCGTCTCATATTGTTTCAGTGCAATATAGGAACGCGCAATCCAATCCAGCGTAACGGCTGAATCGGGCTGCAATTCAAAGTAGGTCAACCAATCCGTAATGGCTTTTTCATAATCCGCCAACATATACCAGGCCTGCGCCCGGTGATCGAAAGCAGATGGGTATTCATGGGTGATCTCTATGGCGTGGTCAAGCAGGTCAATCGCGATCTGCGGTTCGTTCGAATAGAGGTGAACCACCGAGCTATTGATCAGCGCCAGGACGTTATCTGGATCAATGGCCAGGGCTTTATTAAAATCTGCTTGCGCTTCCTCAAATCTTTGTTGATCCATGTAGGTGATGCCGCGATTGTTATAAACATCGGCATTGG
>CAZRHZ010000002.1:46485-56279 GCA_964599995.1 uncultured Anaerolinea sp. | reverse complement strand
ATCCCAGGCTTGAACAGCTAAATCATAATCAGCCATGCTGAAATAGGCTCTGCCCCGATTGGCGGCGTTTTCAACAGTATCGCCCATCGTGTTTTTGATCTCTTCCCAATCAGATAATGCTTTTTGATATTCACCCTTATTATAGTAAAGCCCGGCGCGCAAGATCAGGGCTGAGCTGTTTTGAGGTTCGAGTTTCAAGACCGAATCGATATCATCGAATGCAGATTGGTAATCTTGCAAACCGGCTTCCGCTTCAGCTCGACTTAGCAAAGCTTCAATGTTCGCTGCGTCGTTCACTAGAACCGCTGAAAATTTGTTGGCGGCCTCTTGGTATTGCTGGTTGATCAGGTAGATTTGTCCATGCAGGAAAAGGACATCCTGACTCCCGGGTTGAAGTTTTTCAAGTTGTTGAAGATCGGCCAAGGCCAGGCTGATCTCTGATTGGGCGATATAAATTTGGGCGCGGTATTTGAAAGCTTCGCTGAGGTTTGGATCTTGCTCAATCAATTTTGTGAAATCGGCTAAGGCCGGGTCAAGATTTCCCAATTCGTAATTTGCAACTGCTCTTTGAAAGTGTGCTGTTTTTGAAAACGAATCCAATTGAAGCGCTTGTGTAAAGAGATCAATGGCTTCAGTTCGCATTCCTTGAGAGAGAAGTTGGGTGCCTTGTTCGATTAATGCTTGAGATTTAACGGCAGGGGAGGTTGTGCTGGCTGCAGCGCCAAAACTGGAAAGCAATAGAGTAAAGATTATCAGAACAGAGAGTATAAAGAAGAGCCTTGGTTTTTTGGAATCCATTCACCCCGTCCGATTAGTTTATGTAGATTTTATGGAATATCCATCACGTTACTTGTATTATACAAGTTTTTTTCCTATAATAAGTTGTTACGATTTGGGGCCCTTGCAAAATCGTTATTTTGGTATGGATAAAGCCAGTTTATACAAAAAAGTTTCTGACGCATTGGGGAAGGATTGTTGATGAAGAAAACGCTGATCAGGATAATTATTTCTGGAGCACTTTCGCTTTTGATATTTTGGGCCGCGCCTGCAGCGCTTGTCAGCGCTGAGGATACCGGTGATGAAAACGAGACCATCACACAAGAAATTGTGGAAACCGGCAGCAGCGATGATTGTATTGATTTAATTTGCCCAACAGAAACGACAACCTCCTCCGAAAACTTGACCAGCGAAACCCCCAGCAATTCTGAAACTGAAACCACCCCCACTTCTGACGAAAATTCTGATCAAACGGCCAATAACGAAGAAACAACTTTACCGGATGATTCCACTACTGACCAAACCGTTGAGGATCAAACCCAACCCGAAGAAATCGGCTCAAGTGAAGAACAAACCGACGCTGATGACGAATTATCTGGCGAGGGTGAATTATTCATTCCCGTTACTGGACACGAAGATACATCATTATATGAAGAAAGCCTTGGTGACGCTTTAGAAAGTTCCTTTGTTGATGATCTACTGCTTGCTCCAGATCCTTATTTCATTAGCGATGGAATCACCTATAGCTTTCTTGGCAGCGGTGGTGACTGTGGTAGCGCAGCCAATTGTTTTGTTTCTGATACACCCATCCAGGCGGCGATCGATCTGGCAAAAGAACTGACATTGGAAGAAAACACCATCCATATTGAGGGTGGAGCTTATGATGAACCTCTGACCATTGATGGGTTTTCTTATGATCTGGTTTTAAGTGGTGGCGCGCTGTCTCTGGCGGGGTTGGATACTGGATCTACAACCCTTTTTGGTTCGATATTGATCAGCAACACCAACAAGGTCATCACGCTAAACAACCTTCTTTTTGGCCCTGAAGCAATTATTTCCATCATCAATTCGCCGAATGTCGTGATCAATGGAACCACCTCAGACGATTCCGTACAGGTTTCTGTTGTGGGCACAGATCCAGTGGGCGTGACTGTAAACGGCGGGGCAGGGGATGATACCCTTGAGGTTGATTTTATCGAAAACAATCCGCAGGGTACTATTGTTTATGATGGCGGGAACGATTACGATACCATTTCTTTTTCGGGAGGTTCATTTAATACTGTCACATATTCGACCGCCGACGCAAGTTCGGGGGGTATCGCGTTGGATGATTTCTCAATTGATTACACCAACATTGAGCCGATTTCTGATAATTCAGATGCCGCAAATCGCGTAATCGGGTTGTCTGAATCGAATGATCCTGATGCGTCTCTTGCTGATTCGGGCGGATCCTTCAGCCTGACCGGTTCAACCTTCGAAGCCATCACTTTTTCGAAGCCGACCAGTTCGCTCAAGATTCAGGGTTTGGGCGGGTACGACAGCATTACCATTAACGCGTTAACTCTGGGCGTTTGTGACTTGATCGTGGAAGCCGAGAATATTGTTGTACTTGGCCCTGTCACTGCCACAACTGGGGATATCACGTTAACCGCGTTGGTTGAGAATTCGGTCACAGATGTTGCGAACCTGGGCAATCTCGTTAATCTCACCGCGAGTATATTGATCTCGGGTCAGGTGACCACAACGGGGGCATTGACCTTGCAGTCCACCGTGAACAACACGGTGAATCTGCCAAGCGAAACGCTGGATGCGGAGGATCTTCTTTTCACTTCCACCTCACTCGCAAAGGCTGAAATTGGTGCCGGTGCAGTGATTAACGCGGCCTCATTGTCACTTTCTTCGCACACCAATACAACCTTCACTTATCTCGCTGACGCAGTTACCACTGATGCCTATGACCTGGGTGAAACCTTAAGCACCATTTATCGGGATGGTGTGGCCAAAGGAACGTTAGGGGCATCTATCACCAGTCAAACCTATGCGGGGATCAAAGGTGGGGCGAAAGTGATCGTCAGCAATGACGCAGTAATTGAGGCGATCGACCTGGCCAATATTCAGGTGGCCATCGACGATGTGAGTGATCCAAGCCGCTCGAATCAAACTCTGACAGTTCTGTCTTTTGATTTTGACCGGCTAAGCGCGACCCTTACTCTTTCACGAGATACTCAGGCCTACATCCAGGATACGCCCTCTGGCACGGATGCGACGTTGAATGCGGGTGGGGCAGTCACCGTTCTGGCCAGGAACACTGGTACGGTTGCCAACACCATCACCTCGGACCTGATCGGTGCGTCTTTGAACGATGTCGTAAAGGATGATGCGCTCGCTGTTATTTTGAATTCCAAAGTGACAGCAAGATCGCTGGATCTTCGTGCGCTTTCTGATGCGACTTATTCTGTTACGGCAAAAGACGCTCACAATGATATTGCCGGGATCACAAAGGCCAATATTTCAAATAGCACGCTTGTTTTATCTGGCAACTCGTCCATTGAAGCCAAAGATTCTTCAGTTGTTTCTGCCTGGTCCAAAGACCTGGTTTTGACCCCAACCACCTATTTTGTCACCACCAAGTTTTCTTACGCCCGCAACGATGTTGACAGGCAAACCTCGGCATTTGTTGATACTGGATCCACAGTTGCAATGGCTGGCTATGATCTGGAGGTCAGCGCTGAGAATCTGGCTCAAATGAGCGCCAAGGTTGAAACAGCTTCCATAAAGAGCACAGATTTGGTGATCGTTGGCGCGGATAATGCCATCGCCCTGACCCTTTCTGTGAATGCTTTTCTGGGGAGTGTCAAAGCCTTTATTACGGACAGCGTGATCACTGTAAGAGACCTGCTTGTTTCAGCAACTAACAGCGTATTAATGAACGCGACCAGCGAAGTGAGCGCCACAGCGATGACCTCAAGTGATTCATTGAGCCTGTTCAGCGAAGCAGTCACATTGGGTGGTTCGATCGCCTTGAACATCATCGGCGGCGAGATCACCAACATTGCCAATTTGGCATTGACCGCCATTGACACGCTACTTGGAACGAATTTTGCCGATGTCAGCCAGACCCTGCATGTCAAAGCGTACGTTGAAGATTCCGACCTGGATATCAGCGGTAAATTTGAGATCATTTCCACCTCTTCACCCAAGATCAACTCCACCGTCCAAAACACAGCTGATTCGACTTCCGATGCCCGTTGGGGAGCCGTAGGTTCCGCGACTGGTGGGGTTCTCTCCAGTAACCTGATCAACACAGATACGTATGCATTCATCAATTTCACCACCACCCAAGGTGTGTTCACTGTTGGCGGTGACCTGACCGTTTCCGCTGAGGATCACTCAGGAATTTATTCAAATGCCAAAATTGTGGCCACTTCAATAGTGACTTCTGATGGCGGAATGGATCTGCTCAGTGATTCACTGAACAGTCTGCTCTCTGCGGATTACACTACAGACAGCGGTTCTTCTACAATCAATTTTGGCCACAATGTAAGGATCGAAAACGACTACCTGGACTATGCTTATTCCACCTCGCTGCTCATCCAACCGGATCAAATTCTGGAAGGAGAAAAGGTTTTACTGGATAGTGACCTTGGCGGCGGGATGAAAGGTGATATTTACAAATATATCGGAACCGGCGCGCTTTCACTCTTGACGTCGGATTTGACCGAACAAGATTACAGTGATACTTCGTTGTGGGCCAAGATTGCCGGCGATCCGGGGACGGTTTACCAATACATGGGAACCACCACCACACTGGAATTGGACAAAACAGACTACACCGATTTGGGATATTGGAAACCTCTTCTTGAAACTCAATTGCTCCCAGAAGGGATCAATTTCACGGGCTCCAGCTCAGCCTCGTTGACCGGGCTTGTTGTGCGCAACGAACTGCACTCAGATGTCGAAAGTTACATCAACAACGCGAATATAACAGTAACCAGTGGAAACCTGACCGTTCAAGCCGTTTCGGATGCGGTCATTTGTGCCACTGCGGATGTGACTGCTGAAGCATCTGGAGGTGGTTCTTTTGGAGACGGTTCTGTGTTGGCAGCTAACGTAACGATTGCCACCAACATGATCTTGAGCAAGGTGAACGCCTATATTTCAAATAGCGAGATTACGCTTTCTGCTGGCAGCGCGAATATCCATGCGGTTAATTCTTCGGTGATTGAGGCAAAAACACTTGCCGCGGTTACTTCGGGTGAAACAGCAGTTTCTCCTTCTTTTGCGTTCAACACGATAGGCTGGAAAGCCCAGAATATCCTGTTTCAAGCGATTGACGCTTTAATTGGTTCAGTATTGGGTGATGAAGAAGCTGCCGAGGTACAGGCCTACCTTCTGGACACAGTCATGCATATTCAAGCAGCGTTGGGTTTACTGGCAGAATCTCTAGCGCAAATTCTGGCGGTTGTGACCAATGAAGCCACATCGGCCGCAGTTGCGTTGTATGGTGCTTCTGGTATGGCAGCCAGTGCTGTCTTGGCAAGTAACTTTGTCAGCAGCAAATCTCGCGCATTTATCAAGTTCACGGGTGATATTGGCGTGATCGAAATGGAAGGTCCGCTGGTCATTTCAGCTCTCGATGAGGCCAGCATTACGGCGTACAGCCGTATGGTGGCGCTCTCTTCATCTAATAATGATGGAGGAGCGAGTATTGTTAACGGACTGGGAGAGACTTTACTTTATGACTACCAGTACACCTCGAATTCAGGGGTTCAGACCATCGTAAACGGCGACATGGTTCGTTTGGCAGATGACTGCGACAGCTCAAAAGGTGCATGCGGAACGATTTATGGATATCTCGGAATTGGGAATCTCACCGGTGTAAACCTTGGGACTTATGATTTTGCCAACAGTTCACTCTGGCAGCCGTTGCAACCCACCGATTTGGTTCCGACAGGCCTGAATGTCAGTGATTCAAGTGCTGTGGCTTGCGGTTTCATTGTGGTGCGAAATGACCTGCGTAGCGAAGTTGAAACCTACATCCAGCTTGCCGATGTGGACGTGGCCGGAGATATCTCATTGACCGCCAATGAAAGTGCCATTCTTCAGGCAGCCTTGGAGAGCGTGGCCAGCGCTTCAGGCGGCAGTTTCTATGGTTCAGGTACCGTCTTCGCCTTGAACGGAACGGTTGCCACGAACCTGGTTTTAAGCAAGGCGAATGCATACATCGTGGATAGCAATATCACCACAACTCTGGCAGGCGACTTATCCGTGGAAGCGTACAATCAAAGCCTGATCGATGCGACTCTCCTCTCCGGTACCATGTCGGGAGATACAGCGGTCGGTGTCACTTTGGCATTCAATACCATTGGTTGGGAATCGCAGAATATCCTTTTTGATGCCATAGACGCACTCATTACCACAGATATCGGAAACGCGAGGCCAGCCGAAGTTAAAGCTTATATTGAAGATACCCCGTTAAGTATTGCGGGTGATCTTACCCTGATCGCCATATCCGATGCCAAACTAAACGCTACGTTAAGTAATGCTGCCAGTTCGGTGGCAGCCGCGCTCTATGATGCAAACGGAAAGAGCGCCTCTTTCATGTTGGCCAGCAACATGGTCAACAGTCTGGCCAAGGCCTACATTAAATTCAGTGGAGCACGCGGTAACGTCACCATCGGCGGAGTCTTGACTTTAACCGCTGAAGATAACGCGGGCATCTACGCAAATATTAAAGTGGTCTCCTCTTCTATCACCACCAATGACGGCGGCGCCAGCATTCTCAAGAATTCGATCATCAACGTGGTCGATGTGTTCTCGGTTGACCACGTCAGCGGTGAAACCTCAGTCTTGTTGGACTTTGGCGACCGAGTTCGATTGGCAGATGATTATGATGAATCCCTTGGCACGCCTGGTGGTATCTATGAATATCTGGGCGATGATCTTGGTTCTCCCCAAGATCTGAGCAATACCAATTATCTTGACCTGGGCTACTGGATTCTTGTACCCGAAACAGACCTCATCCCCCAGGGATACAATGTGACTCCCTCGAATTCCAATGCAGTGGGGGCATTGGTAGTGCGCAACGATTTGCGCAGTGAAGTATCAGCGTACCTGGAGAATCTGAGTCTTGTGGCTGGATCCATCTCGATGACAGCGGTGGAAAGTACAACTGTTCAGGCCACCTCAGACAGCACATCTGAATCTTCGGGTGGTGATATCTTTGGCAACGGTGACTCTCTGGCAGTTGCTGGAACGGTCGCGACCAACCTCATTTTAAGTTCAGCCAAAACCTATATTGACAACAGCAGCGTGACCACCACCTCGGGCGGAGCAGTGCTCGATGCTCAGAACAGCTCGGTAATCGATGCGACCAATCTCACCATGGCCAAGAGTGGCGCCAAATCCTTTGGTTTGATCCTGGCTTTCAACACGGTGGGCTGGAAAGCTCAGAACATCCTGTTCAACACGATTGACGCATTATTGGGCGATCCATTGATCGCCAACGCGTTCGGGAACGAACAACCTGCCCGTGTGGAAGCTTTCGCGGTCAACTCATTCCTCGACATCGCCGGGCCATTATCTCTTTCAGCAAAATCCACAGCCATTATCAATTCATCTGTCAGTAATACGGCCACCTCTGCACCTACCGCATTCATCGGTGCAGGTGGTGCGTCAGCTTCGGGGGTGCTTTCCAGCAACATGGTCAGCAGCACGGCCAGGGCTTACATTGATCAATGCGAGAATACATACACCGACGTCACCGATACCTCCAGTTTGAATCCGGGTGATCGCGTGCGCGTCACATCCGGCGCCCTGTCGGGAAAGACTTATGAATACTTGGGCGATGCAAAGATCTATTATGATTACACAACCTCATTTGGCACGAACTTCCTGGTGAATGGTGATCTTGTCAGGGTCGATGAAGGCTATACTCTGGGAGGCATTCCCTTCAACGTTTATCGATTCATTGGCACAGGTTTGTTCTATTTCTATACAGGTGATCTGGGTACACTGGATTATTCAGATACCTCGCTTTGGGAATTGGTACAAGCATATACCAGCACTGCCACCTTATCAGGAGAAGATTTCAGCGATACGGCGTTATGGAACGAAGTTGATTATCTTGACCATCGCAACGTCGTAAAAGTGGTTGGCGACCTTTCGATCAATGCGAAAGACGATGCACAGATCAATGCTGAAACCAAAATGTATTCAGAAGTATCTCCCTCAAATGACATGGGCTTGGGCATTCTCAATAAATACATCAACATGCTCATGTATTCATACGGCTATACATCCAACTCAGGTACCCGAACGATCAATTATGGCGATATGGTACGAGTTGCGGATGATTATTCTGACAGTCTGGGCACGCCTGGCAGTATCTATAAATATATGGGGACTTCTGCTGAAATTGATCTGGGCAGTGAAGATTACTCCGATTTCGAATATTGGAAACTGCTCAATACGACTAACATGATTACCGATTCGGCCATTTATACTGCCGTTGAAGAACTTGGTCTTAAATTGAAAAAGGACGATCTGAACGGATCTGCCAAGAGCGGATACGCAATGGTGGATCGAAACGATCTTCGAACAGTAGTTGAGAGCTTTATCGATAATACTTCGGTGATGGTGACCGGTGATATTCTGATGTCCGCCGATGAATCCGCCACGTTGAATGTATTGGATGACAGTGTGGTTGAAACCTGGCAAGGCGGTGGCGGCATTATCACCACCAACATTGTCTTGAGCAAGGCAAATGTTTACATTACCAACAGCCGCATCGTGACCGATGGCACAGGCAACTTGGTCATGGATGGAAAGAACACCTCTGAGGTCAACGCGACTGCCAGCAGTGTTGTCTCAGGTTGGGACAAGACAGTCTCTCTGATCGTAGCCTTCAACTCCATGGGATGGAAGGCACAAAACATCCTGTTTGCTGCGATCGACGCATTAATCGGTGATCCAACCCTGGCAGAAGCTTTTGGCGGTGAACAACCCATCGAAACCCAGGCATACATTAAAAATTCAATCCTGCAACTGGCAGGTGGGCTTGACATCGATGCCAACAACTCAGCTAAAATGACCGCAACAGCAGGGTCTTCTGCATCCTCTGCAGCTGAACTTGATCTGGTTCTGACCACAAAATATGCCTCTGAAGAAGCTTTGAGTGCCGGTGGACTTTTGGCAAGCAACAAGGTCAGCGGTTTTGCCAAAGCCTTTGTCGATTACGATGTTACCTTTGTAACCCCATATGATCGTATCAACACTGAGGAAGGCACCATTCCCACCCTGTATACTGGCGAGTGGGTGAAACAGGATTCCACAGGCAAGGTATATCGTTACCTCGGTTCAGATTTCGTTCCAGTTTGGGCCAGCGTCGATTTCTCTGACACGCTCTTATGGGATTTGATCGATTATCGGGTCGAAATTGACGGTGATCTCTCCATTGATTCACAAAATACTTCTGAGATCAATGCCACCAGCACTGTCGTTCAAATGGCGGTGAACTCGAATACTTTGAACGGATTAGCCGACATCGCCGCGGTCCTCAACCTTGATGATTATTATTTCACAACCGCTTCAGGCACTCAAACGATCCTGCCATCGATGTTGGTTCGATTGGGCGGATCTTATAATTCTCTGAAGGGCACTCCCGGCGGAATTTATCGTTTCATTTATCCTGATGCTGTTGAAATTAACCTTGCTACTGAAGACTACACCGATCTGAATTATTGGTTTGAAATTCCTAGTGGCGCAGCAGGTGTCGAAGACTATCTGCCGAATATGGGTAATCTGACCGCTTCAAGCGCAAGAGCATTTGGCGGCCTTGTGGTCTTCAATGAAATTCGGAGCGCCACGCAGGCATTCATCAACAACGCCACCGTGAACTCAAGTGGAAGTATTACCGTCAATGCCCTTGAGAACGCTCTGTTGATGGCGGATGCGGAAATCACCGTCAGCGCTTCCGGTGGAAGCAATATGGGCGAGGGGACAGTGGTGGCCGGGAA
>CAZRHZ010000002.1:21062-46385 GCA_964599995.1 uncultured Anaerolinea sp. | reverse complement strand
GGATCACCGGAGATCGCCAACGCCTTTGGTAATGAAAGCCCGGCGGAAGCCCTGGCATATATTTTAGACAGTGATATATCCTTGGGCGGGAATTTGGCCATCGCAGCAATCTCATCAGTTCTGATGAATGCCACCGTCAGCAATGCGGCAGAATCTGTGGCTTCAGCCATGTACAATGCCAATGGAAAGAGTTTTGGCGGTATCCTGGCCAGCAACATGGTCAGCAGCAAGGCAGAAGCCTACATTATTTTTACCGGAACCCAGGGCACAATCGATGTGGATGGAAGCATCACCATTTATGCTGAAGACCAATCTGGAATTTTTTCGAACACCAAAGTGGTTTCTTCCACCATCACAACCAACGATGGTGGGGTGAACATTCTTGATGAATCTTTGAAGGATGGCGTTTATGCAGACTTCAAGACCAGTGATGGCGAGAAAACCCTGGCATTTGGAAATCGCGTCCGACTGGATGATGCTTACGCCTTGGGTGGAAACCCCGGCAGTGTGTATCAATACATGGGTACACCCGACACCCTTGATCTCGGCACGTTGGATTACAGTGATTTGGGTTACTGGAAGGAAGTGTTCGAAACCCAGCTTGTTCCTACCGGTTTAAATTATTCGGATTCAAACTCGTATGCTGTGGGTGGCATCGTGGTTCGTAATGAAGTGCGCAGCATTGTGAACGCGTACATCTCAAACGCGGACGTTGATTCTGGTGGCGATATCGCAATCACCGCATTGGATACCGCTATCATTCGCGCACTGGTTGACAGCGCAACCGTTTCTGAAGGTGGCAGTTCATTTGATGGCGGAGATTCACTGGCCATCAACGGAAATATTGCTACCAACATGGTATTGTCACAGGCCAATGCCTACATCACAGGAAGTACAGTTACCACACTGAACGGTGGTGATCTCTCCATCATTGCCAGGAATACCTCTCAACTCATCGCGGCAGTGTCTGCTGCAGCGAGCAATCAGGGCAACGGGGTTGGCATTACCCTGGCGTTCAACACTGTTGGTTGGGAAGCACAAAATGTACTCTTCAACGCATTGGATGCTCTGATCGGTGCGTCTGAAATCGCGAACGCGTTGGGCAATGCAAGCCCGGCGCTGACCAAGGCTTATATTTTCAATTCCACCATTGATGTGGATGGTGATTTGACCGTCACGGCTGATTCGCAGGTTTACCTGTTCGATGCCGGCAGCAGCATTACAGCCGCCGACCTGGATGACGTGGCTACCGTCGAAGACGTAGACGATTTGACCACCCATACTGTAAATGAAATTACCGCTGACGCTGCCGGAGATGCAATTCTGCTGGAAAACCTGGTGGCTGAATTTGAGAACCAGGGAATAACCCTCATCGGTGATCTTTCCGTCACGATCCTCGAAGCGGGCAGCCGCTGGCTGGTAAGCGATTCTTTGGGATTGGCTTATGTGATCAAATTGAGCGGTGGAATCCTGAAAGTCTATCAAACCGGTTTGATCGATTCCAGAGGCAGCAACAATGCCACCTCTGACGTTTATATGATCGAAAACGCCAGTGGCATCAGTGTGGGCGGTTTATTGATCAGCAACATGATCAACACGCTGACCATGGCCTACATTGAGTTTGACGATACTCTTGCCGCTGCACTACGTACGGTTGATGTGGGCGGTACGTTGACTTTAGGCGCCAGCAGCAATACGGTCATCAATGCCGAGAACGAGTTGATCGTAATCCAGAAATCGACCAGCGATGGTGGTTTCAGCATTGTCATGGGATACATTGATAATGCGCTAAAGGAATATCAATTCACCACCAAATCTGGAACCCAGGAAGTGTTGCCCGGAATGCAAGTGCGCGTAGATGATGCGTACGCGGTTGATACTTCTGCACAAGGCCGATACTATCTGTTTATTGGTGATGAACTCGCAAGCCTAGATTTGGGAAACATCCAATACAGTATCGATGCAAATTGGGTGGAAATGGTTGATGTGAATTCCATTGCCAGCCAGCTGCCTTTCCCGATCAATGTGACAGCTTCAAACTCTGTGGCGGTGGGTGGTTTGGTCACTCGCAATCAGGTGGAATCTGACACCGAATCTTATATCAAGAAAGCCAAAGTTACAACGGGCGCTAACCTCTCCTTGTCAACCTTTGATGACGCCTTCATGCGCGCGCATGATGTCAGCACTGTGACTTCTTCGGGCGGCGGATTTGATGGCAAAGGCTATTCCGTTGCGGTCGGCGTGGTCATTTCTACCAATGTGGTACTGAGCAAAGCCCTGGCTTTCATTGAAAATAGCACGATCACATCAGGTGGTAACCTGGCGCTGAAAGCCATTGAATGTTCTACGTTGGATGCCTTCCTGAAAAACGACACTACTTCGAATGGCGTTTCGGTGGGCGTTACACTGGCCTTCAATACCATTGGTTGGCTTGCCCAGAATATTTTGTTCAATATTGCTGACGCGATCGTAAGCACCAATATCGGAACTCAACAACCGGCAGAAGCCAACGCATACATCAGCAATTCAACACTTACCGTTGCCAATGGCGCGAGTTTGTCAGCTGATTCAACTGCAAAACTGAAAGCCGACATCCAAACAAAAGTGACTTCCATTCGGGTGAGCACCGGTTCAAGCAATACGATCAGTGTCGGTCCGGTGGTGGCTTTGAACAGGGTCAGTTCAAAATCTCATGCTTATATGAGTGACACGATTGCAACCATTAATGCTGGAGATGTGTGCTTAACTGCCAAAGACGAGGCTTCGATCGACGCCAATGTGGGTGTGGCCACGCTGGCTCTCTCTGGTGGTGACAAGGCGGTTGCGGTGACGGTTGGCATTAGCATTTCGCGCAACCAGGTGAACACCGATACGCAGGCGTATCTCTTACGCACAACATTGACCGCCAACAACGGTAATATCACCCTCTCTGCCACAGAAAGCAGCACGATCAATGCGGTTGGTACGGCTTCAGCGATTTCACTGGCGATTGGCGCAAGCTCAGGAACTTCTTTTGCCGGTGGCGGCTCTGTGGTTACCAATTACATTCACGGTGCAACCAAGGCCTATGCCCAAAGCAGCACGATTACCGCCAAAGGAGTCGGAAAAGGCAACGTAACCATCCAGGCCACCAACAATTCTGAAATACACGCCCTGGTGGCAGCTTGCTCAGTGGCCATATCCGTTAGTGGATCCTCAAGCGCTCCAGGCGTTTCCATAGGCATTTCGATCGCGGTCAATTTCATCGGTTGGGAAGAGTGGGGGTCTGCTGAACCGGTAGAGGTATTGGCTTATTTGTTGAACAGCGATGTCATCGCCGACGGATGGCTCAAACTCACTGCGATTTCAAATAGCATCATTGATGCGCTTGTCGCTGCCCTATCTGTTGGTGCTTCAGCTTCAGCAGGCAGCGGAGTTGGGGTCAGCGCGGCTGGGTTGTGGGTAGAAAACAAGATCGCCATGACCGTTCAGGCTTTTATCAATGGAATCAGATCGACGGGCATCACAACCGTTGGCGATATTTCGTTGCTTGCAAAAGATGTTTCAACCATTTTGGCAAAGGCTTTCAGCGCAACCCTGGCGGCCAGCTTTACCGGTTCGACCGCGGTTGCGGTTTCAGTTGGGTTATCCATTGCCCGCAATTTTATTCAAAACACGATTGAAGCGTTCGTTACCAATGCTTCTCTGATCAAATCACTGGCGGGTTCCATATCCCTCGAAGCGCTCTCGCAATCGGTGATCGACGTAATCTCAGCCGCGGCTTCTATTGCCATGGCTGCCAGCGGATCAACCAGTGTGGGCATAAGTGGTGGCGGTGCGGTTGCCATCAATTCGATCATGAACAAGATTCACGCCTTTATCAGTTACAGCAATCTGGCGAATGTCGCCGGCGATGTTTCCATTTACGCGAGTGATATTTCACAGATCCTCGCCACCATTGTGGGTATCTCGGGATCGCTTGCCATCGGCGGAAGCAACGGCATCGCGGTTTCTGTGGGTGTTTCTATTGCCAGGAACCTGATCGGTTATCCTCTGGAATACATGTATCTGACCTCCTCAGGTGAGAAAGAGATTCACACCGGCGCCACCGTCCTCTTGGATGAGAGTTATGAGGTTGGCGGTGAACCTGGTGAAGTTTACCGATATATCGGGGTAAACGATACACTTGACCTGGCCAGCCAGGATTACAGCAACACTTCTTTGTGGGCTCTGGTAACTGAAGATTCCACTGCAACACCCTCAGAAGTTCTGGCCTACATTTTGGACTCTGCTATGGAGGCGGTCGGCAGTGTTACCTTAAGCGCGATTTCAATGCCCAGCATTTCTTCCATCGTTCTGGCAGGTTCAGTGGCTGTTGCCGGTGGTGGAACCAGCGGAACCGGTGTCAGCGTTGGTGGAGCCTACGCTGAGAACAAGATCGCCATGAAGGTCCAATCCTTCATTGACGGAGATGGAATTAAAGAAATTCGAGCAGGCAGTTTGGCATTATCTGCCAGTGATGCTTCAACGATCCGCTCGGATACCGCGGCAGCTTCCATCGCCGGTGGTTTTGGTGGTACTGCAGGTGTGGCGGTCTCGATCGGACTTTCGATCGCCACCAACTTGATCTCAAACGAAGTGGAAGCGTATATCTATAACGCTGGAAAAGTAATCACAACTTCAGGCAGTATTTCGCTGACAGCGAAATCTTTGGAAGCCACATTCACCCCGACCTATACCACCAGTTCAGGTAGTCAAACGATAACGCCTGGTGATACTGTTTTGGTCAACGCGGGTTATAACGCAGCTCTTGGTGTCGCTGGTGTGGTTTACCGCTTCCTGCAGCCTCAATATACCTACACCACGCTGGAAACGCCTTCTGGTTTGACCGCCGGGGTGCGCGTAAAGATCGAAGATAACATGACCGGGCTTATGGTCGGAGATATTTACCAGTATAGCGGTGCCGACACTGAGACGGTGATCGACTTAAGCACGATTAATTATGCTTCCAACGCAAATTGGACCAAGATCTACCCGGTACAGGTTAACCTGGGCACCGAGAATTATCTTGATACCTCGCGCTGGGAAAAAGAAACCACCATCAAGGCACGTTCAGTGGCGGCTTCTCTTGCCCTTTCTGGCTCTGGAACAGCCGCAGTAAGTGTCAGTGGCGCCGGGGCTTACGCAGAGAATATCATTCTGACCCACACCAATGCTTACATCAAAGACAGCTACGTGCGCAGCGCCTCAGATGTGACGTTGGATGCCGAGAACACAACCAGCATTTCAGCCATTGTGGCGACTGCCTCTGCGGCTGTGGCGATTAGCGGAACAGCTGGAGTGGGCGCTTCGATTGGCGTATCACTCGCCTATAACCTGATCGGGTGGAGTTCATCAAGCACGAAAGACCCCGTTGAAGTTCAGGCTTACATAAAGAATTCAACAGTTCTGACCAACAGCGGCCACCTTGGTCTAGATACCCTCTCAAGTGCGGCCATCGAATCGAAAGTATTGTCAGGTTCCGCGGCGGTGGCCGCCGGACAGGTTGGCGTGGCTGTGAGCGGATCAGGCGTTTACGCCCTCAACAAAATCTCAACTTTGGTTCAATCTTTCATTGAAGGTGATGGTTCGACAGCTGGTATTTCAGCGCATGATATTGGGTTGTATGCACAAGATACCTCGGTGATCACTACTGACGCCGCAGCGGCTTCGATCGCGCTTGGCTTTGGCGTCTATGCCGGAGTGGCCGTCTCTTTTGGTGTATCGCTGGCTCAGAACGAGATCAGCAATGTGATCCAGGCTTACATCCTCAACGCTGATACCCACGTTGTCACCACTGGTGGCGATATTGTTCTATCCGTCATTGAGAATGCCACCATTCAAGCCAGTGCTGCAGCGGCATCGATTTCAGCAGGTGTGGGTATTGCTGGCGTGGCAGTCAGTGGTGCCGGTGCTGAAGCTACCAACATCATTCTTACGAAGACTAATGCATTTATTCAAAATAGCGTGGTTGACAGTTTTGGTGATGTGCAACTTCTTTCGGATAGTACATCCACCATCACGGCGACCATTCTTGCTGCTTCTGCAAGTGTTGGGGGTGGCCTGGTGGGTGTGGGCGCTTCCATTGGTGTGGCAGTGGCACGAAACCTGATTGGTTGGAATCTAGATTCAGGGATGACCGCCAATTACACAACCGAAGATGAGCCCAATCAAATTAATCCCAATCAAACTGTCATGATCGCTCAAGGCGTCAGAGCCGGCGACATCTACAAGTATATTGGCACTTCTGCTTTGGTGAATCCGGACCTTAATGATGACGAGAATTATCTGCTGCGCGAAGATTTCTCAGATCATTCGCGCTGGGAACAGGTCAACCTGGATCAGTCTTTTGCAGAAGTTCAGGCATACATTAAAGACTCAAACGTAACTGCTGGCGGTCAGATCAAGGTAAACGCAACCTCAGATCAAACGATCTATGCTCAGGTGCTTTCTGGTTCTGTAGCCCTGTCTGGCGGAGCAGTGGGGGTAAGCTTAAGCGGTGCTGGCGCCGGTGCTGAAAACCGGATCTCCGTCAAGGTAATGGCTTTCATTGATGGTGGGTCGTCGATCACTGAGATCCACGCGTCAAGCATGCAATTGATCGCTCAAGATACGTCCATCATCACGGCAGAGGTTGGTGCGGCTTCATTATCTGCTGCATTTGGTGGCGTCGGTGTTTCGGTCGCTGTGGGGATTGCGCTTGCCTACAATGAAATCAGCAGCGTCATCGAAGCTTTTGTTAACAGCGTCGAAGATCTGACCACCACTGCCGGTACGTTATTGGTCAAGGCAATTGAGGATGCCACGATCAGCGCTATTTCTGCGGCTGCTGCTGCGGCTGCTGGATTTGGTGGTGGGGCAGGGGTTGCGGTGAGCGGTGCAGGCGCTTCAGCCACCAACGTCATTTTATCGGTTATCAAGGCACATATTGACAGCAGCATGCTCAATTGCGCGGGATCTATTTCAGTAAACGCCTCAAATACCGCGACGATCAGCGCAACAATCCTAGGTGTATCAGCCAGCGCGGCCGCAGGGTCAGTGGGTGTAGGTGTATCCATCGGCGCTTCTGAAGCCAGGAACTATATTGGCTGGACACAATCCGGTAGTTCATCTCCTGTCTACGTACAAGCGTATATCAAAGACACCAGTATTGTTTCAGACAGCACATTGTCCATTCTGGCAGAAGCCGCACAGACCATCACAGCAACTGTGATCTCTGGATCTGTGGCAGTTTCTGGTGGTGCTGTTGGAGTCGGATTAAGCGGTGCGGGTTCCAGCGCAATTAACAAGATCAAAGTGATCGTAGCAGCCTTTATCAGTGGTGATGGCGCCATCGGAATTTTGGCTGATTCTATCTCGCTGTCTGCTACAGATGAGTCTTCAATCACAGCCATTGCAGGGTCAGCTTCAATGGCAGCTTCTGTGGGTGGTGTTGGCGTTTCAGTTTCGGTGGGTGTCGGGTTGGCCAGAAACGAGATCAGCAGCCAGGTATTGGCTTACATTCTGAATGCCGATAATTTTGTGCGGAGCCAATCTGGCGGTGATATCACACTCAGCGCTGTTTCTAATGCCACCATTATTGCTGAAGCGTTGGCTGCAAGCGCTGCCGTGGGTGCAGGATTCTTGGGGGCAGGCGTCAGTGGTGCCGGTGCTGATGCGAAGAACATGATTCTTAACAAGACTTTGGCTTATGTTTCGGGCAGTATTTTGCTCAGTGGTCATGATATCAAACTGGATTCTGCCAATACCTCCACGATCAATGCCAAAATCTTGACTTTGACGGATTCTGTAGGAGCCGGATTGGTTGCCCTCGCGGTTTCGATCGGTTCATCAACCGCGCAAAACCTGATCGGTTATACCCTTTCGGGTACCTATACACCTGTTGAGGTGAAATCTTATGTGCTAAGTTCCAGATTACTTGCAGCCAATGATATTCTGATCAACTCGATTTCAAGTGCAACGATTGTCGCAACTATAAAAGCCAATTCCGTTTCCATCGCGGTTGGTTATTATGGAGCGGCAGCAAGTGGTGCCGGGGTGGATGTTCAAAACTTGATCGCCATCACAGTGTTGAGTTATATCGACACTTCGATTGGTTTAGGCATTGATGCTGGTGGCAGCATCCTCCTTTCTGCCAAAGATACTTCAATCATCCAGGCGACTGCGAATGCATCCTCAATTTCAGGATCTGTCGGTGCGATAGCCGGTTCAATAGCCATTGGACTTTCAAAAGCCAGTAACCTGATCAACAATGTTGTCAAGGCATACATTACTTCTGCCAACGTGGCAGCTGATGTGGATCTATCACTTGAAGCTTTAGAAACTGCCACAATTTCTGCGACTGCGCAAACCTCTGTGGTTGCGGCCACGTTTGGAATTGGATTGGCTTTCTCAGGCGGTGGAGCAAATTCGTTTGGAACGATCCTTACAGACACTGAAGCTTATGTTAATCTTTCTGAGGTCAACCTGTCTGGTGATCTTAACATTCTGGCTAAAGATATCTCAACTGCGACATCAACTGTTGCAACAGCGGCGGCCAGTTTTGGCTTGATCTCGGCTGCGGTGGCTGGTTCGATTTCAAATTCGAGCATCAACTCCACGGTGAAAGCTTATGCCAATCGCTCGAATATTACTGCATACGATATTTCCATTCAGGCGATTTCTCAGCCAAAAGCCTCGACACACTCAGCAGGGTTCAGTGTCAGTACAGGCGCTTCAGTAGGGGTTTCTTCTGCAATAACGAACGTGACATTCGATGTGGATGCTTCCATCGGGGGTAGTTCAAAGACTATTACAGCCGAAAGCCTTTTCCTGGAAGCTTCGCAGATCCTTCCGATTAGTGGGTTTACTGCCAATGCTTATGCCATTGGTTCTGCAGGTGGTCTGTTATTGGGAGTGGACGCAACCACTACTTCTGTGTCGATTTCTGGAAATGTATTGAGCACGGTCTTGGGTACTTCCACACTGAATATCAAAGGTGCTACCAGCCTATCTGCCAAAAGCGCGAACAAACAAAAAGCCATTTCTTCCAGTGATGCCGCTGGACTCATCGCAGCAGGCATTACCAAAGCTATCGCTTCATCTACGATCACCACACAGGCCAGTTTTGGTGATGACGTAATGCTCACTGGAAGCAGTCTCAGCATCCTTGCAACCGGCAGTGAAGATAATTATGCTGAAACCACTGCAGGCAGCGGTGGTGTTGCTGCGGGTGCTTCTGCTGAACCGAAGACGTCCAGTGTTAGCAATACAAAGGCCACTATCGGAACTGGAAGTGCTTTGGTGGGCGGTGTACAAAACAGGCCCATTGATCTAACCAAACGTGGATCAGGCGAGTTTGAACTTGCAGCTGTGCATACCTCAACTTTTAATACAAAGGTGATCACTTCAGCCGCTGGTTTACTGAGCGGAAGCGGCGCGGAGACTAGCAATACCATTTCATCGACAGTATTGACCTCAGTTGGCAACAATGTGGCGGTTAAAGCGCGTGAAATAAATATTAACTCAACCAATACCATCTTAAAACCGAAACTCACAGCGGCAAACATCAGTGGCAGCACAGGGGGTCTGGTAAGCGGTGCTGGCGGCGATTCTGTCACTTCTCTCACCATCAATACTCAGGTGGTGATTGGTGAAAATGTAAGGTTGGAAGTCTTCGGTGTGCCTTCACTTCCTGGTGATTTCAGCCTTGTCGCATTCAACGAAATTATTGCCTACGACAAGGTGACCTTAACCACTGCTGGTGCCCTTTCAGGTGCAGGAGCGTTTTCAACCATTCAAACCCTTCAAGACCTGGCGAAGGTTAGTGTTGGAGACAATTCCATTTTACGCAGCGTGGGTGCGATCGATCTATCAGCCAACGGCACTTCAGATGTGACTGTTCTGGTCAACGCGGATACGTACGGTGCGGCAACGGTCGCTATCGCAAATTCAACTGCAAATATTTTGCCTGCCAATGAGATTTTCATTGGTAATAACGTGAGTATTCTGGCGACCGGGAACATCAACCTGTGTGCCGGGACGAATGAAAATCTTGTCCGTGACGTCCATTCAATTGAATCACGAACGGATACTTTTGCAGGCAGTGCTGTGCCGATCAGTGCGGTTGGTGCCAAAGCGCATTTGGTCCAGGAGAACAAAATCACTATTTCTAGTGGTGCATTGCTTGAGAGCGCTCAGAATATTCGCTTATATACCGAACGTCTCGGTTATGCCAATATGATCGGCACAAGCAAGGCAAACAGTTGGGCCAGTGAAGTGATCGATGCCATCAATGATGCAACCGGTGGGAACTCATCGGATTACCTGGAGGGCGATGTTCATTCTGAAGCCCATGGTATCGTGACGAACAATGGAACGGTGCGCACGGGTATCAAACGTAATCAATGGTTAACCCTCACTGGTTGGGATAAACTCACGGGCGAGATCACAGACTATGATTGCTCAGATGGGATTACTTTCACCATCAGCGAAACTCAAGTTCAATCCACCTTGCAAACAGCCATCCAAACAGCTAGACAAGAACTGGCCAAGTATCAAGATGTGAATGCCACGCTGGCGCAGTTCTATCTGGATGAGATCGCACGACTTGAAGCCGAGATGGAAGCCGAAGGTCTGGTTGAATTCATGACCGTTACGATAAGCAATCACGGCTATAACACTGGTGACGCAGTGGTTTATCACAACAATGGAAGCGCAAATGATATAGGCGGTCTGATTGATGGGCAAACCTATTATGTAGTAGTCAATAACGCCAACAAGATTTCATTAGATTTGACCTATGAAGATGCCATTCTTCAAAAAGAATTATTCCCAGGTATTTTTGTCTCCGACGCGACTGTGATTGGACTCACTCGACTGGAAGCAAGCACCAATCATAGCTTAACAAAGGGTGGAGTGACCAAGTCGTTCACGGTGAATTCTCTCGGTGACTCGATCCGTATTACCCCAACGACCTATGTGATTGTGGTCGATCCCATTTGGGCTGAAGCCGGTATGATCGATGTGAGAGGAGATCAGCTGCAAGGATCTGGCGTTTTTGACGCACCAGGAGATGCCAGTGTCAGCATCCTTAATCACACACCTTTCTATATTGAAACACTGGGCATTGTAATCCCCGAGACCAACGGTGGCCTTTACTATAACGGCGAACTGATGTCGAGTGCGGGAACACTCTCAGCGCGAAACGATTTGATCAATACCGAAAATCAACTTAATGCTGATGAAGACAATCTCAGAAACCCCGGCGATGAACCTGAAACCGTTGCCGGAACAGCCAACTTCAGTGCCATCACATTACTCAATCCAACCGGCACGGTCAATTGGGATACCGTAACTTCTTATGAGGATGCCCGGGCGCAAGGGTTACCGGCCA
The DNA here is from genome assembly GCA_964599995.1 of uncultured Anaerolinea sp. Taxonomy (GTDB): domain Bacteria; phylum Chloroflexota; class Anaerolineae; order Anaerolineales; family Anaerolineaceae; genus UBA6107. Next base: position 34,993 of record CAZRHZ010000002.1, on the reverse strand, counting down.
TTCGCATCATCAATGATTGCGACGTCAGCGACATCTCTGGAGAAAGTTATCCCTGGCCAAACATCGCCATTTCAGGCAGCATCATCGCCTATCGCGCTTTATTACAAATTCAAACCCTGGCTTCTGGTAAAGGTGACATCAATATGACCGCGCAAGTTCTCGCGGGCAAATTGATTGTCCTTTCAGGTGGCAGCGTTTATATTGATCTTCCTGGTGCAAATACATCTTACCCGGTTGCCGGCGAAGCATATCTGCAATGGTTATCCATCACCGGTGGTGATGGAACCAGTCAGGCTCTTCATGCCGCATATACTGCCTTATTAAGTACGCTCCCCACAACCGTAAGTCTATATGGTGAACGGGTGTTTATCAGTGCTGCGTATGTGAATATTAATGGCATTATTCAAAGCGGCAAGACAGATTACACACTCACCCTTGGTCAAGCCACCATTAATGAGATCAGCAAGATTACCTCGGGGATCAAAAAGCTGACGACGATTTCCAATCCTGATTTTGTGGTTAAATATGACGCCACAAACAAACAGATCATCATTGAAGAACTCTATAGCAGTGGTGGTTATGTTGAAATTACCGGAAAAATATTGAACACTGCAAATGGACAAATTAATGTTCTTGGTGGATATAGCAGTATCAATATTACCAATAACACACCTTACAATCTTCTGATTAAAAGACTGGATGTTTCAGCCAGGGGAGCGGGTACGATTCTGCTAAAAGATACCGCAAGAGGATCTGTGGCGTCTCCTTACGTGACCATCTATCAGATGACCGCATCTGGTGTAACGATCACTACCGACGATGGTTCAGGGGCTCAAACCACAACCGGCAGTACCTCTAACAGCTATTTACCTGCATCGGGTTGGCGTTATGGCTGGACGGTTGCAGAAGAAACTTATGAAAGATGGAATAACGTCTCTGGTTCCAGTTCGTGGATAGGAATCGATTGCTTGTCTAAAGATCCAGACGATGTTGATTGGGGTGAATCAGAGAATATTACTCAACCTCAATTAACTCCGGAAGGTCCGTATTACTTCCTTGCGACCAGCAATACTGCAATCTACGATTTTGATTCGCAATCAGTAGTCCTTTCGACCAAGATCTATGAAAAAGATCGTTGGACCGAAAAAACCTGGTGGGGCAAGAAAACCACTTATGTATGGATGGTAAAAGAAGAACGTACTCTATCTTATTACACACACACGATTGAAGCTGATCGTTCGATCGGGATCAATTTCATTGGTTACGATCAGGGCGCCATCACCATCACATCCACCGGGACAGGAAATATCATCATTTCGGATGCGCTCGTGAACCAAACTGGCACCACCACCATCACCTCTGCAGGCTCTATCATTCAGGGCTCTTCGCTTGGTTCTGTGGGTGGTCGTGTCGTGAACTTAACTGCAATTACCAATATTGGTACAAGCCTTAATCCGTTGAAGACTAACGTAATGGATGCCACTTATGGTGGTTTATTTGCAACAACCGGTAACGGAAATATCTATATTAGTGAGACAGTGGGTGACCTGGCCATCGCCAGCGTTTCAGCCGGACAAGGCAAGTCAGTTGTCTTGGTTGCTCCTTCTTCGATCAAAACGGGTCGACTGAATTCATCCACATGGTATGAAGGACTCGTGCAAGGTGGAAAGATCAATCTAACAGCCGGTGCAGGTATCGGCAACGACACCAGCCATCCATTGGTATTAAACCTTGGAGACACTCCGAGCGATATTCTTGAAGCCACCGCTGGCGGGGATGTATTTATTGAAGAAAAAGCAGGCGATCTGCGTATCTACAAACTGACGACTGCCGGTAACGCTTGGATCAAAATCGATGACGGGAATTTGTTGGATGTAAACCAAAAGAGCACGCGCGATGATCGCACCTACGAAGAATTGCTGCACGGAGTTTGGGCCGATCTTCAACTAACCACTGGTACAGGCGCACTCTCAAAAATTGAAAACACCAAAACTGCTTTTGCGACTGCCAAAACACTGGAATATCATACTTACTGGCAATATCGCAATACTCTGGCTGATCCTTCTACCTACAGTGAAGATCAAGAGATCCACCTGACCAGCTTGGAGTTGGAATACTATACCAACTACTACACTCAGGTTGGAACTGACCAGGGATTGAGCGGTACCGAACTGGATGAGTTTGTTCAGGATGCGATCACTACTCTCGAAGAATCCCGCACCTATCAATACCATAATTTGCATTCGACCTATGGATCTTATGGAAACACCTATGATGCAGATTTCGCATATGTCTTGTCTGCGAATGAAATTTCAAAGATCGAATCCAGCATCAAGGTATGGACAGAAGAAGAATTACTGTATGCCTTCAGCTCAGGTTTATTCAAGGCTGTCTCTGATACACAGGTCAACATCTATGAACCATGCATCGTTGCCAATGATCTTACGATCATCATCCTCACAGGCAGTGCAGGCATCACGAATGGACAAGTCATCATTGACGTGAGCAGCAAACCGGTGACCCTCACCGATGACGAACGCGTCATTTTAGCTGCTGCAGAACGAATTGATGTGGTTTATCTTGGGGCAGGCCAGATTTCAACCAGTGTCGATTTCATTGATAATGTCGACCAACCAGACACCATCGTTCGCAAAGATGGCGGATCTTGGGTTGCAGACGGTTTTGAAGTTGGGATGTACCTGGATATCAGTGGGAATACCGGTAATGCCACCACCGAAGGTCAATTCTACGAAATTATCGCGGTAACTGATTCAACCATCTCCTTAGCCGCCAGCATTTCTTTGATCCAGGAATACGGTAAAGCCATCAAGGCAGCCCCGGTTATTCTCGATCCTCTGAGCCCCATCATTTCTGATACACGTACAGTAACGGTCAGCTTTACTGACAACGAAACCGAATCAGATACCATCACCCGTTCAAGCGGCTCATGGCTCGCGGATGGTTATGAAGTGGGTATGTTGTTAATCATTTCAGGAAGTACCCTGAATAACAACGGCGTGGATGAATACTACGGTATTCTTGCAGTGGATGATCTTACAATCACGCTTTCTGCAAGCAATTCATTGTCTGATGAGGCCAATGTTGGGGCGACTATCTCGCGTGGTTTCAGACCCACGATCGCCGCGGTGGTTGTCAATCAGCGTGCTAATGTGAATATTGCCGCAACTGGTAAATTGAATGTGTCTGCGCATGACAATATCTATATTGCTTCAGAGATTGCCATCAATATTGATCAGGTAACGGCTGGTGCCGATGTTCGCATTAAGAGCCGCTTGCAGATCAACAACGCTGCAGATTTTGGCGATGCGAATATTACGACAACGACTGAAGAAGGTGACCTGATCTTGGAATCTGGCCGCGGTACGATCGGCACAGAGTCACTTCCGATTTATACAGACTTGATGGGCACATTGACCGCTCGCGCGGAAGGCAATGTCTACATATATAATTGCACTCCGGGAAATGCAAATGGCTGTGTGGCGAATACCAGTTCTTCGTATCTGCCTGGTGGAACGGCGGGCGATTTGCTGGTGGAAAGTGTGTATTCGAAGACCGCCAATATTTATCTCAAAGCCGATGGTTCCATTCTCGATGGGATGGATTCTGACTACACCAAGATGATGGCACACCACATTTTCCTCGCCGCAGGCGATGGAATCGGTGCGACAGATGAATACCTGGAACTTCATGCTACCACCAACCTGATTGCGATCGCCAAAAACGATATCTTCCTGGCTGATTCATTGAATGATTTGAACATTGCTGCGGTAATTTCATTTGCGGGTGATGTTGCGCTCAAAGCTGCATTGTCCATTGTGGATATCGTCGATTTGATCGATCCTTATAATCCATTATCAGGTTACGAGGCAGATCCAACGTTGACTGATGCAGATCCAGACAATGATGGAACATGGTCATGGCCTGATGTTAATGTAATTGGCAACAATATTACATTGACCGCGTTATTGGGTGGAATTGGCTCAGCGGGCAATAACTTTGATATCGATTCTGCATACTCAAGTATCGGAACATTAACTTCAACAAGTGATATGTTGAATACCTACATCATTGAACCTGTAGGAAACCTCTTCTTGAACACGGTGACAACCGGCGATGAATCAATCGCCTTTATCACAGTGCCGGCTGGTGCAATTTATAACGGAAACCCAAGCGGGCCAAATGTTGTTTCTGGAAAGACCAAACTCTTCGCTTCCAAGCAAATTGGAACTTCTACCAACCCGCTGATCTCACAGGTTGGCAACCTTGAAGCTCACGCGACTTCGAGTACTGGCGGCATCTGGATCACCAATATCGGAGATGTTTCCACCGGTGGTATCAATCCGGGTGTGGGTGTGGATTCCAGCGGCCCGATCTACCTGGGCGCTGAAGGTTGTACGATCACCATTGCTGAACCGGTTACATCTGACAAAGAGATTGTCATCACTGCCAACACGGATCCTGGTGACAACATTTATATCAATCCTGGGATTACTGTGAAATCGACCGGTTCTTATGTCTGGTTGATTGCCAGCGGGACGATCACTATTCCAGTGGGAGCTACAGTTTCATCGGTTGCCACGGGTGTAAACAGTCGTTTGCACATTACCAGTGGCTATGCTTCTGCTATTGATCCTGTTTTGGGTGGTGGAACAGTCAACCTTTGGGGAACGTTGAATACCTCAGAAATATTAATTGAGGGTAATCCAAACAACGAGACGATTAACATTTCTCCCACGCTGGCTTTGGTCAGTACCTATGTTTATACTGGCGCAGGAAACGACACCATCTATCTGTATGATCTATTGACGATTCCTGAATCGACGCATATCGTTTTGGATGGACAAAACGGATCCGATGAGTATATTATCGACCTTGTCGAAGATAGTTCGATCTCGTATCGCATCAGGGTAGTGGATAGTGTTGTCAGTGCTTCTGATCTAAACCGATTGACGATCAATGGCACGACACAAAACGATTTGTTCCTTGTGCGCTCTAATTTTGTGGCGCGAATTGATTCTGATACCTCAAAGGTACAACGGGTCGACTACAACGATCACATCAATGGACGCTTGCAGATCAATGCTTTTGGCGGTAATGATGGTTTCTATGTGGACGACAACAGCTCGATCACTACGTTGGACGGTGGTGACGGGGATGATTTCTTCCAGATAGGACAGATATTTAAATCTGAACGCGATGCAGCGGCTGGTGTCGCGCCTGAAGATCAATTTATTACCATTGAAACCACGCGTGGATTCTTGAGCAATGGTGTTTCTTATTCTCTGACCGCCTATGGCGGCAACGGTGATGATATCTTCCAGGTCTATCACAATATCGCTCCATTACGGCTTGAAGGCTGTGATGATGATGATACCTTTATCGTCCGTGCCTTTGTGATCTTGGACGAGAATGCCAAACAAGCCATGACCCAGATTAATAGCGGTTCTGGCTACGACACGATCAAGTATATGGTCAATGCGCCTGTCAGTATTGATGGTGGAGACGGATTTGATACTGTCACCATCCTTGGCACAGAATTCCCCGATAATATTGTCGTCACCAGCGAGGGCGTCTATGGCGCCGGACTGTATGTGGTCTATGAACGTATTGAAAGATTGGAAGTGGATGCCCTGGAAGGGGATGACCACTTCTTTGTGCTCAGCACCAATCCAGCCTGGACAACCGTGGTGGTTGGCAACCTTGGCAGCGATACGATTGATATTGCTGGCGATGTCAATGTGGAAATTGTCAGTCTTGATCTTGTGGGCACAGCCGGTGTGATAAATCACTCGGCAAGTAGCCTGGATGCCAACTACAACAATCTTCCGATCTCATCCATACAGCTCCATGTAGCGGATTCTTCTGTTTCTGCGGTGATTATTACTGAAACCGATTCGTTTACCGTTGTTGAAGAAGGACGCACGGTCGATACTTATTCAATCCGTTTGTCACAGGCTCCAATGGATACAGTCTTCCTGACGGTCTCGGTTCCTGATTCTCCGAGTGAAGAAGGGTTGCATGTAAACACCATTTTGGTTTCCAAAGATGGAGGCGTGACATCCAACTATGCCGTAGTATTGGAATTCAATTCTACTAACTGGTCCATTGACCAAACGGTCACAGTTATTGGCAACGAAGAATCCGTCGCTGAAGGCACACGCCACGTGGAGATTGGTCACAGCGCGATCAGCACAGACGCCACCTACAACGGCGTGATCATTCGAAATATCAAGGTCAAGGTCATTGACAATGATGAGCCCGCTTTAGTTATTGAAGAGGGGGCCAATCAAACAACACTGGTTGAAGGGGCAACCTACGATACTTACGCGCTTCATCTCAGCCAGGCTCCAAGCAGTGCGGTAACTGTTACATTAAACCTGAGTGAAGCCGGACAACTTCTATACGCCCTTAATTCCACCGCAACACCGGTCAGCACCAGCCTGACGCTAACCTTCACGACCGCCAACTGGAATATTGACCAGACCATTTACGTCTACGGTGTGGATGATTCTGAACCAGAAGGCACACACACTTCAGGAATCACACACACACTGTCTGGTGGACAATATTCCGGCCAAACCAGCGTTCTGGAAGTAAAACTTCTCGATAAAGCCAGCGTGATCATCACCGAAACCAATGGCTCAACCTATGTGGTGGCGGGTGCTACTGGTGGGCCGCAACAAGATACTTACACTTTGGTCTTGGCCAGTAAACCAACTGCTAATGTGCTGATTACCATCAGTCCTGATGATATCAGCACAGTGAGTCCAGCCATAATAACGTTCACTCCTGATAACTGGAATATTCCACAAACCGTGACGGTTACGGCTGTGAATGAATTACCCGAGGGAGGTTCGACGACGACGGTGTTTGCTCATGACGAGCATTTCAACCGTACGAATGCCATCCTTGGACCGTTGGTCATAGAGGGCAGCATTCCCGCAGGTCGATCGAACAGCATTGAAAATCCTGTCTTGCTGCCTACTGAAACCAATCTATATATTCCTGACGGTGTGGTTACTCCCAGTGCCGTGATCACTGCGAATACTTATGAAGAGTCCAATCCGTTATTCAGTGAGGATCTCACTGGGCGATACTTCAGTTTGATTGGCAGTGATGGCAACATCGTTCAATCACGTCAGATCTTGTCAAATACTTCCACAACCTTGACATTGGATTCTGCGAATCCATGGGTACGCCTGCCGCAGGTTGGGGATCTTTACAAACTGACCTACATTTCACCGACTTTGTTTGTCGATGAAAGCACTCAGACAGACACATTGAATGTCTACAACAATCTCTCGCCGGCCAATGATACCGGCACACTGACCGATACACGCCTGACCGGACTGGATATGGGAGAGGATGTGGTCATCGGTGGCCTTCTACAGCCTGGTGGAATCACCTATACCGGATTTGAACTGCTGAACATCTTCCTGGGAACCGGAATGGACACGTTTACGGTCGAGAATACTGCCGTAGACACCCTCACGACCATTCATGCCAACACGAATCTCAAATTGCCTGATCCACTTCCAGAAGCTGATGACCATATTATTCTGAACGGTGTCGGTGGTGACTTGATTGTGGATGGCGATGGTGGAAATGACACTATCGAAATTAAATTTGTCACCACTTCCACAGCCAATGTGAATTTGTTTGGCGGCGAAGACAATGACCTGTTCTTGATCCACCCTGATGGTGCCGTTCCTTCATTGACTCTCGTGATGGATGGTGAATCTGGTGATGATATCTGGCAGTTCATGACCCATTGGGGCCAAATTGATTGCCTGCTGGATAGCGACGGGGGCAATGACACGCTCGATTTCAGCGGGGTTGGCTCGTCTGACAAACTCCGATTCAATATCGGCCTGAACTTGTTGACCGTTTCGATCGGCAATATTGATCCGATGACCTTGGTGGCCAACACTTTGGTTCATTACGGGAATACGATAGAGAACCTGATCGGTGGACCGGATAATGATTCCTTCCACTTTGCAGACGGCGCTCAACTGGCGGTGAACGATCCTACTGCCAACCTGGGCACGATCGATGGTGGTCCGATGGGTGCAGATCTGGTGAGTTATGCTGCATACACGACACCAGTAACCGTTGATCTCTCAATCAATGCTGCAACAGGTCTGGCTTCCATTGTAAATGTGGAAAACATCATCGGTGGTTTGGTTGACGACACACTGACTGGCGATGGACAGAATAACGTGATCTATGGCAACACCGGGGACGATATCATGGCGGGTGGTAAGGGTGATGACGCCTACATGTTCCTGGACAATTGGGATTCAGATATCGTCACCGAGCTGACCGGTGAAGGTTCAGACACGATCAGCTTCTATGCCTATGATGGGGATTTCGCGAATTACTTCTACAACTACGGCGGAGATACGATCACGTTTGTCACCAGGCCGGTTACCGTTGATCTGGCCTTTGTCCTCGCTGACGATGCTGGCGGCGACACGGTGACGGATATTAATCATCCGACCAACAATCTGACCTTCACGTCTCGTGAGATCGAATATCTCTACGGTGGTTCGGGCATTGATTCGTTCTATACGCTCAACCAGAACAGCATCTTCGATCTGGATGGCATCACACAAGATACAGATCCGGCATTCTCGCCTGATCGCGCCCTTATCCAATTACCGGCTGATGATACCAATACTTACACTTCAATTGACGAATCCTATTCAATTGACTTCATGAACATGGAACGTCTGCTGGCAGGTCGTGAGACAGACAGATTTAACATCTTGCAGGATCAGGTATTTGAATTGCACGCCGGTGCTGGCGACGACTCATTCGTGTTCAGCCAGGGCGTCTCCATGTCGGATCTAAATGTGATCCATCCCAGCTTCCAGTCCTCGATCGATGGTCAAGGTGGTTTGGATACGTTGGACTTCAGCGCGTTTACCACAGATCTGGTTGTCAATTTGGCAACCGGCCAATCCAGCAACATCGCTTCCTCCGCGCTGGGACGTTTGGTAACCGTTGAGAATATTGTCGGCGGTTCTGGTAACGATATTCTGACTGGTGACGCTGGTGATAACGTCATCACTGGCAACGCTGGAAATGATGTCATGAGCGGTGATTTGGGCAACGATACCTTCATCTTTGATGATGATTGGGGCTCTGATACTGTGATCGAGTTGGCGGGTGCGGGGAAGGATTGGCTTGATTTCTCACTCGTTAGTGCACCGCTCACATTCAATTTGCTGACGACAGGTTTGAATGTTACCGATACGGTCAATTTGGTCACGTACTCGGGGAATGACCTGGAGAATCTAACCGGTGGCACCCAAAATGATGTGTTCAGGTTTGCAGATAATGCTTACCTGCCTGGCATAGCGGATGGTTTCTCGGGTTCAAACGCACTTGATTTCAGCAGCTACACGAGCGGACGTGATGTGTTGTTAACGAACACGGGTTCGCTGCTTGGCTTTGCCGGTCAGGAACTGATCTCAGGAACCGGGTTCGACAATATCAGCGTTATGGTTGGTTCTTCCACGAGCGCAGATCGCATCACCGGAATGGACGCTGTCGCTGAATTTGATATATACGAGACACAGGTTGATTACCTGGTTGAAACCTATACACTTGGTTTCAGCGGATTTGAATATGTCAGCGGTGGCGGTTTGTCTGACACCTTCAACTTCCAGGAAACGAATTATGAAGTTCTCGAGTACCTGGGTGGGGCGGGTGATGATACTTTTGCTTTGATCGGTGACGTATTGGTGCCTGCCAAGATCAACGGCCAGGGTGGCACTGATGTTCTGACCTATGCGGCATTCACCACCAGTGGTGTGAATGTGAATCTGGCATCCGGAACAGCGACCGCGATCTTCAATATGCTGGTGGGCGGTCTATCCAGCATCGAGAACGTCATCGGTTCGATCTTCAACGACACCTTGATCGGTGATATTTGGAACAACATTCTGGATGGCTTTGAGGGTGACGACAATCTCAACGGAGCCGAAGGCGATGATACTTTGCTGGGTGGATTGGGCAGCGATATCTTCCACTTCCTCGACAATTGGGGTAACGATATTGCTTCAGACCTCGGCGGCTTGTTGGATGAGGTCGACTTCTCAGCCGTAAACAGCATGTTGTTGTTCACCTTTGGTTTGGGTGGATTTACTTCATCCTCCGGCAGTAATACACTCACCTTTAATGGCTTGTCGATTGAGCGCGTCCGCGGTGGCAGACGTGATGATGAATTCTACTTTGAAGACACGGCAGTTCTCACCACTGATAATTTGGGTGTTTTGGGAGAGATTAACGGAGAAGGCGGGGTCAACCTGCTGAATTACTCTGCATATACCAGTGGAGTCTCCGTTGATCTTCATGCAGGAACTGCCACCGGTACTGGCGGCATCGCGAACATTGATCATGTGTATGGCGGTTTTGGAAACGATACTTTGTTGGGTGACTATTCTGCCAACCTGCTGCGCGGTGGAGAAGGTGATGATGAGATCAATGGCCGCGGTGGGCTAGACACACTCGATGAATCCAACGCGGTTGTGAATTTGACAATCAATTTGAGTACGATCGATCCACAAACCACCGGACTCGGTACAGATACGATCAGTAATATTGAAAATGTCATTACCGGCATCGGGAATGATGTCATCACAGGCAGTTCTTCCAATAATATCCTCACCGGTGGAGCAGGCGATGACACTTATGTCTTCCTTGATGGTTTTAGAGATGATTCGATCATTGATATCTCAGGAAATGACACATTCGATTTCTCGGCAGTCACCACGTCGTTGGTATTCAACTTTGATTCTGAAACGACAAGCATCCTCATTGGCGCTAACTCCGTGATCACTGGTTTGGAGATCGAAGAGTATCTTGGTGGAAGTGCTGGTGACTTTTTCAACCTGAACAACATCCGTACAGTTAACCTGTTCGGTGGTCAGGGTGATGATCACTTCGTCTTTGCAAAGAATGGATTCTTGACCGGTATCATCGATGGTCAGGCAGGCACAGACTCCATTGACTGGTCGGTGGTGGAAGCCGCTCTTGAAGTTCAACTGGCAAATACCGGTTCATCGGATGGCTTTACTGGAACAGAGTCATCGACGTTGATCGGTAGTTTCGACAACATCGATGCGGTGATCGGCGGAACGCAGATAGATTCGCTTGAAGGGATCAATGCCGCAGCGACCTGGAATATTGATTCGACCAATACTTATGTTTCAACCAATCCATTAACCTTCAGCGCAATTGAAACCTTGCTCGGTAATGATGGCGTGGATACTTTCGCCTTCCACGGTACAGCCACTTTCACCGGAACAGTTAACGGAAAGCTTGAATCCGATGTACTCGATTTCGGTGATTATGGCGCAGACGTCGTAGTGAATGTCGGCGTATCTACAGTCACAGGCTTGACCGGAACCTTCTCGAGCATTGAAACCTTTGTTGGGAATAATAGCCACTCCAACGCGGTTCAAGGTGAGATTGGCGATAATACTTTCGAGATCACCGCTGCCAACACCGGTATCTTGAACGGTTGGTTCAACTTCTCCGTGGTTCAGGTGGTGATTGGCACATCTGGTTTCGACACGCTTGATTACTCTGGATTCGGATCCGCGGCGGACTTTGCCCTCATGGACCTTGGTTCTGTAGACGGATTTGAGGGTCAAGAAAGCGCCTCAGGGTTTATATTCAGCAATATCAACAAGATCATCGCCACATCTGCAAACGATTCTCTCACAGGTCTTGAAAGCACCTCTGTCTGGACGATGGCAGGATCAAACAGCGGGAATTATGCTGCTGAAGGAAGAACGCTGGCGTTTGTTTCAGTCGAAGAGTTGATCGGTGAATCCGGTGAAAATACGCTCTCCTACGCCGGTTACACAACCGCTGTAACGGTTGAACTGGAAGACGCTGGTACGCTGCATGGATTCCGCGGCACGGCAACTGACCTGACCGTTAGCTTCGACAACATGGATGTGTTGATCGGCGGTGACGCGATCGACTTGCTACAAGGTGCTGACTTTACTTCGATCTGGACGATCTCAAATTCACACGAATATGCTTCGCAAGGTGAAAACCTTGTCTTCTCGTCCTTCGAGAGCTTGGTGGGCGGAAACGCAGCAGATACCTTTGTGTTTGTGGGTTCGCATGTTTTTGCCGGATCGTTGGACGGCGGACTCACTCCTGGCCTGAACACACTCGATTTCAGCAACGCTGAAATGGCGATATCTGTGGTTCTGACTGGAACCGGCGCCAATAGCGGTTTTTCCGGAACAGCGACGGGTATGGGCAGTGGATTTGATAATATCGATATTCTGATCGGCAGCAACCTGGTTGATTCTTTGACCGGTGCTGATCTTGCCGCCACCTTTGAACTCGATGGATCAGACCGCTATTACTTTGGTGTGAATGAAATCGGTTTTAGCGCGTTTGAGGTTCTGACCGGTGGAGCTGCAAACGACACCTATAATATCAGCGGCACGCGCAGTTATGACCTGAATGGGGCTGGCGGAGATGATGACTTTGTCTTTGCCATTGATGGACGTTTGATCGGCACGCTTAATGGTGAAGCAGGCAATGATACGATTGATTACTCATCTGCAACTGCTTCTTACCGTGTGGTATTGTCTGGAACCTGTGAAACAGATGGTTTCTCGGGGACCATTGCCACACTCATTCCGAATGGATTTGGGAACATCAATCAGATTGTGGCCTCTGCAGCTGCGACCCATGACGAAATCGTTGGCACGAGTTGTGTGGCGAATTGGGACATGCACGGCACATCAACCATATACAAAGTTGAGACGAAATCGCTTACGATCCTGAACTTCGACCGGCTACAAGGCGGCGAATATGAAGATACCTTCACGTTGAATGGGGCTGAAAAAGGTTTGCTCTTTGGCAACGAAGGCGATGACATCTTCTTGATGATGGCTGGCGCGTCTCTGAATGGCAGCATCGCGGGTGGTGGTGGTGTTAACCTGTTGGACTACAGCAATTACACAACTGCCGTTAACGTTGATCTTAATGAAGGTATTGCCAGCAACATATTGGCAATTGACTCGATCCAGAATCTGTATGGTGGCTCTGCGAACGATGTTTTGTTGGGGAATAATGGCGAAAACATCCTGAAGGGTAACGCAGGCAATGACACCATTAATGGTGGCGACGGCGATGATGTTTACTTATTTGCGGATGGGTTCGGGATTGATCTGATTACTGAGAGCATTGGCATTGATACATTGGACTTTTCAGCGGTAACCTCCTCATTGACCTTCTATCTGGGAGAGTTCAACGTATTGGATGGCTTTGGTAATTCAGTAGATTACGATTCGAACATTGTTGAAGGTTTCATCGGTGGTTCTGATGATGACACCTTCATATTTACCGATGGCTTTACTCTACCTGCCGATGGAAACATCAACGGTGAGGCTGGATCGGATTGGTTGGATTATCGTGCCTACACGACCAGCCTGACGGTTAACCTGACGACCGGGGCAGCTACCGGTGTTCCTGCTGGCGTGACGAATATTGAAAATGTCTTGGGTGGTTCGGCCAATGATAGCCTGACCGGAAACGCATCGGCGAATACTCTGCGCGGTTTTGGTGGCAATGATTTTCTTGTCGGAATGGCCGGTGATGATACGCTGGATGGCGGTTTGGGTAATGATACCTATAAATTCTCCGGCAATGTCTGGGGAAGCGATATTCTTGAAGATGCAGGTGGTGTCGATAAGCTTGATTTCACCGGAGCCACGGATGATTTGACCTTCAATATCGGGATTGCCAGCTTGGCAGTGACAGGTGGGTCAAATTCATTGAACGTAACCAGCGGAAATGTTATCGAGACGCTGGTTGGTGGTGAAGGCGATGATACTTTCGCATTTGAGGCTGGAGCGGTATTGGCTGGCAAT
>CAZRHZ010000002.1:16238-20962 GCA_964599995.1 uncultured Anaerolinea sp. | reverse complement strand
CTGACCTCTGGCGTTCAATTTACTTTCAAGATCGGTTCAGCGGTTGTTGAGAACGGACTTGGAAGCATCGTCACGACCGATGGCAACATTGAGAATTTCGTTGGCACGAATGAAGATGACCTCTTTGTCTGGCAGAATGGCGCTTCGGCGGTTGGTCGTGTGGATGGTCAAGGCGGTGAAGATACCCTTGATCTGAGCGCATTTACTTCCATCCGGAAAGTAACCCTGACAAATGTTGGCAGTGTGGATGGTTTCAAGGGTAACGAAATTGCCATGGGTGGTTTCGACAACATTGATCTCTTGATCGGTTCATCTTTGACCGGTGATACCTTGACCGGCCGCGATGCCAACGCTGAATTTATTCTCTCCACCGACAATCAATACGTCAGTGGCAACACACTGACCTTTAGCAGTTTCGAGACCTTGAACGGTGGTTCAGCCGCGGACACATTCCGTGTCAACACATCACATTCCTTGATGCTGAATGGTGGCAGCGGAGATGATCATTTTGTCTTCCAGCCTGGTGCGGTTCTGACCGGCACGATCAACGGCGGTAGTGGGTCCGATACATTGGATCTCTCAGCGCTTGATGGCCGCACCGTGACATTGACTGGAACTGGCAGCATTGATGGATTCCAAGGACAGGATAGCGTCATTTCAGCTGGATTCAACAACATGAACGTTCTTGTGGGAACAGCTGGCGTTGACACCCTGCAAGGCTACAATGCAACCGCCACTTTCGAGCTGGATGGTAGTGATCGCTATCTGGTTGGTTCGAACAGTATTACCTTCAGTGCTTTCGAAAACCTGGTCGGCGGCTCAGGTGTGGATACCTTCGCTTTCGGAGGTTCTTATGTCTTCACGGGAACCTTGAATGGGGCAGGTGGCCAAGACAGTCTGAACTTCAGTACCTATTCGCTTCCTGTTTCACTCAACTTCGCTGCTTCTACCTTAACAGGGCTGAGTGGCTTCTTCAGTAATATCGAATCCATTGTGGGTTCTTCCTCAACAGCAGATACCATCTTGGCTTCAAACAGCGATACGGTCTTTAATATGACCGCAAATGCGGCTGGCAATCTCACTGGCGGAATAAGTTTCACTTCGATTGAGAACCTGGTGGGCGGCACAGGCAGCGACACGTTGAATTACAGCGCTTATGTTTCAGCTGTGACCCTCGATATGCAGAATGGAAAAGCGACAGGCCTGGTTTCATTTACAGGAATCGAACTGGTCAGTGGTTCTTCTTTGAATGATACGATCCGTGCAAAAGACACAGGCAGTGTATTTGTGATCAACGGATCAAATAGTGGAACTGTTGACGGTTTGAACTTCACTTCATTTGAAAACCTGAGCGGAGTGGCTGGAGACGATGAATTCCTCTTCAGTGGAACCGGTTCGTTGAGCGGACTTGTCTCAGGTGGTGCGGGGCACGATACCCTGAGCTACAGTCTCTATAGTGGATCAGCGACGATCAACCTCAACTCATTGACCGGGACCGGGTTAACGGGTGGATTCAATGGAATTGAGTTCCTGGTTGGTTCACTCAATTCGGATACTCTGGTTGGTCCGAACAACGGTGTTGTCTTCTCGATCACCGGAACAAATCAAGGTGAGGTTGCAGGTTATACCTTTGGGTCCTTCGAGAATCTCACAGGCGGCAGCGGCCCAGACACCTTCACCTTTGTACCTGGCGGGGCACTTGCGGGCAACCTCAACGGTGGGGCGGGTACAGACTGGATCGATTACCGAACCTATGGAGGTTTCGTAACAGTCAACCTGCTGCTCGGAAATTCGACAGCGATTGGCGGGGTGGTCTCAAATATCGAGAATATTTATGGTTCGTTGGCGAATGACACCCTGATCGGTAACGATGTCGCCAACGAGATCAATGCCGTTGGTGGAACGGACGCAATCGAAGGCAATGGCGGGAATGACCGCTTCGTCTTCCCGGCTGGTTCCAGCTTCAGTACCCTCAATGCAGGTGCTGGTGTCGATCTAATTGACTTCAGCGCCTCGACTGTAAAGATTGACACAATCTTTACCAGTACCGGTGCATTGGATGGTTTCAACGGCCAGATGAACAGTGGTGTTTTCGAAAATCTGGACAGCCTGCTCGCTTCCGGATTTGCGGATGATAGTTTGCAGGGCATCGATGCTGCGGCGAGTTGGAATATTGCCGGCGGACTCTACACTTCTGGCGGGCATAACTTTACATACACCTCGATTGAGAAATTGATCGGTGGTTCAGGTGCGGATACTTATATCTTCACGAATGGATCGATCTTCAACGGCTCAATTGATGGTGGTACAGGTTTGGACACTCTGAACTTCGCCGCTTGCTCTACCGCGCGCAGCCTGGTTCTGACTGCCCTCGGTTCAGCGGATGGCTTTGCTGGAACCGAAGCCAGCATTATCAACGGTTTCACGAATATCGATGCTTATGTTGGCTCATCAAGCGCAGCAGATTCACTGACCGGTCGCGATGTGGAGACGATCTGGAATATCGACGGAACAAACCAATATGTGAATGGTGCTAATACGTTGAGCTACTCCGGTGTCGAAATCCTTATCGGCGGAAACCAAATCGACACCTTCAATATCTCAGGAGGCCGTTCATTCAATCTGCGTGGTACAGCAGGAGCTGACGTCTTCAATTTTGCCAACGGTGCTGTGCTAACCGGTTCATTGGATGGCGGTTCTGATTCTGACCTGCTTAGTTTTGCAGGATCCGCTTCTGCTCGTTCGATCACGCTCACGAATGCGTTGGTGGATGGATTCTCTGGAACCACTTCCATCATCACCGGTGGATTTGCTGGGATCAATTCGTTGGTAGGTTCCTCTGCATCTTCTGACACGCTAACCGGCTTGAATTCCAATTCTATATTTACCATGTCGACGGTTAATACTGTCACGACGAACGGGTTCGCTCTGATCTTCTCTGCGATCGAGAATCTGGCAGGCGGCCAGGCGAACAATATATTTGCCTTTGTCGGGACCGGCTCACTGGCAGGAACCCTCACGGGTAATTCATTAATTGACACCTTGGATTACACCGATTATGGGTCAGCAGTGTCAGTTGATCTTTCAACAGGCAAGGCAAGCGCAGTGGGATCGGGATTAACCGGTAAAGTGTCTGGAATTGAGAATCTCTATGGTTCAGCGTTCAACGACACACTGACTGGCAGCACTGGCAATAACCTGATTGCAGGCCAGGGAGGCAACGATGTTCTTACCGGCAAGACCGGAAACGACACCTATCTCTTTGCCGATGACTTTGGCAGTGATACGGTCGTTGAAATTGCCGCCGGTGGCAGCGATATCCTTGACTTTGGTCTGGTTACCCATGACCTAAGCTTTATGCTCTCGAGTTCAGGCTTCAGCGGTGGGTACGGTGGAAACGCCATCACAGCAGCTGGTTTGTTCATTGAATCCGTAAAAGGCGGAACAGCGAACGATCTCTTTACCTTCCAATCCGGTGGGTCCTTCAACGGAACTTTGAACGGTGGCGCTGGTGTTGACACACTGGATTACCACCTCTTTACCAATGCGGTTAGTGTGAATCTGGCAATCGGCTCAGCGACAGCAACGCTTGGCATCAGTCATTTTGAGAATATCATCGGTTCAGCTCTTAACGACACCTTAACCGGCGACGAGCACGACAACAGGATCACAGGCGGTTCTGGAAACGACACTCTTACCGGCCTTGGTGGCAACGATACCTATGTCTTTGCCGAAGGGTTTGGACGAGATGTGGTTGTTGAAGGGAACGCAGGCGGCGATGATACCATGGACTTCGCTGCGGTTCTGTCTCCGATCACCTTCGCGTTTGGCATCGATAATGTTCACGTGATCGTGGATGCAGCCAACGAAGTGACGCATGCCGGGTTGAATGTGGAGCATTTCATCGGTACGATCGCCGAGGTTGAGAACACTGTCAGCTTCGTGGAAGCCATAAACGTTACGCTGACCGGTCTGGGTACTTCACGTGGGTTCAGTGGTTCCTTCGGAACCCAGCCGATTTACTTCGACAACATCAATCACCTGGTGGCTCAAACGGCCCTGGTCGATTCCATTACCGGAATGGACGGGTCCGCACTGTGGACGCTTACCTCGGAAAATGAGGGAACTTATCTCAGCACCAACACCTTGACCTTCGAAAACTTTGACCTGGTCTTCGGTGGCAGCGGAAATGATACCTTCAAGGTCATTGAAGGGGTCACCTTTGCCGGACCGATCAATGGTGGCGATGGCCATGATACTTTGTCATATGGAGACTATTCAGCCTCAACACCGATCACGGTTGTCTTGCAACTCCCAGCGCTGCCCAATTATGGCGGTTTCGATGGAAGTGCACCTGGCTTGTTGGTTGGGTTCAGTGAGATCGATCACCTGATCGGTGGCGCAGGATTGGACAGCTTGTATGGCGTGGATGCCGGCGGTACTTTTGAGTTCAACACTGAAAATAGTTATACCTCTTCCACTTCATCGGCCAACTTCTCCGGATTTGAGTATCTGTTTGGCGGGTCTGGTGAAGATACCTTCTCATTCGTGGACGGTCACGGTTTGGATGGTAGTTTTGACGGTGGCGCAGGCAAAGACACGCTGACCTATGCCGGATTTGCTGCAGATGAACTCGTTCAATTCACTGGATATGGCTTGCTGGATGGAATGAACGGCACCTCCACTGCGCTGACCGGTACATTTAAGAATATCAACCATTTTGT
>CAZRHZ010000002.1:7412-16138 GCA_964599995.1 uncultured Anaerolinea sp. | reverse complement strand
CCACCTGGGTTCTCACCAGCGCTGCGGGAGGAACTTATACCAATATCCGCACCCTGGTCTTCACTGACTTTAATAACCTGTTGGGCGGCACTGATGAAGATACCTTTATTATCTCTGAGGGTGTGACCTTTGCTGGATCTGTGGATGGTGGGGCAGGGTCCGATATCCTGACTTATGCGGGATATGTGAGCTCTGTTTCGGTCGTCATCGCTGCAAAAGGCAACTCAGATGGATTTGATGGTACTGCCACCGGTTTGGCAGTTGGATTCAAGAATTTGAACCGCTTTATTGGTGGAAATTCAGCATCTGATTCCTTCACCGGAGCTGACCTGAACGCGACCTTCTCCATTGACAGCTTTGTAATTTATGCGGTTGACAGCCACTCTGCCAGCATTGTTGACTTCGAGATTCTCAATGGTGGCGCTGAAAACGATCTCGTTGTCTTTATGGGAGTTGTTTTTGCAGGTTCAATCAATGGTGGCGCTGGCGTTGACACACTTGATTACAGCCCATACACCAGTAGCGTTACCGTAAACCTGTTGACTGGCCTCGCAACCGATGTAACCAACGGTGTCAGCAATTTCGAGAACATCTATGGCGGTTCAAACGACGATACTCTTACTGGCAACGATGTAGACAACCTGATCGTGGGCAATGCAGGCAATGACGCCATGATCGGCAATGGCGGCAATGACACATTCACATTTGAGAATGACTGGGGAATCGATACCGTTTCTGCAGGAGCAGGACAAGATACGCTTGATTTCTCTGCCGTTACTGATGCGATCGATCTGGTGGTCGATTTGGGTACCACGCACACGGTGAGCGGCGCTGGCAACTTGCTGACCTTCACTGGTGCAGATGTCTTGATCGCCGGACAGGGTGACGATGAGATCACCATCCATGGCACACAGGATATTGACCTCTACGGCATAAGTGGTTCAGACAGCTTCTTCTTTGTCGAAAATGGCTTATTGATCGGAAAGATCGATGGCGGCACTGGAGTTGATGAGTTGCATTACCAGAATGATGCCGTTTCTCAGATCACCGTCAGGTACTTTGAATTATCTGGTATTGGCGAGAGCGGTTTCAATGGAACTGAAACAAGCATATCGGCTGGTTTTGCCAATATTGATCAGATCGTGGGCGGCATTGGACAGGACAGCGTTGAGGGGCTTGACCAGGATGCTGAATTCATCATCCATACCGACAGCGTGGATTACATCACGGGTGGCAACACATTACACCTGACCTTTATTGAAAACCTGGTGGGTGGCGACGCGAATGACAGCTTTATCTTTGATGAAGGCGCTGTGCTTCCTGGCACTGCCAACAGCATTGACGGTAAAGCTGGCTTTGACACATTGGATTACAGCGCCTACACTGCTTCTGTCACAGTCAACCTGGTGGGCGGTGTGGCTACCGGAACAACCAACGGTGTTGCCAGCATTGAGAAGGTGATCGGGTCCCTGGTCAGCGCCACCGTGATCTACGGTGACGACAAGGACAATACCTTTGTGGTCAACGGGGCGGGCGGATACGAGATCTACGGCAAGGGCGGAAATGATACCTATGTCTTTGACACTGATCTGCCTCTCGGTGAGGTTTTGGTAATGGATACCGCTGGAATTGACACCATCTCATTTGCCTTGACCAACACCTTGTCTGTAACCTTCGACCTGTCTCAAGCAGGCATCCTGCAAACGGTCAATGCGAACCTGAGATTGGTCTTCCTTGGGACGATTGAAAATCTGGTGGGTGGTGATGGAAACGACACCCTGATCGGATCTTCTGGCGCAAATGTCATCACGGGCGGAAATGGAAACGATAGCCTCAGTGGTGGAAGCGGTTCCGATACTTATGTGTTTGCAGATGGATTCGGCATTGATGTTGTTGCTGACACTTATGGCAACGATACATTTGATTTCACTGCGGTAACGAGTGATCTTGTGTTCAACCTCGACTCCAACTTGATCATCTTAGATGTAGTCAACCGAGTAACCGCAAAACTGGACGAGATCGAAAATCTCATCAGTGGTGCTGGTGACGACCGCTTCATCTTCCATCCCGGGTTGGCGCTTGGTGGCACATTGAACAGCGGCAGTGGTGATGACACACTAGACCTCCATCTTGTGATCTTCGGACAGAATATTGTCCTGACCGATCTAGGAAGCGTGGATGGATACGCGGGTATGCTGGGAATGGTTCCTGGAGGATTCGATAACGTTGAGAATATCATCGCAACGGCGGCTACAGATACACTGACGGGTTTGAGCTACAACGGCACCTGGACGGTGACCACTCCCATCGTGACCTATCTCGTGGTGGGTTCTGGCCGTGTTTTGACCACCACCTCGATTGACCTTCTGTTTGGTTCCTCAGCAAAGGATCTCTTCATTATTTCAAGTGGTACGCAAACCGCTGACATCTATGGAGGCGCCGGAGATGATACACTGCGTATGATGAACGGGGCAGTACTCTCTGGCAAATTTGAGGGTCAGGGTGACTACGATACGCTGGATTACAGTGACTACGCCACTTCTCGCAATTTCTACCTTGATCTTGTCTTGGGCGAGATCGATGATTTCAATGTCACTGAGATCACCATCACTGGAAATGCTTTCAATATCCAACAAATATTGGGAAGCCTGACCGTTGACACACTGCATGGTAGAGACACCATCGCAATCTATACAATTGTCAATGGCGTCGACAACTACTTTGACGTGATCAACAACCGTTCACTTGATTTCGACTATATTGAGGATTTGTACGGCGGTACCTTGTCAGACACCTTCAATATGAGCGGTGATCACACAGGTCATTTCTTCGGTTTGGCTGCCAGCGATTTCTTCAATATCAGCAGTCACGCTGTACTAACAGGTTACGCAGATGGCGGCGCTGATTATGACGAATTGAATTACACCGCGTATGATACTTCTTCAGCTTTCATCTTGACCGGATTGGGTACATTGGATGGATTCAATGGAACAATCGAGAGCCTGGATGGTTTGATCCAGTTCATGACGGATGGTTTCTTGAACTTCAACTATCTGCTTGGGCGAGACGGCAGCGGACTCGATTCACTGCATGGCCTGGATTCTGACAGCATTTGGACATTGCTGAATCGTGGTCAGAAGAGCCAATACGTAACCCAGACCAGGGTGTTGGATCTCTCGTTCATGGATTCTCTGATCGGCGGTAGTGGAACTGACAGCTTCATCTTTGGTGACGCGGTCACCCTGCTTGGCAGCATCGATGGCGGTTTGGGCATTGATACTCTTGATTACCATAATTACACGTCATTGCGTACGGTTGCTTTGACTGGTCTTTCTGGAACCGATGGCTTTGAAGGCTCAGAAATTTCACTTGGTCTTGGTTTCACCGGTATCAATGTTGTGATTGGCAGTCCGTTGAGTCTGGATGAGATTCATGGATTGAATGCGAATAGCACCTTCATCATCGATGAAACCAATGGTGGTACATTCGAATCAGGCGGTAACACATTAGAGTTCAACGACTTCGATCGACTCTTTGGTGGAAATGCTTCTGATCTATTCAAGTTTGTTGCGGCTGGATCGATTGCCACAAGCATCGATGGTGGCGATGGGATCGATGAGATCGACTACAGCGCCTTTGGCGGTCCTGTCGTGGTCGATCTTTCACTTGGCTCGACAACCAATCTGAACAGTGGAGCTGTGGGCAGCCTGAGCACAGTGGAGAACATGACAGGTTCAGCCTTCGACGATCTCTTGACCGGAGATGATGGCAATAATGTCATCACTGGGCTTGCCGGTAACGATTCTCTGGATGGTCGAAACGGAGATGATACCTATCGCTTCGCGGATGGCTGGGGCAATGATACGGTGACCGACTCTGGTGGTGTCGACACATTTGACTTCCGCAGTGTAACACATGACCTGAATATCCTTCAAAATGGCACTCTAACCGCCAGTGACGCAGCCAATCTGGTTACTCATGCAGGCATGGCCATTGAACAATTCGTTGGTGGTTTAGCGGATGATGTCTTCACCTTGTCTGTCGCCACTGTGTTCGATGGAAGCTTTGACGGTAGAGAAGGCAGCAACACGCTCTCATTTGCCGGATTTGGGTTCGGTCAGACGCTCGCCTTGACCGGTTTGGGAGATTTGAGCGGATTTGCTGGCACCGCAAGTGGATTCACGCGCGGCTTTACCAATGTATCCAGGTTGATCGGTTCACCTTTTACCGAGGCGTTGACAACCGTGGCAAGCGATGGTCTGTTTGAGATCGATGGGCTGAAGAGTGGTTCATACACCACACAAGGCCGCACACTGACTTTCGCTGATTTGGATGTTTTACATGCTCTGAGCGGTTTCGATGAACTTGATTTCGCTAAAATGGCTTCAGGGATTGCGATACTCTTGACTTCTGTTGACGCAAATGGATTTTCAGGTAATGAATCCACATCAGCTCTGCAGTTCACCGGAATGAACTCAATGACAGGTTCTGACCATGTGGATCAATTAACTGGGCTGAACGCTGATTCGATATTCATGGTTGATGGAGACGAGCATTACCTGACAGGTGGCTTCGATCTTTTGATCGCAGAAATTGAGAAACTTGTTGGAGGATCTGGCAATGATACCTTCATCGTCCTCGCAGACCACGACGGCAGCCTTGACGGTGGAAACGGGTACGACACCCTGAATTACTCATCCAGCCTGCTGGCGGTTCGTATCAAACTTGGTGTGCTGGGAAGCGCAGATGGTTTTGGCGGTAGTGATGAGATGCTCAGCGGTGGGTTCACGAACATGGACGAGATCATCGGCAGCCCGTATGAGGATACCTTTACTGGCATGGATGTGCCGTACAACTGGAATATTACTCCAACGGATAACCAGTACTCCTACAGTGGTCATAGCGTGATCTTCAATGAGTTTGAAATCATTTCCGGCGGTTCGGATAATGACACCTTCACCATTACTGATTCATGTTCCTACACCTTGTTGGGTGGGGCAGGTAACGACACCTTTATTCTTGAATCTGGCGCGTCGCTAACCGGCATCCTCGATGGTGGAGCCGGCAACGACACGATCAATTATCGCGATTTCGCCAGTGCCGTTGTTGTGAATTTGAATAACGCTTCTGTGACCGTGAACAGCATTGTCTACTTGCCACTTTCTGCTCCTGGTGTAAATGGGGGTTTGGCCAATGGTGTGATCAGCATCGAATCAGCCACGGGCAGCGCATATACTGATATTCTGATCGGTTCAGACGGCGCAAATACATTGAACGGCGGCAAGGGCAATGATCTTTTGATCGGCCGCGCCGGGAACGATATCTACGCCTTCGAAAATGACTGGGGGATCGATCTGGTCACTGAAACGAGTGATGGCGGCACAGACAGCTTTGACTTCTCGTTGGTGACCGTACCTTTGACCTTCACACGCGGAACATCCGTAAATTGTGCGGCGGGAACCTGTGTGACAGATGGAATCAATGTGGCAACACAATCTGGAACGCAGATCGAGAATTTCATCGGTGGTTCAAATAATGACACCTTCACCATTTTAAATACTCAAACGATCGCGGGAAGCGTAAATGGTTCTGCAGGCATCGACACGTTGAATCTTTCTGCAAAAACCAACAGCCTGACTATCCTCTTGACTGGACTGGGATCAATAGATGGATTCAATGGAACGATGACTTCTATTGGTGGCACTTTTGCCAATATCAATACCATTCTATCTGGCTCTGGCACCGATCGCTTGACGGGCATGAACGCTGATAGTTTCTTTACGATCAATGGGGTCAGCGGTACTTATCAAGAAGTTGGCAGTGGTCGGGTATTGAACTACAGTTCTGTTGAAAACCTGATAGGCGGTTCAGCCACCGATACCTTCAAGATGGTGGGCAGTTCGACTTTGACAGGTTCAATCGCAGGTGGCCTTGGAACCGATACTCTCGATTACAGCGGATATACGCTCGCGGCGAGTGTAAACCTGACAACTGGAATAGCTACTGGAATTTCTGGCGGCATTTCTGCAATCGAAAATGTCATCGGTGGCGCGGTTTCAAACACATTCTACGGTGATAATGGAGACAACTATCTGGTTGGAACGGACGCCAACGACATCATCTACGGTTTGGGTGGCAATGACATCTTAATCGGCTTCAGTGGAAATGATACCCTGGATGGTGGCACGGGTATTGATACTGTTGATTACAGCGTAAATACCACTGCTGGTGTCATCGTGAACCTTGGTTCAGGAACAGCCACAAGCGCAGAATCCGGTAACGATACGCTGATCAGCATTGAGAACGTCATCGGATCGAATCTGGGCGACACACTAATTGGCAATTCCGCTGACAATGTCATCGACGGTCGCGCAGGAGATGACCAACTGAATGGCGGTTCAGGCAACGATACCTACGTCTTTAATTCTGCCTGGGGGAGCGACAGTCTTATAGATAGTGCGGGTCAAGACACGGTGACCTTTGTCGGTTACACTGGTGACCTGTTGGGCGTCATTCAAACCACAGGTGCGACCATTACTTCAGCAGGCAATACCCTGACGATTTCAGGTGCGGTGATCGAAAACCTGATTGGCGGTAATGGAGACGATGTCTTTACATTCCAGGAGGGTTCCACAATCTCCGGAAAGCTTGACGGTCAGGAAGGTTCCAACACACTTGACCTGTCGGGTTATACAACTGGTAAAACCATCACTTTGAACGGTTTGGGAACACTTACCGGATACAAGGGTTTGGTGAGCGGCGTTATCCCAACTGGATTTGATAATATCAACGTTCTCATCGGTACAGCTGGATCAGATACCTTGGTGGGTCGCAATGTCCTCTCTGAATGGTTCGTTGACGATTCGGGTAACCGCTACGTCAGCGAGGGACGTCAGTTTGCCTTCAGCAGCATTGAAAATCTGCTAGGTGGCAGCGTTGTTGACACCTTCCATTGGGTAGGTTCAGGTTCTCTGTCGGGCAACCTGGATGGTGGATCTGGTCAAAACAAGTTAGATTTCAATGGGTACACAGCGGGCGAGGTGACTTTCAACGTTCAAACCAGTAAAGTCACTGGCCTGAGTGGAGTCTTCAGCGGCATATCCTCGTTCACTGGAGCTTCGTCGGTTTCGTCCACTCTGGTCGGGCTCAATTCCGGCAACACCTTCCAGATCACCGGCGCAGATTGCGGGACCCTCAATGGCAGCCTGGTCTTCACCCAGGTGAACAACCTGGTGGGTGGTTCAGGGGCCGATTC
Organism: uncultured Anaerolinea sp.; assembly: GCA_964599995.1. Lineage (GTDB taxonomy): Bacteria > Chloroflexota > Anaerolineae > Anaerolineales > Anaerolineaceae > UBA6107. Next base: position 8,883 of record CAZRHZ010000002.1, on the reverse strand, counting down.
CTTCATCTTTGCTGATGGGGCAACGCTCAGTGGTAACCTCCAGGCTTTGGATGGCATAGATACCTTGGATTATCAATCCTATACCACTGATATAGTGGTCAATCTGACCTTGAATCAAGCCACTGTCAATGGAGTCAGTACTGCGGTGTCTGGTATCGAAAATGTCATTTCCGGTTTGGGCAATGACACCATCATCGGAGACGCATCAGACAACGTATTGACAGATGTTGGCGGGCAAGACACCTTTGATGGAGGTTCCGGCAACAACACTTACGTATTCCGATCGAATTGGGGAACCGGAGATGTTGTGATCGGTACCCTTGGAACCGATACCATGGAATTTGCCGGAATCCTCGTTCCGCTGACCGTCAACCTGAATTCCTCTGGATTCGAGATTCTCAACGGATCGAATAGCGTTGCGAATACCGGTTATGATGTTGAATATCTGGTTTTGGGTTCTGGAAATGACACAGTCAACGTGATTGGATCGGCTTCTCTGAATTTGAACACCGCTGGCGGAAATGACGCCTTCATCTTCCATAGTGGAAGCTCGATCACAGGCAGTGTCAATGGTGGGTCTGGTACCAATACGCTGAACTACAGTGGGTTCAATGCGGCGATTACCTATAACCTGCAGACAAGTACAGTCACGGGAATTTTTGGTCCTGTGGCCTTGATCCAGAATATTGTCGGCACTCCTCTCGCAGACAGTTTGGTTGGAAGCGATGCTGGCAACACCTTTAATGTCAATAATGTAGACAGCGGCAATGTGGGTGAGTTGACCTTCAGCAATATCGAAAACCTCTACGGTGGTTCGGGATCTGATTCGTTCAACTTCAGCGGCGCTGCTGGGTTGAGCGGCGAAGTTGATGGCCTCAGTGGGGTGGATACACTCTCATTCAGTGGTTTGGCCTCAACCTGTAGTGTAATGTTATCAAGCGCTGATGCAGACGGATTCAATGGATCAACGATCAGCATTGGTAACGGATTCAATGGGATTGACCGTCTGATTGGCAGTTCCACTTCAATCAGCGATGTCTTGACCGGCGTTGACAGCCCTGCTGTCTTTGATCTGGGTTCCATAAATTACTATGTCCTTGCGCCGTTTAGCCTGGAATTCTCAGGATTTGAGATCTTGAATGGCGGATCTGCTGAAGACGTATTCAAGTTATCTGGCAATCACAACCTGTCATTGAAAGGCAATGGTGGAGATGATGAATTCCACTTCGCTAATGGAGCCTCGATCAATGGGGCCATTGATGCGGGCGGCGGAGACGATTTGCTTAGCTTCGCGAATTCGCTATCAGGTGTCAATGTGATCCTGACAGGTCTTGGAAGTGTTGCTGATGGTTTCATCGGAACTGTTACGTCCATCTCTGGCGGATTCAGCAATTTTAATCTCATCGCAGGGAGTTCAACCAGCCTGACCGACACCTTGACAGGCATGAATGCGACAGCAGTCTTTGATCTG
>CAZRHZ010000002.1:0-7312 GCA_964599995.1 uncultured Anaerolinea sp. | reverse complement strand
GCGGATTGACCTTTGTGTTTGATGGAACAACATTGGAAGTCACCAGCATAGCCGGGAAAGTAACCACAAAACCGGAAATCAGTTCGGGTAATTATGTTGAGAATTTCGTTGGCTCTTCCACTGGAGATGTATTTGTCTTCAACAATGGCGCCACAATCGAAGGCTCCATCGACGGAAAGAGTGGAGACGATACACTGAGTTTCAGTAACTTTGGAAGCCCCTTGAATTTCGTGCTCACTGAGAAAGGAAGCCTGAGCGGATTCCAGGGAGAGGTGATGGGCGTGATCGGTGCTTTTGACAACATTGAAGACCTGATCGGTTCGGTGTTGTCTGGTGATTCGTTGCTTGGTATGGACGCCACAGCCTTATGGCAGATTACCACTGGAATACAAGATATCTACTCGGTGGATCTGAACACATTGACCTTCGCGGGCATCGAATCACTGATTGGAGGAAACGGAGCCGACACATTCCAGTTTGCAGACGGCGCCACCCATGTTGGCAGTCTTGATGGTGGTGAGGGTTCAGACGAATTGGATTATCAATCTTATAGCGCAACCATTGTCGTTGATCTTTCTAACCACATGGCAGAAGGTGTATCTGGCGGTGTTGTCAACTTTGAGAACGTAACCGGTGGCTCAGGCAATGACACGATCACCGGTGACGAATTTGCCAATCATCTCAACGGCAGTGGTGGCAATGACACACTGTATGGCTTGGGTGGAAACGATGTTTTGGTGGGTGGAGATGGAAACGATACCCTCTTCGGCGGCCTTGGCGATGATCGCTTCTGCTTTGGCGCAAATTGGGGCGTTGACCAGGTTCATGAATCGATCGACCAGGGCAGTGATTGGCTCGACTTCTCTACGGTCACTGATGACCTGATGATTGACTTGAGTAACATGAATATTTCTTATGCTGCAAACCTGGTCACTCAACCCGACACCTTTGGCGAAAATATTCAGGCTGGCAGTGGTGATGATCTCTTCATGATCAATACTGAACGGCATGTCTCTCTGTTTGGCGGACCGGGTGCAGATCAGTTTGTCTTCAGTGATGGTGTGTTGCTGACTGGCAATATCGATGGACAGGCCGGAGAGGACATCCTTGACCTATCTGCATACGCCACACCACGCCTGATCACCCTCATGGATATCGGCGACGTTGATGGATTCAAGGGACTTGAGGCTTCAATCAACGGATTCTTTACCAATGTTGACACGGTTATCGGCACTGGTTCAGCATCAGATGAATTCACCGGCGCGAATGGGACTGCGGTGTTTGATCTGTCGGGTGATGTCAACTATCAAATGAATGGGCACTCCATGCTAGCCGAAGATTTCGAAATCCTGCACGGTGGAAGTGGCAGTGACACCTTCATCATCAATGGCGACCAATCCTTTGACCTCTTCGGTGGAACTGGAAACGATACCTTCTTGTTCATGGATATGTCCTCGTTGGTTGGGATCATCGATGGACAAGCCGGCACCAATACGCTGAATTACACTGATTACACCAGTGGTCTTATCTTCAACCTCAAAGGATTAGGCAGCCTGACCGGGTTTACCGGAAATGAGTTGTTCACCTTGCATCTCTTTACCAACATCAACGATATCATCGGTGGATCTGAAGACGACGTTTTGAGTGGATTAAATAGTGCGGGTGTGTGGGAGATCATTCACAGCGGAACCTATACCAGCCAGGGTCGCACCCTGACATGGGATAGCATTGAATCTCTGAATGGTTCTGGAATGAACGACACCTTTATATTCAGAGACGGAGCCACAATGGCAGGCAGTATAGACGGCCGTGGTGGCACTGATACGTTGGATTTCTCAAATTACACAACCGGCATTATCGCGACACTTCAAAACGGTTTTGTCAATGTGATCTTTGCCGGCGTAACCAGCATTGAAAACATCGTGGGTGGCAGTGGTAATGATTCTCTAACTGGTAATGATAAGAACAACGTCCTGGATGGTGGCGCAGGCGATGATATCCTTTCTGGCCTTGGCGGGGACGACACGCTGTATGCCGGATTGGGTACGAATATTCTTTATGGCGGTGATGGATATGATACGGGCATTATTCTCCCTGAGAGTGTCTATTCAGTTCCATTAAACGACATTGAGAATTGGACTTTGCTTAAACCGGACGATGACATTCCGGATGAGGATATCCCAGAAAAACCAGGGCAAGAAGCCAAGCCGGTCATTGTTCCTGTTACGAGCGGAGATGTCTTCGTAATTCCAGTGATCACTGGTCAAAAAGTGCAGTTGCTTGCAGAGGGTTATCTGGCCATCATTCTTGTTTTGCCAGAAGGAAATCAGGCCTTCTTCGGCTTCCTCAATGGAGAAATTGCTGGACTGGCCTACTTTGACATCTTCACTTTGCCCGATGAACTCCCGGAAGATACGCGCATGCTGTTCGGTATTGAAATTTCCTTATCGGAAAATGGTGTACCTGATCGCAATGACAAAGTCGGGATGACAATTTCCTTTATGGTTCCGCAGGGCTTCAATCCAAAAGATTTGGTGGTTGCTTTCTGGGATGAAGAACAGGAAGAATGGGTTGAGATCAACTCCATCTATATCCCGTTCCTGGAAGTGACCACGGATGATTGTCTGTTCAGCGGATTCGACAAAAATGGTTTCAAAAACTGTCTTTACACTCGTTGGAACCATACCGGCAGCATTGGCCAAATGATGGCTTTCGCGAAGACTGCAGGACTTTATGCTCTATTGATCAAAGGTCAAGAGACCGACCTGTCTTGCAGTGAAAATGCTCTGACAGTCGAATTATCCACCGGTGCCATGCTTACCACGTCTTGTGGTCAGAGATCCACCTTGGTGACCATCCCTGTGGCGGTCTGGAATGTCTTACCAGTCGCCGATATCTGGGAGCCCATCTCAGCCTTGGCGGTCTATAAAAAAGATGCGGAGGGATCTCCATCGGGCTTCGAGTCTGGCGCTGAAACAACCGTCAGCTTCCCGCTTCATGAAAACGTACCTTCAGACCAGCAGTTCATCCTCTTCTGGGATGAAATAGGTGAAACCTGGGTTGAATTGCAAAACACCTTAATCGTGGATGGAAGAATCGAGGCCCAGATCGATCAGGCTGGAACTTACATGTTGGTAATGCGTAAACAATAAACAGAAAAAAAAGTTAACCGGTAGTAGGGGCACAGTTGCGACGTGCCCCTTAATCTAAACTCGCTTCGCTCGCACCTACTGTGTGCAACGCGAGAGGTGCAACCCTGACAAAAAGACATGCCACATCGTCCCGCACCGTCCCGGTGTCCTTGCGGGAATGTCCTTCGGGAGGGCAGTGTACGAGAGAAAAATGGGCGCACCGCAGTGCGCCCATACATGAACTTTCTTAAATGGGCACGTTGCAACGTGCCCCAACAACCAATCTATTCGTACTGCAGCGCCTCGACGATCACGGTCTTGGCTGCCTGGCGGGCGGGCACCCAGGCCGCGAAGATGCCGAAGACCAGCCCGACCACGATCGACATTACCACCGCGTAGGTCGGAAAGAAGAACTGGGTCTCGAAGCCCAGTACGGCGATGGCCTTGAGCATCAGGTAGCTCAAGAAGAGCCCGGTCACGATGCCCATCAGCGTACCAAGCGCCGAGAGCAAGACGCTCTCCGCGAAGATCATGTTCTTGACCTGCTGCTGGGTGGAGCCCACCGCGCGCAGCATGCCGATCTCGCGCGTACGCTCGATCACATTGATGCCCATGGTGTTGGCCATGGCGATCAGGCCGGGGATGGCCAGCATGAACACCATGGCGTAGAAGACGCTCATCAGCGAGCGAAACATGCTCATCTGTTCGGCCTTGAAGTCGCCCGAGTCGATCAGGCTGAAGGCCGGGTAATCTTTGACGATGGTGTTGAGCGCGGCTTTCACCTGCGCCGCGTCTGCGTCTGGCTTGCGATTGACCAGCAGCAGCATGTCTGAGGTGGAGTTGAAATCCTCCTCCAGGTATTTCTGGGCGATGTAACCGGTGGCGATCTTGGCGTTGAGGTAGTCAAAGCCCACACCTACCACGGTGTAAACCTGGTCGCCGTGCGGCGAGATGAGGGTCAACCGGTCGCCGGGTTTGACGCCGTTGGTGGCGGCGAAAACGCCGTTGACGATGATGGCTCTATCGCCGGCCATGGCGGCAAAGGCTTCATCCTCGTCTCCCTGGCTGAACTCCAGGCCGGCCACTTGGGGGTAGGTGACCGGGTCCACGCCGATCAACTGCAGCGCGGCCCCGTCGCTCTGGCTGGCTGCCAGGCGCAGCGAGGTGGCGGCATCCACGCCCTCCGTGGCCTGGATGCGCTCGATCAAGCCCTGGTTGGCACCCAGGTTGCCCCCGCCCAGCACCAGGGAGGGCGGCAGCAGCAGATAATCAGAGCCGAGACTGGTGTCGAGGTAACTGATGAAACCGTGCTCGACACTCATGATCATCGAAAGCATCATGATGCAGATGGCCAGGCCGATCATCATCGAAGAGGCCGTCACGGCTGCCCGGCTTGGCTGGCGCGAAAGGTTGCCCTGTGCCAGGCGCCCTTCGCGGGGATAGATCCAGGCCACCACCTTGCCAAATCCGTCCGCCACCCATTTGACCAGCACGGGCGCCAGCAGGATCAGGCCGATCAAAAAGACCAGGCTCGATAGTCCAGAGACTTTCAGGTCGCCCAGTACCAGACCAACCACCGAGACCACGATCAGCGCGCTGCCCCACCAGGCACGTTTGCGGTTCTGGCGGAACTCCACGGCGGCCTGGGTCGGGCGCATGGCCTCCAGCGGGGTGACCTGCATGGCTGAGCGGGCAGGGAAGTAGGCGCTGCCCACGGTGAACCCAATGCCCAACACGATCGATCCGATCAGGTTGCCGGTGGTGATGGTCGGTGTGCCAACCGAGACACGCATCAGGCTCGCCAGCATGCCGCCCATACTCGAAAGCAGCAGGCTGCACAGCAGATAGCCGCACACCAACCCCAGAGCGGTGCCTAGCATGCCCTGGATCAGCGATTCGGTCAGGATGAGGCCCATGACCGTGCGCTGCGAAGCGCCGATGGCGCGCAGCATGCCCAGGTCGCGGCGCCGTTCAGCGATCACCGTGCGGAAGGTATTGAAGATGATAAAGGCAGACATGGCCAATGCCATGATGCCGAAGACCCACATCATCGACTCGCCCATCGCTAGCGCTGAAGAGAGTTCGTTCCCAACCTCGATGGCTCCGCTCTTGAAGTTGGGTCCGAGTCTGGCAAGGATGGCCGCGACCACGGCCTCACGATCCGCGTCGGCGGTGATGAGGATGTCGATGGTGTTGATCTTGCCCGGCAGGTTGAGGATGGTCTGCGCGGTTTCGAGCGGCACCAAAATCTCATCCAGGCCGGCCGCCGCGCTGAGCGAAAGGATGCCCACCACCTCCAGGTCTGCGGTACCTTCACTGGACGGGATGGACAGGGTGTCGCCAACCTGCAGATCCATCTTGTCAGCCAGCAGCTGTGGGATGACGGTGGCGAAGGTATCACCCGCTTCGAGGAAGCGGCCTTCACTCAGCGAGTAGTTGCGCACGGTCTCTGCGCTTTCCATGATCACGCCGGTGACGGTGACAGCTGAAGCCCCGGTGAGTTGGTTGACCGAGCCGCCCATCGATTCGGGCAGCACCACGTTTTTCGAGAGGATGCCGGTGTACTGGCTGATGCCCTCGATGCCCTGCAGGTCGGCCAGCACGGTCTCATCGAAGGGGTTGTTCGAGTCGCCGGTGATGGAGATATCCACTTTGCCGGCCGTGGTGACCATGTTGTGCCGAAAGGCCTCCAGCATGGCGGGCATCATGGCGTTCAACCCGAAGAGCAGGGTCACGCCGAAGACCACGGCCAGCGTGGTCAGGATCATGCGCTGCTTTCTGCCCCACAGGTAGCGCCAGGCTAAACGAAATTGGATGCTCATAGCGCCTCCACTTTTTCCTTCAAGCGTTTGGCGTTCTCGCCGTTGGTGCCGTTGAGCAGGGTGTCATCCACCACCTTGCCGTCCTTGAGGAAGATGATGCGGTCGGCGTAAGCCGCGATACGCGGATCGTGGGTGACCATCAATACGGTGCGTCCCCAATCGGTGACCACCTTGCGCAGCACGGCCGCGATCTCGTCTCCGCTGCGTGAGTCGAGATTGCCGGTGGGTTCGTCGGCCAGCACGATGACCGGCTCAGAGACCATGGCGCGTGAGATAGCCACGCGCTGCTGCTGCCCGCCTGAAAGCTCGTGTGGACGGTGGCTGGCACGGTCTTCGAGTTTATTGCGCTTCAACCAGTCTTTGGCCTTCTGGTTGGCGTCCGCGGGTTTGACCCCGTCCAGGATGAGCGGTAGGGAGGTGTTCTCCACTGCGTCCAACACGGGGATGAGGTTGAAGAATTGGAAAATGAAACCCATCTTGCGGCGGCGCAGCTCGGTGAGCGCGTTATCGCTCATCTTCGAGATGTCGCTGCCTTCGATCAAAACGGATCCGCCCGTGGGGCGGTCCAGCCCGCCGATCAGGTGCAGCAGGGTGGATTTACCGCATCCACTGGGGCCCATCACGGCCACGAACTGGCCTTGCTCGATGGACAGGTTCACTGAATCCAGGGCGGTCACGCTGGCTTCGCCACTGCCGTATACTTTGCTGAGGTCTTTCACTTCGATCATTGCCATTCTGTTTCTCCTTAAGGTTAAGTGCGATTTAATGTGACGGATAATGAATAAGTACGGGTCACGAACTCGGCGGACGTCCGCGGGGGCGCAGGGCGGGTTTGGGGGCTGGCTGCTGCAGCACCTCGTCCAGGCGGCCTTCGATCATTTCCAGCCAGCGCAGGTCAGCTTCGAGGTGCATGGCGGCCTTGTCCATGAGTAGGATCTGAGCCAGTTGGGCGCGCGGATCGAGGGATTGGCGCAGTTTGGTGATGCGGTGCAGTTCCTGATACAGCGCGGCGCGCTGGATGGCGATCAGTCGCGAGGCGTCCACCTCATCCAGATCGAGGGAGAGCATCAGTTTCAGATAAAAGGCGTCCTGGTGGGGCTCTTCAAGCGAGCTGTCGCGGAACCAGTTCATCAATTCCGCGTGCCCGCTCTCGGTGATGGAGTACTCGCCCTTGCTCTGGCCGTGATCCGGATCGTCCAGGCGGATCAAGTCGGAATCGACCATGCGGGCCAGGGTGGTGTAGATCTGGGCGGGTTTGACGTCCCAGTTCTCTTTGCCGCCGACCAGCGCTGAAAACCCCGCGCACAGTTCATAACCGTAGCGGGGCTTTTGAGCCAGCAAACCGAGGAGGGTGTGACG
>CAZRHZ010000001.1:57358-60619 GCA_964599995.1 uncultured Anaerolinea sp. | reverse complement strand
TCATGGTGAGCTCGAATTATCCAAAAATATTTTTTTACACAAAAACTCAAGAAATTTAGCAAGAATGATCTAGATAATTGATTTTTGTGATATTCAATAAATGTAGCATTTCAAAAGAGAAGGGGTGAAGAACTTATGCTGTTCCAAACTGCCGATCACCGGCATCACCCAGGCCAGGTACGATATAACCGATCTCGTTCAAGTGGTCATCCACGCAGGCCAGGTGGATGGGTACTTCGGGATGATTCTTGTGAACCAGCGCGATCCCCTCGGGTGCGCCGATTAGTCCCACAAATTTGATCTTCTTAACTCCCCAGCGTTTCAGTACGTCGATCGTCGCGGAGGCCGATCCCCCGGTCGCCAGCATAGGATCCAGGATCAAACACATCGATACCGTCGGTTCGGTCGGCAGCTTATTGTAATACTCCACGGGTTTCAGGGTGTGTTCATCGCGATAAAGCCCAATGTGCCACACTTCCGCGCTCGGGATGAAGGACCAGAAGCCTTCCACCATTCCCAACCCGGCGCGCAGGATGGGCACCAGCCCGATCTTCTCATTCAGGCAGCGACAGTTGGCCGCTCCCATTGGGGTGTTTACCTGCACAGTTTCGGTCGGGAAGTCCGCCGTCACCTCATAGGCCAGTAAACCAGCGATTTCTTTGACCAGTTCTCTGAATTTTTGCGTATCGGTTTTCGTGTCGCGCAGGATGCTTAACTTGTGAGCGATCATCGGGTGCTGTGAAACGAATACATTCTCCATGCTTCCTCCCGGGATTTTTCTCAATTATAGTCATAATCCTGAAATAGCGCACGAATTTGGAGAATAATGGGTCAAATGTTAAGTCTCAAAATAGAGGGCAGGGTATAATCATGCACATGAGCGATGAAAAAGAGCGCATTACCGACCCCGACTCACAGCCCGAAGACCGCGTTGACCAGGCCTTGCGTCCGACCACACTCAAAGAATTGATCGGTCAGGACCAGGTCAAGCAAAACCTCGAGATCCTCATCGCCGCTGCCCGTCAGCGCAAGGAATCTCTCGACCATGTGCTCTTTTACGGCCCTCCCGGCCTGGGCAAGACCACCCTGGCGCACGTGCTGGCCAACGAGATGGGCGTGAACATCAAGATCACCTCCGGCCCGGCCATCGAGCGCACCGGAGATCTGGCAGCCATCCTCACCAACCTGCGCGCGGGGGATATTCTCTTCATAGACGAAATTCATCGCCTTGGCCGCGCCGTGGAAGAGATCCTTTACCCGGCCATGGAAGATTACGCGCTGGATATCATCATTGGCAAGGGGCCTGCGGCGCGTTCCTTGCGTCTCAAACTGCCCAAATTCACTGTCATTGGTGCTACCACTCGTTTGGCGCTGGTCACTTCTCCGCTGCGCGCCCGCTTTGGTGCGGTATACCGCCTCGATTATTACGACCAATCTGCCATGCAGAAGATCGTGAAACGCGCAGCAGGCATGCTCAAGGTGGATGCTGACCCCGAGGGCGTTGCCGAGATCGCGCGTCGTGCCAGGGGCACCCCGCGTGTCGCGTTGCGCCTTTTACGCCGGGTGCGCGATTTTACCCAGGTGCGCGCGGATGGTCTGATCAACCGCCGGGTGGCACAGGATGCCCTCGATCTGATGGCCGTGGATGAACTCGGTCTGGATGATGTTGACCGCCGTGTGCTGGTCACCGTGATCGAAAAGTATAACGGCGGACCGGTGGGGCTGGCGACCATTGCAGCCTCCATCAGTGAGGAACCCGACACCATCATGGACGTGGTCGAACCCTATTTACTTCAACTGGGCTTTCTCGACCGCACCCCTCAGGGACGGGTGGCCACCAAATCAGCTTACGACCATTTGCATGTTCCTTTTACCGGCAAGGAAGAACAGCCGCGTTTACTGCCATAGACCATGAAGACTTCTGATTTCAATTACACCTTACCGCCTGAGCGCGTCGCGCAGACGCCCGTGGAACCTCGCCACAATTCACGCCTGATGGTGCTGCACCGCGATTCTGACCAACTTGAAGACGCGATCTTTCGAAATATCGGCAGTTATCTTCAAAAAGGTGACCTGTTGGTGGTCAACCAGACACGCGTCATTCCAGCCCGCCTTTTTGCCCGTAAACCGACTGGTGGCAAAGTGGAGCTTCTTCTGCTCAAACGCCTGGATGCTAATACCTGGGAAGCCCTGGTGGGTGGCAAGGGCATGAAGATCGGGGTGAGGGTTCAGGTTGAGGGCGGTCCCCAGGCTGAGATCATGGCAGACCTCAGCGGCAGCCGCAGGATGGTGCGTTTCCTGAGTCCCATCGAGAACCTGCTGCCCAACGTAGGCCAGATGCCTCTACCGCCTTACATTCATACCCCGCTGCAAAATCCCGAACGTTACCAGACCGTTTATTCCAAAGAAACGGGCTCGGCCGCTGCGCCTACCGCCGGGCTGCATTTCACTCCCGAGTTAATGAGCGAGCTTGAATCTGCAGGCATCCGCTTTGCGCGTGTCACCCTGCATGTAGGCCTGGATACATTCGCTCCAGTCACTGAAGAGGATCCCCTCGAGCACCAGATCCACAGCGAATGGTGCGAGGTGACCCCCGAGGCGGCGGAATTGATCAACCAGACCAAAGAACGTGGCGGACGGGTGATCGCGGTGGGCACCACCAGTGTGCGCACGCTAGAATCTGCGGCTGCTCAAAGCACCTATCCAAACCACGTCGCTCCGATTTCAGGTCCGACCCAGCTCTTTATCCTGCCTGGATATACCTTCAAGGTGGTGGACGGCATGGTGACCAATTTTCACCTGCCGCAATCTTCCCTCATCATGCTGGTCAGTGCTTTCACCGGCCGTGAGAAGATCCTGCAGGCCTACCAGAACGCCGTGGAACGCAGCTACCGTTTCTATTCCTTTGGCGACGCCATGTTGATCCTTTGATCGCACACAATGGAAATTCACACCCTTCAAGAACTTGAGAATCGCATCATTTCCTGCCGCAAGTGTCCGCGATTGGTGGCTTGGCGGGAGGAAGTTGGGGCGGTCAAACGCAAAGCCTATCGGGATCAAGTCTATTGGGCCAGGCCAGTGCCTGGGTTTGGCGATCCAAACGCACAGGTGCTGGTGGTGGGGCTGGCGCCCGGCGCGCACGGTTCGAATCGTACCGGCCGCATGTTCACAGGCGATGCATCGGGTAGTTTTCTTTATCCTGCCCTCTGGCGGGCTGGATTTGCCAATCAACCTGATGGATTGAATGTAAATGACGGTTTG
>CAZRHZ010000001.1:0-57258 GCA_964599995.1 uncultured Anaerolinea sp. | reverse complement strand
CTGGCGGGCTGGATTTGCCAATCAACCTGATGGATTGAATGTAAATGACGGTTTGGAACTGAAGAACCTGTTCATCACAGCGGTTTGCCGCTGCGCACCACCGGATAACAAGCCCGACCGTGGCGAGATCACCAACTGCCATGATTTCTTGGAAGCGGAGCTGGGGTTGCTGACCTCGGTTCAAGGCATTGTGGCACTTGGCAGGCTCGCCTGGGACGAGATCACACGAGAAATGGATCATGTGCCATCCTTTGACCACGGAGCGCTTCTGGAGGCTTCTGAAGCCCATCCGTGGGTGCTGGCGTCGTACCATCCCAGCCGGCAGAATACGCAGACCGGCCGCTTGACGGCTCAAATGTTTGACCAGATTTGGAATAAAGCTAATCAGCTTCTAGTGAACTGAATCCTGATAGTGGGTGAGGAACCACACCCGGTTGTTGTCGGATTGCAGCGGCTTTTGATGGCGGATGCTGCCGAACTTACCCACTACCTTGAACCCGGCGTACTCCAGGCAATCCTCGATCTCTTCGATCGGAAAAGCGCGTTCCACATGTTTTTCTTCGAACTTCTGCCACACTTCACCTTCGCGCACGAACCAGGTGATCGTCACGCAGGCTTTATTGTTCTCGAAATCATAATCGGTGCGATGCAGTTCAAGCAGATCGGGGGTTTCCTGCCGCACATAACATTTTTCTTTCTGCCACTCGACGGCCAGACCGTAGGTGGTGTTCATATCGAATATGAACCAGCCGCCTGGTTTTAATGCTCTGGCAATATTATTGAATGTGGATTGAAGGTCATCCTTGGTGAGCATGTAGTTCAGGCTGTCGAACCAGCAGGTAGCCAGGTCGAACTCATCTGTGAAATCCAGAAACCTCATGTCATGTTTGATGAACTGAATATTCAATTGGGCTTGTTGAGCGCGGTGCCTGGCCAGGCGCAGCATCTCTTCAGATTGATCAATGCCGGTCACTTCCCAACCGGTTTTGGTCATGGCCAGCGCGAAGCTGCCTTCACCGCAAGCCACGTCCAGAAGCTTCCCTTTAAGTGGAATCTTGTATTCCTTTAAAACGTTCGGTAGGATCTCAGCCACCGCCTGTGACAGGGTTGGGTAATCCCCTTTCGCGTATACCTGTGCAAAATCGTTATAAAGGGCCATACAAACACTCCTGGAAAATGGGTTTTGCTGGAGGTATTATAACAACATTTTTACCCAATCCTCTTGACCCAAAAATCAAGTCCGATAAAATTGGATTAAGAGGAGAACGTATGAAAATCGTCAAGAAGATCGCGCTTGGTTTGCTGGCATTGGTGGGAATCATGCTCATTGGTATGTTGGTGTGGGGCTACACGCCCGCCAAACCCATGCCTGAGGCTCTTGCCGTATTGGATTCAGACAACCTGGTTACAGTCCAGAATGGAAGATGGCTGGTATTCAACCCGGTTGGTGAATCGCCGGATACTGGTTTCATTTTCTATCCAGGTGGGCGGGTGGATTATCGCGCTTACACGCCATACGCGCGTGCGCTGGCAGAGGAGGGTTATCTGGTAGTCATCCCGCGCATGCCACTCAATCTGGCCGTGTTTGGTTCAACAATCGCTGAAAAAGTGATCTCGTTTTACCCGCAAATTGAGAACTGGGCGGTCGGCGGACATTCGCTGGGGGGTTCCATGGCTGCCAGTTATCTCTATGCTCATCCCAACCAGATCGACGGCTTGATCCTGCTGGCGTCTTATCCTGCAGAAAGCAACGATCTATCAGATTACTCTGGTGCGGTTACCACCATTTCAGCTTCGCTGGATGGGTTGGCCACCCCAACCGATATCGAAGCCTCCTTGCTGCTCTTGCCGCAGCAAATGGTGAAAGTGGTCATTGAAGGTGGCAATCACGCCTATTTTGGCTGGTATGGCGATCAAAAAGGGGATAACCCCGCGCTCATCACACGTGAGGAACAGCAGCAGATCGTGATCGATGCCAGTCTGGAATTATTGGAAGGAATCTCCCGTTAAGGTAAAACGAGGCCGAAGTCTTTCGGACCTCCAGTTATTGATGAATTGATAATCTGGAAGACATTCAGAACTGAATAAAACCAATAAAAAAGGACGGAACCGAAGTTCCGTCCTTTTTGTCGTTAAGTATAAAACTAATGGCCTTTAATGGCTGACCAGCCGGCATACTTGGCGGTGTCGCCCAGTTCCGCTTCAATGCGGATGAGCTGATTGTATTTAGCCACGCGATCAGAGCGGGCGGGAGCGCCGGTCTTGATCTGGCCCATGTTGAGAGCCACGGCTAGGTCAGCGATGGTTGAATCTTCGGTCTCGCCGGAGCGGTGTGAGGTGACCGCGCGCCAACCGTTGCGGTGGCAAGTCTCGACGGCTTCGATGGTCTCGGTGAGGGTGCCGATTTGGTTCAGCTTGACCAGCAGAGCGTTGCAGGCATCTTCCTTGATGGCGCGGCGCACGCGTTCTGGATTGGTTACCAGCAGATCATCGCCCACGATCTGAAGTTTATCGCCTTTCAGTTTGGTCAGCAGTTTCCAGCCTTCCCAGTCATCCTGGGCGAGGCCATCTTCGATGGAAACGATGGGATACTGGTTGACCCAGTTGATCCAGAAATCGACCATCTGTTCACTGGTGAGTTTCTTGCCTTCTTTGCGCAGATTGTAGGTCTTGGTCTCTTCATCGTAGAGCTCAGAAGCAGCAGGGTCGAGTGCGATGCAGACCTGCTCGCCGGCTTTGTAACCTGCTTTTTCGATGGCTTCTAGGATGACCTCAACCGCTTCATTGTTGGCTTTCAGAGCAGGGGCGTAACCACCTTCGTCGCCCACCAGAGTGGCGTATCCGCGGGCCTTGAGCACTTCCTTGAGTTTATGATAAATCTCGGCTCCCCAGCGCAGACCTTCTGCGAAGGTGGGGGCACCCAGAGGCATTACCATGAATTCCTGCGCGTCGGTTGATTGCCAGTTGGTGTGGGCGCCGCCGTTCAGGATGTTCATCATCGGGGTG
Source organism: uncultured Anaerolinea sp. (assembly GCA_964599995.1). GTDB lineage: Bacteria > Chloroflexota > Anaerolineae > Anaerolineales > Anaerolineaceae > UBA6107. The sequence continues at coordinate 54,252 of CAZRHZ010000001.1, read as the reverse complement.
GGCAGCACGTGGGCATACACGCCACCGATATAGCGATACAGGGGGATGCCCAGGCAGTTGGCGGCGGCTTTGGCCACAGCTAATGAGGTTCCCAGCATGGCGTTGGCACCGAAGCGGCTTTTGTTCTTTGTACCGTCCAGTTCGATCATGAACTCATCGATCTCTTTTTGTTCGAAAGCGCTCATGCCGAGCAGGTTCTCAGCGATCTCGCCGTTGACATTTTCAACCGCTTTGAGCACACCCTTGCCATTGTAACGGGATTTATCGCCATCGCGCATTTCGAGGGCTTCATGGATGCCGGTGGAGGCACCAGAGGGAACGCAGGCTTCTCCAAACGAACCGTCTTCCAAGATGACCCGCACGTCCACGGTTGGGTTGCCGCGTGAATCCAGAATTTCAAGACCTTCAACTGATACGATTTCCATAATATTGTCCTTTTATCTAAGAATAAGGCAGGCTGACTGCCATGAATTTGAGCGTAATGCGCTAAGTATAATACAAAATCATCCGATTAATCCTCAAACGATAGGGGCGGCTCCTGGAATTTCACTCCGGCTTTTTCGCAAACTGCACGCATAAAAGCGACAAACAACGGATGCGGACGGTTGGGTCTGGAGAGGAACTCGGGGTGGAATTGGGTACCTAGCATGAACGGGTGATCCACCAGTTCTGCGATCTCCACCAGATTGCCGTCAGGAGATAACCCTGAAAAACGCATACCCTTCTTGGTGAACAAATCTCGGTATTTATTGTTAAATTCAAAGCGGTGGCGGTGGCGTTCATCGACCTTGTCAATTCCATAAGCCTTGCTGGCAATTGTTCCCGGCTGCAGCATACACGGATACAAACCTAATCGCATGGTGCCACCCTTGTCGGTCACGTTCTTTTGATCCAGCATCAGGTCGATCACCGGGTTCTGGGTGGCCTGTTCGAATTCTGACGAATTTACATCATCTGTTCCGAGAACCGCACGACCAAAATCCACCACCATCAACTGCATGCCCAAGCAAAGGCCAAAGTAGGGCACCTTGTTGGTTCGGGCAAAATGTGCTGCCGTGATCTTGCCGTCAATGCCTCGGCTGCCAAAGCCTCCTGGCACCACGATGCCTGACACGTCCTTCAGTTCGCTGCAGTCGTTGCCTTTTTCAAGCTCGACTGAATGAATCCATTTCAGGTCCAGTTCCACGCCTAACGCCAGTGCTGCGTGTTTCAAGGATTCGCGCACGCTGATGTAAGCGTCGTGCAGCTCAACATATTTCCCAACCAGCGCAACCGACACCGAGGGTTTTTCCCGTTTGGTCTCGACCACCAGGCGTTCCCAGGCCTTCCAGTTGGGTTTTTTATCCGATTTCAATCCCAAACGTTCCATCACGAATTCACCCACGTTGGCTTTTTCAAGCAGTAGGGGGATTTCATACAAGACAGGCGCAGTGATCATTGGGATGACCGCGCGTTTTTCAACATCGCAGAATTGGGCGATCTTACTGCAAATTTCGGGTTCCACCGGAGTGTCGCTGCGCGCGACGATCATATCGGGTGTGATACCGATCGAGCGCAGTTCGCGTACCGAATGTTGGGTGGGTTTGGTCTTCAGTTCACCGGTCGCTCCAATGAATGGTAGCCAGGTCACGTGAATATAAAGGGTATTTTCCCGTCCCATGTCTGAACGGATTTGGCGCAGTGCTTCGAGGAAGGGCAGGCTTTCGATGTCACCTACGGTGCCGCCCACTTCGACCAACACGATCTCAGCCCCCGTCATTTTCGAGACCATGCCAATGCGCCGTTTGATCTCGTTGGTGATGTGCGGTACAACCTGGATCGTACCTCCCAGAAAATCGCCCCGCCGTTCGTTGGCGATCACATCCGCATAGACCTGACCGGTGGTCATGGTGCAGGCTTTGTTCAAGTGCACGTCGATCAGACGCTCGTAATGTCCGAGGTCAAGATCGGTTTCAGCGCCATCGTCCAGCACGAACACCTCACCATGCTGATAGGGGCTCATGGTGCCCGGATCGACATTGATATATGGGTCAAGTTTTTGAATGGCTACCGCGAACCCTCTTTGCTTGAGCAGCCTTCCCACCGCAGCCGCGGTGATCCCTTTTCCTACTGAACTAACGACTCCGCCTGTAAGAAAGATGTATTTAGTTGGCATCGATTCTCCTCTCCCACGTCTGGATTGTTTTGATATAAAAAGCGAGGAGGGCTGTTGAACAGCACCTCCTGGCGAGATGATCGGTGATTACTTTTGAACAAACACAACGATCATGCATAAGCAATACTCATAAGATTTTTACTTAAATCCAGTTTATCATAACTTCAAAAAAAACACATAAAAAACCATCCGGGTTTGGGGGATGGTTTTTTGAGGGTGCGTTACTTGGTTTCGATTTTTCCTTCTAGGGTGCGGGAGAGGATGTCTTCCTGCACCTTTGAGGAGGTTTTTTCTTTTTTGACTTCCTGTTTCTTCTTGCGATCCTTGGCCTTTTCCATGGCGGCTTTCATGGCCAGTTCCATGACAGTGGGTTCAGGTTCATTGGTTTCATTAATGGAAGCCATCAGCGCGCTGTTGTCTGCTTCAGCGCTGCGGCGAGGTTTGCGTGCGGGTTTCTTCTCGCGATTAGGATCGGCTGCGAAACGCGCAGGATTCTGCTTGGGGGAGGGTTTGGGTTTTTCTTCCACCACCACTTCGGGTTCGGGTTGCAAGGCTTTCATGCTCAGTTTGATCTGTTTCTTGCGTCGATTGACTTCGATCACCTGCGCTTCGATCTCATCGCCTTCTTTGACCACATCACCGGGCACTTTGACATAGCCATGTGCCATTTCACTGATGTGAACCAGGCCGGGTCGTTCTGCACCGATTTCAACAAACGCACCAAATTTCTCAAGCCGAACCACTTTACCTTTTACGGTATTACCGACCTTGATCTCGCGCCATTCCATGTCGAGAGGTCGGATCATGGTTAATTCAATGCGTTCTTCATCGTCCTTGCGGGCAACTTTTTTCACCCACACTTCGATCTCTTCACCTTCTTTAAGCACATCTTCGATTCTCTTGATCTGAGTGCCTTCAGAAGTGACCACCTGAGAAATGTGCAGAACAGCGGGTTTTCCGATGCCAATATCAATTACTGCGCCAGCCAGGCGGGTTTTGACGACCTTTCCGGTAAATTGCATTTTTGGTTCGATTGTGCGGTTTGTATCCGCCACAACACTCATATCCATAAGGGTTTCTCCAGATTCGTTTATCAGCGAAGAGTGATTATACCCTTTGCTCAATGTACTGTCAATTTATTACCAATTTTCAGCAAACCTGCCTATCATATCACACTTTACTCACCTTGACTAAGAATTTCTATGGCTTTTTGCAATTGTGGATCAATATTGGCATCTACATCTGCTTGCGTATATTCTACAATTACGTCAGGGGTGATACCGATCTCATTGATCTGGCGCCGATTGGGGGTTAACCAGCGCGCAACCGTGATGCGTACCGCTCCCTGGTTGTCTTCTAGGGGAGTCCAGATTTGAACAGAGCCTTTGCCGTAGGTGGTAACGCCCACCAGGGTGCCGCGCCCCAGGTCCTGAATTGCGCCAGCTGTGATCTCAGAAGCGGAAGCCGATCCTTCATTTACCAACACGACCAGGGGAATTTTAGTTGCCAATCCACCGGGTTCTGCAGTGTAGACGATCTCTTCACCGGTACCTTCCTGTTCGATCATGACAGTTCCTTCAGGGATGAACTGTGAAACCACCTCGATGGCGGTGTCTAGATAACCACCACTGTTATATCGCAGGTCGAGGATTAACCCTTTCGGATCTTGAGCCAACAGGATCTTCAATGCTGCTTTGAGTTCAGTGGTTGTGTCTTCGCCAAAAGTGTTTAGCGCGATATAGGCAATGTTCCCATCCAGCATTTCGCTGGTCACACTGGCGAGGGTGATTGACTTTCTGGTGATCGTAACATCAAAAGGATCTTCTGTTTCTGGCCTTTGAATGGTCAAAGTTACGTCTGTACCGGCTGGGCCTTTCACTGATTTGAGCACCACGCTTGGATCCTGTCCGGTCACATCTTCGCCGTTGATCTTGATTACCGCATCACCGGGTTTTAAACCAGCCTCTTCTGCCGGGGAGCCGGGCATCGGGCTGATGACGGTGAGGTATTCACCCGATACATCCACATAAGCGCCGATACCCTCATAAGATCCATCCAGAGGGGTGGTGGCTTCTACGTATTCATCGGGCGTCATATAACCTGTGTGCTCGTCTCCCAGAGACGCCAGCATTCCGTTGATCGCGCCCTGCATCAAAAGGGTATCATCCACAGGTTGGTCCACATATTGTTCGTGAACATACTGCCAGGCTTCCCAGAACGGGGCAAAGAGGGAATCCAAAGCGCTTTCCTCTGCCGTCTGCGTACTTTGACTGGTTTCACCGATTTCACTACTGATGGGTGCTTCAACTGTCTGATTGGGCAGGAAGGATCCAACTAAAACCCCTCCTGAGAAAGAACCTGCCAGCAGGAATAGGGCGACAAAAACCAGAAGGATAGTGCGACCGGTGTGATCTTGTTTCATTTTTCTCCTTGCGCTTCATGTGTCAATGGTTGTCGTGATTCATTATCAACCGCCTGAGCGGATTTCAATTTTGCCACTTGTTCAGATAGAAGGCGGTATTGTTCATCTTCTTTTTGACTAGGATTTCGCAGAACTTTACCTGCATTCGTCAGCTTGTCGATCCAATTGTCTTTCTCCATTTTCTGTCTGACACCCATGAAGAGGCCAAAATTGAGGGTCAGAATGAAAATTGCCAATCCGATGATGATGATCCAGCCGGTGGAGGAAATATTATCCAATTTGATCCTCCAGAATGGCATCGACCGGCAGTGCGGTGGATAGTTCTTCAAGGGTCAGAATGGCGGTGTCAATGGGATTTTCAGCGATATTTGTCCCAACCTGTATGGTGTAGAACCCATGCTCATGGGCAGTCAACAGGTTGCGTTTCGCATCATCGATCATCACACACCGGCCTGGATTAACTATGCCTGCAGACTGAATGGCAATTTCAAATGCCTCGGATTGTGGTTTACAGAACGGCTTGATCATCAGGATGTCAATGATCTGATCAAAAAGATCCCGAATTCCCAAGACTGAAAGCACACGTTCAGCGTGGCCGCAATTGGCGTTGGTGAAGATCACTTTCCGTTGGGGATATCGAATCAGGTTCTCTCGCAGCCTTTGATTTTCTGAGAGGTACATGTGGATCGGGATATCGTGTACATAATTAAGAAAATCCAATTCGTCGATGCCATATTCAAAAACCAGGCCTCTCATGGTTGTACCATGAGTGCGAAATAACCGCTCGCGTTCAGTTTTTACTGAATGAACTGGGATCGACAACCTCTCGGCCATGTAAAACTCCATGCGTGAGCCGATCGCTTCCCAAATACCAGAATTGGATGGATAGACTGTGTCATCCAGATCAAAGAACATCGTCTCGATGTGCATGCGTGAAAGTATACCCGTAAATGGTTAAATTTGAATTAACGAAAAGTGCAGAATTGTGCAGGAAGGAGGATACATTATAATTAACCCATGACCATAAAAATACTGCCCGACGATGTGGCATCACAGATTGCAGCGGGGGAAGTTGTTGAACGGCCTTCATCAGTGGTAAAAGAACTGCTCGAAAACGCCGTAGACGCCGGAGCGACACGCATCTCGATCCGTATCCTTGATGCAGGCAAGCGCTTGATTGAACTTTCTGATAACGGCAGTGGAATTCACCCTGCAGAATTGGAATTGGCCGTAACCAGGCATGCCACCAGCAAATTGACCAGTGCCGAAGATCTTATCCACATCCGCACCCTCGGGTTCAGGGGAGAAGCCCTGGCTTCGATGGGCTCAATCTCACACATGACCATACTCTCGCGTTGCAAACAGGATCCACAGGGGTCGAAGATCGTGGTTGAGGGTGGAAAAGTAGTATCGATCGAGACAGCGGGTGTGCCGGTTGGAACGGTTGTCTCCGTGGCGGATCTATTTCATAACACTCCTGCGCGCTTGAAATTCCTGAAAAAAGATCAAACCGAACGCCAACAGATCGAAAACCTTGTCACACGTTACGCTCTGGCGTATCCAGAACTGGCTTTTCAACTAGAGATGGATGGCAAGCAGGTTTTTCGCACCACCGGCAAGGGAGATCACAAAGAAGTGTTGGCGCAGTTGTATGGGGTGGAACTGGCAGGCCAGCTCCTTGAAGTACTTTTTAAAGATGATGGTGTGAAGATCACCGGGTTCATCAGCCCGATCTCGATCACCCGTTCCAATCGCAAAGAGATCACCTTTTTCGTCAATGGCCGTTGGATCCAGGACATCGGCCTGTCCTCTGCGTTAGTAAAAGCCTATCAAACCTACCTTATGGTTGGAAGATACCCAATTTCGATTTTATTCATTGACATGGAACCCGAAGAAGTGGATGTGAATGTTCACCCAGCCAAAGCTGAAGTGCGTTTCAGGCAGCCCGATCTGTTGTTCTCGCTGTTGCAAAGGGCGGTAAAACGCGCGCTGCTGGCTTATTCGCCTGTTCCGCAGCTCCACCCAATACATTGGCAGACGGTTGACACGACGAGAACTCCCGATCCAGCCTGGATCAACGCGAAGTTGAATTGGGGGGAAAATCAAAGACCGCAAGAGACGCAAGAGGTTTTTGTCGAAAATGGTCATTCTGAAAATATTGATTCGACCACACCGATTGAGAACGTTTCGGCTGGTCGCATCCCATTACTGCGATTGGTTGGACAGATCGGTGCCACCTATCTGGTGGCAGAAGGCCCCGACGGGTTATATTTGATTGACCAGCATGCAGCCCATGAACGCGTACTTTTTGAGAAGATCTCTTCAAAAGCCGGCAGGATCGATTCGCAAAAATTACTGCATCCCGAAGTGGTTCAATTCCCACCTCAATCTGCACGCATGATCTCTGACAGTCTTGAGATCGTGAATCGCTACGGTTTTGAAATTGAGGAATTCGGGCTCAACACGTTTCGCGTTTCAGCCATCCCTGTACTGTTTATGAATGGTGACCCGCAGGCAGCTCTGCGCAGCATGGTTGAAGATTTCGAAGAAGATGAAACTCCATTACAGGGGATGTTGGCAGAAAAGTTGATTGCACGCATCTGTAAACGCATGGCCGTCAAAGGCGGGCAGGTGCTTTCTCAACAAGAACAACAGTCTCTGCTTAGCGATCTTGAAAATTGCGATTCGCCGCGCACCTGTCCACATGGACGGCCGACAATGATCCACCTTTCGGTGGATCTGTTGGAACGTCAGTTTGGACGGCGAGGCGCGCGCTCCTTCTAAGTATTAGATTCCGTGAGTATTTGTTTGGCAAGGCTATGAAGACATTCCTCAGCGTCCATTTGCAGTAGAACATCAGCCAGAGCATCAAGTGGTGTAGGGGATAAATTATTGATGATCAGTTTACATCCATGGCGAACTGCCATTTCTGGAATCGTGCTGGCGGGAAAAACTTCAAGCGATGAACCGATCACCAACATCGTATCTGCTCGTCTGGCTTCTTCTTCAGCAGCTTGCCACACCCTGGGGGGTAATGGTTCTTCAAAAAGGACCACATCCGGTTTTAAGATTTTTCCGCAGCGTTTGCATTGGGGCAGGTCGTTGCCTTCAAGAAATTGATCGTAAACTTCTTGTGATGTGTGTTTTAAGGAACAATCACAACAAGCAAAGGTCAACCCTGTTCCGTGCAACTCATAAACCTTTCGTGAACCGGCTTTCTGGTGGAGACCGTCGATGTTTTGTGTGATGATGCCCTTAACAAATAATCTTTTTTCAAGCTCAGCCAGGTCAAAGTGTGCCTGGTTGGGTTTGGCAGTCCACGCGGTCATGAACAATGGGCGGAACCAGTTGAAAAAAAGGCTTGGGATTTTTGAAAAAGCAGTGTATGAAGCCACCTGCATAGGGTCATATTGCTGCCATAACCCCGTTTTATCACTTCGAAAATCAGGAATTCCCGAGGGCGTCGATATCCCCGCACCGGTGAAAACGACCAGATATGCTGAGTTGCGGATCAGTTGAACAGCTTCTTGTATCCGTTCTTGCAACGGCAATTGGATCATTTGCCTACTTGTGTTTGGACGACCTTGGTGAGCTGATCGATCTGCTGGGCGACCAGGCTGTCAGGCTGAATATTGATCATGGGTGATTGGCGCAGGCTGGCTTGATAGGCCAGTTCCGGCGCGGGAGGAATCATCATGGTGATGGCGGTTCCCCCCATCAGATCGGTCACTTGGGTCGAAGACAACTGCACTTCTGATCTAACCCGGTTATAAAGCACCAGGTTGATCAACCTTCCAATATCTGAGCCAATTGAGCGCAATTCATCGTAAAGAATTCTGGTGCGTTTGATTGTGTTGGGTTGCGGATCGGTCACCACCAGGATTTCTTTACATTGGCTGCACACTTTTTCAAAGCCAGGGAAGAAGGGTGTGCCGATATCCAATAATATGACAGGTGACAGGTGTACGAGCGCTTGGATGATCGCTGTAAGTTTTTCTCCCAGCAGGTTGTAGTCTGTACCCAGAGATTTGTTTGAAGCCAGTAATAATCGCACGCCAAATGAGGTTGTGGTCAACTGCTTCTCAACGACGGCAGGTGTGATCTCAGAAGTCTTTAATTTGAGTAAATTTTCCAGACCACCGTTGCTCGCGAAACCCAATTCAGAAGACCAGGTTCCCTGGCCGGGTTTCACTTCGATGGAGATGACATCCGACTTCGCCAGCCTGGCGTAACTGGCTGCCAGGTTGAGGGTGAGAGTCGATACACCCAATCCTCCTTTGCATCCCATGATCCCAATCGTGTATCCGGTCGGGAGGGGCGCAGCAACGGGCATTTTTGCACGTGTTCTTCCTAATAGAGCTTTTACGTGGGCGATCAATTCCGCAGGGTGGACTGGTTTGGTTAGGTAGTCATCCACACCCGCGTCGTAACCTGCAACCTTGTCATCCACCTGGCTTTTAGCAGTGAACATGAGGATTGGTGTTTCGGCCAGATAGGCATCTTTTTTTAGTTCTGCGGTTACCTGATAACCGTCCATATCTGGCATCATGATATCCAGTATGATCAGATCAGGATTTTCATTTTGCGCCATGCTGATGGCTTGCGTTCCATTATTGGCAGCTACCACTTGATAACCCTGGCGCTGAAGCATTAATCCAACCAGACGCAGAGTTTCTACATCATCATCGACGATTAAAATTTTCTCTGTCATAGCTTTTCCTTTAGCCCTTATCTGAAAAGTCTAGCATATTGTGAGATTCAAGGCAAGCATATAAATGGAGGTTTTTCCGATGCTATAATTTCAGCATGCATGCAAGAGTATTTCGGAGTATCCTCCTTAACGATTGCCTTTTAGATCCAAACCGCTCGCTGGTGGCCGGTATATCCGGTGGGCCTGATAGTCTTTGTATGCTTGACCTGATACTTCAATCAGGTTTTAAAGTAATTGCGGTACACGTGAATCACCAATTGAGGCCTGAAGCTGAGGCAGAATCTCATTTTGTGCAAGAATTTTGTGAACACCGTACGGCTCAATGCGTGATTGGCAGGGTCGATGTATCCGATTTTGTTCGTGAGACGAAATCGTCTGTTGAAGAAAGCGCCAGAATCTTGCGATACCGCTTTCTATTTGAGCAGGCATCGAAACATAATGCGCAAGCGGTTTTGGTCGCCCACAACGCGGATGACCAGGCTGAAACGGTTTTGATGCATCTGCTGCGTGGATCAGGCTTGAGCGGCCTTAAAGGCATGCAGATGCGTTCATTGCAACCTCAATGGAGCGGAACAATCCCGTTGGTTCGGCCTTTACTCGGAACTTTGCGGCGCGAGATTCTGGAGTATTGCCATGCGCACCAGCTATCGCCGGTCTATGACCAATCCAACCAGGACGAACGCTATTTTCGCAATCGCATTCGCCAATCCCTGCTGCCCGAATTGATCTCCTACAATCCACGCGTTAAGGAACATCTGCTGAGCATGTCTGATGTGATCGGTCATGAAGACGATTACCTTCGAACAGAAACCCAAAAGATGATTGAAGATGCGTTGATTCTTACGGGGAAGCGTTATTTGGTATTGGCTCGTCAGAAGATCCTGCAACTGCATCCTGCCTTGTTGCGACGGGTCTTGCGCGAGGCCATTCACCGCATCGAACCCAACCAGCGGGATATTGATTTCACTGTCATAAACCGATGTGAAAAATTCATTAAAAAACAGGGCAATGTCAATCATCTTCTCTTGCAAGAGGATGTTGAAGTGATCAAGGAAGGCCGTGATCGGATCATTTTCTGCGATCAACACGACCCATTGATTGAAATCTGGCCACAAATGAGTGTAGAAATGACACTTGACGTACCCCTTCACGGCAAAACCAGCCTTGGAGGAGGATGGTGGATGTCAAGCCAAAAAGTGATTAAAAGGGAAAACTGCCCAAATGACCCCTTCGTTTGTGAAATTGATGCGAAGAACATTAATCGCTTATCTATCGAAACTACTCGTCCAGGCGACCGGTTTTCACCTTTCAGCCTTAAAGGAGAGAGTATTAAAGTTTCTGATTTTTGGACGAAAAAGGGGCTTCCAGAGCGTGCACGCCGCGGATGGCCGATTGTGAAGAATCAGGATCAAGAGATCATCTGGTTACCGGGATTTCAGATTTCAAACAGCGTAAAAATTACTCCGCATACAACCGTTTTTCTCAGGTTGGAAGTGAGCCAAGTCAAAATGGATTAATTCTCGCCGGCCAGTTGGCGCAGCTTCATCCCGATCTCGCGCCATTGGATCTTTGAAATGCCCAGTTTCTGACGTAGTAGTTCCTTATCCATACCGGATTGCCAATCATTCAAAGCACTTGTCCAGCGGCACATGTCAAACGACAGGTGTTTCTCCAGCCCGGCTTCGCGACCCAGATCTTCCAGCAGGTATTCGAGGCGCCGGGGCGACCATGGAAACACCTGGTCCTCGGTTGCGTATTTCGCGACATATTCCGGGAAGACATCCACCCAGTCCTGTGGTAAATCGATCTTGCGTTCTTTATACCGGTTTGCGCTGCTCGAATAACGCACGTAGAAATGGGCGTTTTTCGGGTCATCCAGATTGAGATGGTTCATGTTGAGCGCTAGGCATTCACCTTTTTTAATACCGGTCGCCAGCAGCAGGGTGACCAGCACATACGAACGTGGGTCTTTTTTGGTTGACATGCGCTGCGAGGTCGCGGCCTCAATCACCTTCAATTCCTCTTCGGGGGTCAGCACCAACGGCAGGGGACTGATGACACTTTGTTGCAAAACCTTCTCGGCAGGATCGATGGATAGGCGTCCGGTCTGTGTGAGCCAGCGGAAGAATGATTTGATCGAGGTGATGCGCCTGCTCAAGCTTTTGGGGCTGCAGGGCACACCTCTTTCTTTTTGCAGCCACTCCAAAAAACGGTTGATGTCATTCGAGGTAATGTTACCGATGGTGGTATCTGGGGCAAAGAAAGAAGCAAAAAGGTTCAAGTCGCCAATGAATGCTTTAATGGTGAAGCGTGATCTGCCTTGATCGAAAAGGAAAACCTCCCACGACCGGATGGCCGGAAGGAGGGTTGTGTCGCTGGTAATATGGGTTTCTGGAAGAGTAGTCATGGGTTTCACCTGAAATAATTTCGTATAGCCTTGTATGTTTCCAGTGTACAAGGATTTTTCAGGATTGTCAATAAGCCAATATTAATAGAATGCTTGTTTGATGATCTCGCTTATGGATGCGGTATCAGGAAGCAAGACCTGCGCGCCTGATTCAGGCACCACGTAGTTCGTCACATTTTCTGAACCGATTGTGTAACGCTTGACGATGGAGGGATCTGCGGCGAGATTGCCTGCGAAAGGCAGTAATTCAAGGATTGTGGGGAGGGTAAGGTTGGTCTCAACGCTGTTGATGAACAGGTTATACAACTCAGAGCCACGATTGAGAGCGTTTAGACTCATAGTTTTGTTAAAAATGGCAGATATTACTTCCTGCGCTCTTCTGGTTCGGTCCAGATCGCTGCCAGTACTCCTTGACCGGACGTACCACAAGGCGGTCTCACCGTTCATGAGACTTGTTCCAACAGGGACGCTGCAATATTCATTGACAGCTTGCGGAAGGTCGCATTTATCGGTCAGACCTGTGGCTGAATACACGCTGATTCCACCCAGAGTATCCACTATGGCTTTAAAACCGCTGAAATTGGTCATGATGTAGTAATCAAGACTGATGTCGAAATTCTTTAAAAAAGTTCCTTTGGACAATTGAAAACCACCATTGGCTTGAGCTGAGTTGATTCGGTTCATACCAATGCCAGGAAGTTCCACGTAGAGATCACGCGGAAAAGAGGTTAGCGATGCGGTCCCTTGATCAGGATTCAGCGAGAGCACCATCAAAATATCCGTGCGGTAACCCTGGTTGGGACGGTAGTCTGACCCAAGAATGAGGATATTTACCTGGCCGGCGGGTTTTTCCAGATCAAGGCGTACAGGTGAAAATAAGGTTGTAGAAAAACTCTCAGTGGCTGTTGCGGTTACAGTCGCGGTGGGAGGGATAGGTTGAAATGGCGTTGGGGTTGACCCGCTGGTTGGGGAAGCCTGAAAATTTGCCGGTAAAAATGTAGGTACCACGGTTTGTTTCGCCGTTGAAGCAGGAGCACAAGAAACAAATCCAAGCATAATGATCAGGAACACGGGCATTATTTTTTTCATTTCCGTATTCTACTCTTGTTTTTTGAACTGATAAGGTAAAAATGGAGATCTTAAGAAGAAGCTGGTAGTTTCAAGCGCAGCAGAGAGCCACTGGATGGGATCGAGAATATTTCGATCTTTCCATGCATATCCTGCACCAATGTATTGGCTTTGATCAAGTCCCGAAGGGGTGAACCGAATCCCTCAAGTTTAATTTCAATGTCCTTGAATTCACTCAGGTTGACGGGCAGGGGTTTGGCTTTTGGCGAATCGTGATTACTAGCCTGAATGCTGAATAATACCTGGGCTGGTCGTTTGCCTCTCAGGATCTTTAGATTTAAGGTTAACGTTCCTTCTTCTTCAAGAGACGCGCAGGCGTTGGTAAAAAGAATATTCAATACACGCTCAAAGGTTTCCTGATCGCCATAAAACTGGACCTCATCGTTTTCAAATTCGATGAGCAAGGTGATCTTTTTATTTCGGATCATGTTTGTATAGATCGCGAGTGTTTCTTCAATCACCTTCGTTATCGAAAATTCCTTGGCGAATGCCTGCGATTGTTCTTCATTGTCACTGGATTCCGTTTCAAGATTCAAAAGGAGCGCCTGCATGTGTTCTACTGAACCAGTGATACGTTCGATGAATCGTTTCTGAAACGCACCCAAAACACCCACGGATTCATTTGAGAGAAGATCCAGATAACCCTGAATGGTATGCAGCGGTTGGCGCAGTTCCTCCAGGACAGGTTTGAAGATTTTTGCGCCTTCGATTTTTGTGTTTTGAGAACCGATGGAGGCTTGCAAGGCAGTGTTTTTCATGTTCGCTTCAGCAAGAGCGTTTTGCAGACGCGCGATCTCTTCAAGGGTGAGTCGAAGCTCGGCTTCCATATGTTCCAGTTCAGCGGATGATCTCTGCCCGTAGTATGAGATGGAATTCACCTCTCTGCTCAGCGTATCAATGTCTTGATCGGGGTATTCAGATTTCATGCTTTTTCCCATCAAATAATCTACGTATGAGTTTACCAGAATCAGCATAGAAATCAAACCATTTTGGATACGAAAACGAACCGAAGGGCTACCGTTTATTAGGAATTTGGTTGAGCAGCGTTGACATTCTCGAATTGTTTGATAGAATTAGGGCGTAACTGGGCCGAAGTGGCGGAATTGGCAGACGCGCTACGTTCAGGGCGTAGTGAGCATTACGCTCGTGAGGGTTCAAATCCCTCCTCCGGCACACAAAAACCCGCGGTGAAATCCGCGGGTTTTGTCTTGCCTGGCATGGGGGAATAGTGTAAGATTGGCCTATGGAACAAAAAAAGCGAACGCGCAAGATCCCGGTGAACATGAAAAAAGTGGGCTTTGCTGTGTTTGGCATCGTTATGTTTTTTTTGGTAATGGATTTAAATAATCGATTGAACGAACTGGCGCGTCTGAGTGCTCAACAAGAAAAAGCCGCCACCGTTATTTCTCAGTTGCAAAGCACTTTGAACGCCCTTGATACCCAGGTTGCCTTTTCAAACTCAGAAGGAGCGGTTGAACAATGGGCTTACGAAGAAGGGCACATGACCCGACCAGGTGAAAACCTGATCATCCCTCTTTCGCCATCTGGCGCCACCCCAATCCCTGAGGTTATAGTGACTTCCACACCTGAGTCCGTTGAAAATTGGCAAATCTGGCTGGCGCTGTTTTCAGGAAATTAATCATCCCGGTTTTCGATAAATTGCGATCATGGTCATATCGTCGGATGGGGGTTCACCGCCGGCGAATTCATGGACACTGTTTTCGATTGCTTCCAATAAATCCGTAGCGCTTTCATGATAAGAATGCAGCAGCGCTTCCACCAGGCGGGACTCAGTAAATAATTCGCCACTGGCTGAGAAAGATTCTGTGACTCCATCGGTATAAAGCAATAAACTATCAGAAGCATTGAGTGTTGCTTTTTTGTCATGGTACTTTGCGTTTTCTAGAACTCCCAATGCGATACCATCCTTCTCCAGCCGTTCAACCTCACATTTCTCTTTTCGAAAGAGTAAGGGAAGGTTATGCCCTGCGTTGGCATATTCGATCTCTCCGGTGTGCAGATTAAGCAATCCTAAAAAGGCTGTCACGAACATGCCGTTGCGTGTTTCTGCTTCAAGCAGTTCATTCACTCTTTCTAACACTTTACTGGGAGAACTTAGATTTTGAGAAATAGCTCTTATCAGGGTGCGTGTCACAGTCATGTATAAGGCAGCAGGCATCCCCTTGTCTGCTACATCTGCGATTACCAGTGCAATGCGGCCATCCTTTGTAAAAAAGGCGTCATAAAAATCACCACCTACTTCACGTGCGGTTTTCCATCGTCTGTCAATAGCCCAATCGGGATGTTGGGGCAGCTCCTCAGGTAAAAAGGTTTGCTGGATTTCTCTGGCCAGTTGGAATTCGCGTTCCACTCGTTCTCTGCCTACCATCTCTTGCTTGAGACGTTCATTCTGGATGGCCAGTGCGGTTTGTTGGGCGACCCCCTTGATTAGTTCGATGCGTTTGGCATGGAACTCAGGCAGGACGTTGGTTTCTTTGGCAAGTAAAACCCCATAAACCACTCCCTTGATCGCAAGGGGTACTCCCAACAACCAGTGTTGATTTGGTGAGGCAAGGGTTTCATCACTATTTTGGCAGCGTAAAGTTTTCCATTCTGTAAATGGCAGGTCGGGCGATTCCAGCGCACACGAAAGGATGCCTTCACTCTGAAGAAGTTGGTCAAGCAACGGAAATTCTCCCGTTTCATAAGTTTGTTGAAGAAGATCAGAAGTCTCAGCGTGCGTTGGAGCGATTGCGTTTGAAGTGATGAACCGAGAGGTCTTTTCATCCCGCATAAGGATCGCGCAAGTCTCAACGCCCACCAGGATTGGCATGAGATGGATGATCGTGTCCAAAATATCGTCCAAACGGTTCTGGCTTACCACAGCCTGGGCAACCTGCAAAAGGACGGTGGTGATGTAGGCTTCTTCCTGCCGGTTTTCCACCAGGCGGATGTTTTCCAGCGCGATGGAGGTTTGTCGCGCGATGCCCTGCAGAATGGCCAGTGTTTGATCGTTGAAAACATTCCGGATACCAAACTCACCAAGGCTGTTGTGAGAAACGAGAAAGCCTCCTAAAATTTTGCCATGTGAAAGTAAAGGAATCAAAACAATCGTACCTGTTAGCGGATCGAACGAGATGGAAGTGATCCCTAGTTCGTCGGATGGATTCGTGATGAAAACCGGTTCACCGGTGACTCGCATTTTTAAGAAAGCCAGCGTATCGTCATCGCGAAAAGCCATCCTTTGGTCATCTGGTGTGAATCCGTACCATGATTCGAGACGATAAGACTGATCGATGGGATTTTTCAGATAGATTGCACAGTGGTTGATCCCTACCAGTAGGGGGGTCAAACGGATCATGGTAGAGAGTAATTCATTGACCTCCGTGATTGATTGGATCGCTTCAGCAGCTTGCAGAAGCACTGTGGAAGACCATGCATCTTCTTGTGCATTTGCATACAATCTGGCATTGTCAATCGCCACTGCGGCATAACTGGCAAAAGTCGAAGAGATTAGGGTAGCTTCTGAGCCGTAACGTCCTTCTGCGTGATGCGCCATGGCTAACACACCGATCACATCATCCCCAGAGAGCAGTGGAACAGCAATGGAGGAATAATTCTTCTGGTAACAACAAGCCGCACCCAATGGTCCGAATGGGTCATTTGGAGCTCGAGTAACAGGCTGTTTTCCCTCCATGGCCAAATCCAGAAATTTTCTAACCGCTACAGAATCTTCCAATGATTCTATAACCTTGTCTCTTTCAACCCCTCGTACAACAGCAAGTCGTAGTCTTTTTTCTTTATCGTCTGATTCGTCGACGTCATCCAAAAGCCAAATGGCAGAAGCGTCGCAAGGTAAGGTTTGTTCAAGTTGGTAAAGGATATTGTCCAGTAAGGCATCCAGGGCGATATTCGATGACAACATGCCTGCCACATCTTTAAACGTCTCAGCTACTTTGCGGCGCCATTTTTCACTGCGGAACAGGCTTGCATTGCGGATGCTTAACGCGATTCCCGCAGCCAGTCCCTCAAACAGATTGAGTTGATTTTGATCAAATATTCCTGCTTCGTGAGATTGCAAATCCAGTATTCCCAAGACCTCATTACCGAATTTGAGGGGAATGGTCATCTCGGATTTGATGACTGAGGATTTGTCTTTACCAGGCTTATACAAGGGTTCCAGGCTGACATCGTTGGCCAGCATGGGTTGTCCGGTGCGGGCGACATTGGGGATCATCCCCTGTGGTGAATCAAGATCGATCGCGAAGGAATTCGTCTTAAGTTTTTGGGCAAGTTTTCCACTCCCAGATTGGAAGATCACTTTTTTCCGGCCAGGGTGCACGGTGTAAATATGAACCTGGGGGATGGCAAACCGGTTATGAATGACATTTACGATCTCTTTGAGCAGCTCATCCAGATCAAGAATTGAGGATAAGGCATAATGGATCTCTGCCACCGCGGAGATTTGGTCGGCCTTTTCTTCGACATTGTGGTACAGGTGCGCACCTTCCACAGCCAGTGCGATGGTATCTGCCAGTGAACGCACCACCAACAGGTCGGTTTCATGAAACGCATTAACCATGCTGCTTTGTACATCCAGAACGCCAAGGATGCGATTTTCAACCAGCAGCGGCAGCACGGCTTCTGATCTGGTTTCAGGCATTTCTTCGACGTAGCGGTAACGCGGATCTTCGTTGACGTTTTGCGCCACGATTTCTTTACCAGAAAGAGCAACTTCTCCAACCAGTCCCTGGCCAATGGTGATATTGAAGAGGGGATTGTCTGCGCTTGGTGTGCACTTATGCGAACTGGCTCTAAATTTGAGGATTTGCGAGCCTTCCTCAATGGTAAACAATGAAACATTGTAGTATTCAAATGAGCACTGGATCAGGTTTGTGACTCGTTTCGCCAGTTCATCCAGATCGTGAACGTTGGCAATTTGCGAACTGACCGACCTCACCAGTGAGATCTGGTCGTAACGCCAATTCTTTAACACTTCCTGGCGGTTCACCTGCATCGAGACTGCAGCAAAAGCGACCAGAGCGTCAAGATGGTTCCTTTCTTCTTCACTGAATGGCAAATTGCCTTCCCGGAATACATGCAGCACGCCCAGTGTGAAGTTTTGTGTGATGACTGGCAGAGCCATTTCATGAAACTCGGCTTTACCCGTACTGGATGGGGGATGCCCTTCCACGATTTTCTTTTGTTTCAACGCCCGTTGAACAATCTCAGCGGTTTTCGCAGTGGGCAAAGTTTCAACATCGGGTTCGCCCGGCAGCGGATAGAAAGGTTCAGCCAGCCAGAGACGGGCAGTGCAGTGAACTTCTTTTTCAACGATCTCTTTGAATTTCTTACAGATTGCCACTGCGTTTGGTTGCTGTAGCAGTTCTTCATCCAGATTCAGAAAATGCTTCCAAAGGGGCAGGGGTTCTGTGGGAGAAGGGGTGGGTTCTTCAATCGATTTTTTCTTGATCAAGGTCAACTGGTTTATGTGATCAAGAAAATCAAAATGCACATCGTCCAGAAGCTGGCACATGAGATAAACACCGAGACCATGATCAGAGCGATCTTCAAGCGCGGCGGTCACATCGGGGATGGGGATGCAGGACGGATCAAATGGTTTCCCATGATCCTCCAGAACGATTTTTACTGAGTCTTCTTTCGTTTCGATGGTACATAAAATGTCGCCATTGCCTTCCCCCTCATAGGCATGTTCGATAATATTAGAAACAGCCTCATCAACGGCTGTTTCTATGGCAAACAAATCTGTGGCGTTAAACCCAACGTCTTTTACTGCGTTCTTGACGAAGTCTGCAACTTCAGCCAGACTTGCATAGACGCCAGGAAAACTCTTCGATAACATTTAATTTGATTTAGAACGACCCCACTGCCGAGAGCACATCCGGGTAGATTTTGAAAATGGCTGTAAACCCGGCAAGGTCAAAAACGGACAGGATATTTGAGGGCAAGGATGCCAAAACCAATTCACCGCGGTTATACCGTTTGCAGTTCTTCAGGGTTGAGATCAAAACACGCAAACCGGCGCTCGAGATGAATTCGAGTCCACCCAGATCAATGACGATCTTAAACCGATTTTCATCTGTGATTTTTTTCAAAGCATCTACCAGCGCAGGAGAGGTCGAGCTATCCAGTCTGCCGCTGACTTTGACAACGTCACAGTGTTTAAAATGCTGAGAAACGATTTCCATATGAATAGCCTCCAGATAAAATCAAGTAGACATCAAAGTAGAGTTATTATATCATGCGCATAAAGAGTCGGAAACAGGGTGATTTTTATGGTATGATGTTTTTTATGTGATGTGGGTATTCACGAGAATGACATGTACAGCGTAAATTTCCAATAAACTAATCTTAAGCTGTCAAAGGTTCAATCATAGGAATTTAAAATGAGCGGAAAAGATAATCCACAAAATGTGATCAGAAAATTTGAAAAGCGTCAAAAGACCATGCCTTTCTTCTTGGGTGCATTGGCTGTGATCCTTGTTCTGGTTGGCATTTTCATCATCATTACGGTTGCCAGTGGTCAGAAAAAACCACTCTCTGGCTTGTTCGCCAGTAAAACACCGACACCGACAGCCACCTTCACTCCTACAGCAACCCAACCTTCGGCGACACCCACGATGACGCCAACCATCACAGAAACACCCACCCCTGAAGCAACGATGACACCATCCCAGCCTTATACGTATATCGTTCAGGAAGGAGATGACTGCTGGACGATCGCTTACTCGCATGATGCTGATCTGCTTTATATGCAAGTCATCAACCTGTTTGACGATCCCGCTAATCCATGTCCGATAGCGCCTGGCGATACAATCTACATTCCAGCGCCAGGACAAAAAATGCCCACTCCCACTCGGGTGCCAAGTGATGTGGCAAGAGGGACGACCTACACCTACACGATTCAATCAGGAGATACCCTGGCCAGTATTGCCTCGTATTTCAACAGTACCGTGGATGATATTCTCAATCAGAACAAGATCACCGATCAAAACGCCATTAACGCTGGTGAGAAGATCATCGTTCGCGCCAACATTGCCACCCCAACTCCCACTGTGCGCGCCACTAGCACGTTGGGGATTCCTCAAACTGAAACGCCCACGCTGACCGCCACCGTTCAACCCTAACAGCAATCACATCAAACACAAGCCCTTCGAAAAACTCGAAGGGCTTTTTGTTTTTGGGTTTTAAGTTTCACGCGAATTATGGATTTTCAGGGGTTGGCAAAAAAGAACTGTAATCGGTCGTGTTTATCTTCTATACTCATAGAATGGGTTGAGCCTTTATTCTTTCCTTGATCTTTTCAATAGCCCAATAAACATCTTGTGCCTGACCTTCATCCTTAGATCGATCTGCAAACTCCTTCAATTTGGGAACTTCAGACGGATCGGCATTATTCCCTAACCAGATCAGTGCGTTACGTCGCATGCCGTTGAGTTTGGCGCGGGTAATCGGATGCTCTTTAAAATGGTTTCGAAAGTCAACCTCAGATAAATCTAGCAACGCGAGTACCTGCGGAACGTCCCAATCAACTGCTTTCAAATCGACCTCATGCTTGGCGTGCTTAACATTCCAGGGGCAGACCATTTGACAGACATCACATCCGAATAGCCACTCTCCAATGGCACCGCGCAGGTTTTCAGGAATGTCACCCTTATTTTCAATAGTTAAATAACTGATGCATTTGCCTCCATCGATGGTTCTGTCAGGCAGAATGCATTGGGTTGGACACGCCTTCACACATCTCATGCAGTTTCCACACAGGTCTTTTTGAAAGGGCGGATCAGCCTGCAGCGGAAAACCCACCAGCAATTCAGCCAAAAGAATTGCAGATCCTGTTTTGGGCGAGATCAGGTTTGAATTCTTTCCTATCCAGCCCAAGCCAGCGCGTGAGGCGATCTCCCTTTCTAAAAGGGGAGCGCTGTCGGTATAACCTTTGATTTCCACATCTCCACCCAACAAATTTCGAATGAAATCAGATAGTGTCGTGAGTTTTTTTATCAGCGTCAGGTGATAGTCTCTTTCATTTGCATAGCAAGCGATTTTGGCTTTTCCGGTATGTTGGGGTTGATCCATGGTCCGAATCGGATAAGGCCATCCCAGCGAGATAATGGATTGGACACCCGGCATCAACTGACCTGGATCATGACGTGGTTTTCGGTGGCGTTCTGATGCCAAGTAGCCCATCTCCGCGTGATGCTCGCTTTGGATCCATTGCTCATAACGCGCGTAACCTTCAAGGGGGCGCCTGTCAGTGATCCCGCATAAAGAAAAGCCAAGGCGGAATGCCTCGGCTTTGATCTTCTTTTCAACCTCGAAAAATCTTGATTCTGGATTCATTCCGGCTTCAAGGAGTGCTGGTAACTGTTTCTGTTGGCGTAGTGGTGCTTGTTCCACTGGGTGTGCTGGAAGTGGGAGTGGCCGTGTCTGTTCCAACCACGAACTGCACGTATAGAGGTTCACCAAATGAGTATCCGCTGGCGCTGTAAAGCGTCCACCAACTGGTGTAGGTTCCAAGCGCGGTGGGAGCCACAAATGGGACCGATATCTCAACAAGTTCGCCTGGTGCTACTTCTTTGGTTAACTTGAAGGAAAGGGCAGTACCTTGCGGCCCGTCGAGATAAACGATCTGGTAGTCTTTTGTCCAGGTGGTGGTTCCGGTATTCTGAATCGACCAGGTTTTTGTGAAACTTGATCCTGGCTTAACCATAGCTCCATCTGGAATGGTGATGTCGTTAACATATTTGGCGTTGTCACCAGCCGCTGAAGTCATGATAGCTCCCATTGTGGGGGTCATGGTCAACTCTGGGGTAGCGGTAATTTCAGCAATGGTCGCGGTTACGGTGGGAGTGAAGGTTGAGGTCGGGCTGGGGGTGAGAGCGGCAATTTGAGTTAATTCAGCCTGGACGGTGGCAGCGATGGAAGTAATTTTTAAACTCGGATCCTCGGTGGGAGTCGCTTTTCCGCAGGCAGTGATGAACAAGGTGGCCAGGATCACTGCGACAATATTGATGGTAATTTTCTTGCTATACATTACAAACAAACCTCCATATCAAACGAATTAAACGATTTATTGTCTGACAGGAATGATTCCTTGTCAAGAGTACCATGGCTGGTATCAATTAAGAATTTTGAAAGGGTATAGGTTGATAATGGAATAAACAAGAAAAATCTAGTGGTTTAAAAATGAATCCGGATTGACCTCAGTCGCACATTCCTGTGAAAAGCCATCTTTTCCGTTAAAACAGACAGTGTTAACCGTACCAGGCGCGATAGTGAGGGTCAAACGATACCACCGGTAGTTATAAATTGTGGAGAGTTGATATGTTCCAGCAGGGATGTTGCCGAAAACGAAATTTTCATCAAAATACGGATCCGGAAACACAGCCGTGCCCGTCTTGTAGGAAATGAACTCATAGATCTGATCGGTTTCCAATGATTTCAAATACAAGGTCTGAGTAGATAACAAATATCCGTAAGTACTCTTGAGCTTTCCTGCCAATACACCGCTTCCAAGGCTGGGTGCCATCCACAATTCAGGGTTTTGCACCCTGCCACCGTATTCATCTTCAGTGCGCACTTCAAAATGCAGGTGTGGCCCCGAGGTGTTGCCAGTCATACCCACGATCCCGATCTGCTCTCCGGCTTGCACCATCTGGTTCTTTTGCACATCAATGCGGTCCAAATGAGCATAAACCGTATAGATCGTTTGATTGTTATAGCTGAAATTGTGTTTGATCAGGATCGCGAGCCCGTAAGGATCATTTTTGTCGCCTCCGCCATTCAACAAACCGTAACCTGCGAAGATCACCTGGCCATCACCAGCAGCCAGTACGGGTTGGTGCAAGGGTGAGGTGATATCTACTCCGGTATGGATCGCATCTTCATCGGTGTATTCATATCCATACCGAAAATCTGGCAGCAGCCCATGCTCTGCATCCAGTGTGATCGGTTGGATGAAGTAGAAATGATCATGTGGATTAAGTGCCAGGGGAACATCGTATAAAGGGGTTGGCACGTCACTTTCGGGTTCCGGTGTGACCGGTGGAAAAATTGGATCTTCAATCTCATCGGTGGGTGCTGGTGTTTCATCGACTGCCGATGCCACAGATTTCGCTGAAGAGAAAAACCAGCCGCTCAACGCAATGCCCATGCAAAGCAACAAGAGAAGCGCACGTTTTATTTGAATCATTGGTTTTGCTCGATGATCAAGACCACCTGTTCAGGTGGGTAAATATCCAGTAAGGCTTCCTCCCAACTCAAGCCTTGCCGCAGGACAAACACATTGAACTGGATGCCGGGGTAATATGCCCGCCAGTTGTTTAATGACGGCAATCTTTCCCATCCAAACCGCAAAGCAAGTTCAGTGAAATCCACCCAATATCCGGCTGGCGCGTTGACGGCATCACCGCCATTCTCATACGCGACTGCATCACCCGAATAGCGGCTGTTGAAGTTCCAAAACTCACCGGCCAAGGGCTCTCCACAACTTCCATCCTGAACTTTACATTTGATCCACACCCGCCAGTAGGTTTTGCCCGCGAACTCTTCCCGGCTGGTCATCATCCAATTGGCTTCATAGGGCGCGAGGTTCATGGCAAAAGCTCTTCCAGTGTAGAGCCAGTTCTCAGCGATACCTGGCATGGAAGTATCTGTTGGAGCCAGCATCGCATTTTCCAGAATACCCAGCACATCCCATCCGGTTTTATTTTTCAGCAAAGTTCTCAGTTGATTAAAGCGGTCGTCTGCCGCATCTGACAAGATAGCTTGTGGGGCATCCACGTTGTTTAGTTCCACCAGGCTGCGTCTTCCGCTCTGTGTCACCGTGGATGAGGATCGATCCACCCACAACGGTTCGGGTTGAGAGACGTTGTTCCTTGATAGGTAGGTCTGCACGTTTTGCGAAAGGTTTGCGGCAGCCCAGTCGTAGCCCGTAATCCTTCCTGGCATTGGGAGGGGGGGGAGCATCAAATGGCGGTCGCTCAAGGCGTAAGCCAGTACATTGGTCTGATTGGGTAATACGAGAGTCGCCAGCACCCCGCTGCCATCCGGCAGCCAAACAGGATCTGTGCCGTATCCCAACTTGACTGGCTTAAAATCGGGATTATGCGGCTGCATCACCAGGATCAGGTCATCTGTAGCGCGTTGACTGATTGCCAGGTACTGCCCATCGGGTGACCATGTGGGGCGAGAGTAACTGGAATGGGCGTCACCGATGCAGTGAACGAACAGGTCACCGGTGCTTTGCAAGCGGGCCAACCAGATCTCATTTTGTCCGGATCGGTCTGAAACGAAAGCCAGTTCGCTTCCGTCCGGCGACCAGGAGGGTTGTGTATTGTTCGATGTGCCATCGGTCAACTGGATGAGAGGTTCGCTCGGATTGGCCACCGATTGGATGATCAGGTCGGAATAGCCATTCTGGTAGCTGTCGTACACAAGGTATTGCCCGTCGGGCGACCAATCGATGGATCTTTCAAAAGCGGGTGAATTGGTCATTTGGGTCAGGCTGTTTGCAGCCAGGTCCAGAATGAACACATCCCGCGTTCCGAAGCGCGATGATGCGAATGCGATCTTGTTACCATCCGGGCTGACAGAAGGGGCTACGTCATCCCAGGCATCCGAGGTCAGTCTTGTTACGGACAAGTAGGAGGGGTGATATGCGAACAGGTGCTGAAATTCACCATCAGGCATGGAGAAAATGATCAATCCGGCGTCGGTTGCCCCACTATTTTGTACGGTTACTGGCAGCAGGGTTGAGGTCGCAGTAGGAGAGGGGAGTTCTGGCAAAACGGTTGTGGTGATTTCTGGTGTCGCAGCCTCCACCTGGGTTGGTTGAACGGTTTCAGTCTGTGCTTCTGGCTTGCATGCGCACAACAGGAATGAGACTACCAGAAAAATGGATAGGCAGAAGAAGTGGCGGCGATTGAGGATGAATCTGGTTGGGTGCATGGACTACCTGCGTGAGGGAGGAACCATAAATTGATAAAACCTTCATCATTCAGGTTGCAATTATTGTACCCAGTAATTATTTGGAAATATGTTAGCATTTAAGCCAGTTGGATCAAGATACTTTGGGTGTCTGCCGTTTGGTCTTCATCCAAATATGTTGAACAGGTCAAGCTGAGGGGATAGACCGGATCTGGTACGCGGGCGTGCATTGTGAACACGGTGTGAGTGCCGATCGCCTCCAGGATCATGGAACGGGAGATTTCCTTCTGGTCCGCATCGACCAGCACCAGCAGAATATTGGGTTTGGAATGATTCTCTGCCAATTCGATCGTGACGCGAAAACGATTCCCGGTCAATGGGGCGGTTGAGACTGACCGGATCGAATTATCCACACTTCCTTGATCCAGGGATTTATCCTCTGTCATTATTATTTTCCCTCAAGCGTGATCCGGCGGGCTTCAAAATAGAAGCGTTTCTCATGGGCTTCACCCATGGAGAAGGTTTTGCGCGGCAGCGAGCCGTCTTTGATCACGGTTTTGAACAGATCACTTTTGGGCATGCCTGCCAGGTAAAAACCGGCGTTACCTGGTGTTGTACCCAGGTCGACGACAATATCATCCCCGTGCACGTAATCGATCTCCCCCGCGTCGCCTGTTTTCACCCACGCGTCCAAAAATACCTGTAAGGTACCGACGGGTAGATTGAGTTCAGGGTTCTGGATGCTCACGATCTGGCAGCCTTTCGAAGTTACCAAGCCAAAGTGATGTTCGGGACCCTGGACAGATTTTACGCCCGCGATCATCGCTTTTGCATCTTTAACAGTTGAAAAACAGATCTTTGAACCGAAGGCTTCTTGAAGCGCAGTGGAAGGATCGACTTTGGTGTTGAAAAGTACGCGGTGGATCGGTTCGAATTCAAGCGCTTTGTCGTGAACGTTTTCCACTTCCACCAACGCGTATCGCGCAGGGTGGTCCATGCCCACCGTGGGTTTCAGCTTTTCCCAGCAGGCTTTTGCGGTAGCCAGCGAATGATTGCCGTCGCCTGAGGCGAACAGCAAGATCGGGGTTCCGAGGGGCAGGTCATACTTTTTCGAAAATTCTTCTGGATCAGTCAATTTCTCCAGTCCTTTCACCACCTGTCCTTCTAATTCGGGATCACTCACCGATCGTCCGGTGAGGTGGCCGCTGGACTGCATTAATTCAAAATCATACAACGTGGGCAGTGATGCCTTGCGTTTCTCAACGCTGCCGATCACCAGATCTTCGGGATCGTCGATCAGCATCAGGATGTGCGGGAATTCCAAAGGCGCATTATCGCGGATTTTGATGCGAGGCGGAAGACGATCCAATATGGTTCCCTCAGTCGCGCGGATGGGGGTTTGTGATCCCTTGTTGTAATCATATTGTTCAAGATCCAGGGCGAGCATCAACCCACGGCGGGTTTTCCCGGCGATGGTTCTTTCTACATAGATCATCCCATGATGCGAAGTTAACAAATTTGAGCGAAGGTAATCCCTCATGGATGCATGGATGGTTTTGATCCGTTCCTCTTCACCAGGTTTACCCAAGAACACCTCTGGAAAAACCAGGTTCATGCATGAAGGGGAATCACCCACAAGATCAGCCACTTTTTTCCAATACTCAGGCTGCGACGTGTATTGATCGCAGGCGATGACCGCCCACTTTTGCGGATCAACGGATTTAATTGGCAGCAGAATTTCTGGAATTTGAATGCCCAACGCGGAATAGTTTTTCATCGCATACCTCATGAATGGGATATTTAGATTTTACCAAAGAAGAGAAAAGAAAAAACCTGACAGTATTCCTTGAACTGTCAGGTTTTATTCATGGATTTCAGGTTACATCCCAGACATGTAAGCGAGACCTAACGCGCCAGGGCCCGTGTGGGTTCCAAGAACAGGGCTGACCGTGGAGATCAACGTGTCATTCACCAATTCGGTCGGAAACCGTTTGACCGCGCGTGCCAGCAGTTCTTCCGCTTCTGTTTGAGCGTTGGCGTGCACGGCACACAACCGGATTGGGCCTTTGGAATGGTCGACCTTTATCTCAACCAGGTCAAGCAGCCTGTCGATGGTCTTTGACAGGGTGCGCACTTTTTCGACCGCTTCGATCCTTCCGTCGCGTAATTCAAGCAGTGGTTTGAGGTTTAGCACATGACCCAAAAATGCCGCTGCTCCGCCGATGCGACCTCCGCGGCGCAGGAACTCGAGCGTGTTGACTGCAAAATACACACCCGAATGTTCGATCGCATTTATCGCAGTGGCTTTGCATTCTGTCAACGCGCCACCCAACTCAGCCACCCGCATGGCACTCATTACTTGAAATCCCATGGCCATGCTGGTACTGAGTGAATCGACCAGTTCAATCCTGGAGCTCTGTAATGCTTTTTTGGCTTGAATGGCTGAATCCATTGTGCCGGAAAGCTTGCTGGAGATGTGAATGCTGAGCACGTCATATCCCTGTTCGAGCAGGGATGCGTAAAGCAGCTTGAATTCTTCAGGTGTTACCTGAGAGGTTGAGGGCATATGTTTCTCTGTCATCAGCCTTTGATAAAATTCCTCGGCTTGAATGTCAACCCCATCCTTATAAATCTTGCCGTTCCAAATCACCTGCAGCGGAAGCAAACGTATCGACTCGTTCTTGATCAACGCTGCAGGAATATTTGCGGTACTGTCTGTCACGATCATAACTTTGGCCATTGTCTTTCTCCTTGTCTATTTGATAATTGAGGCCTTCGTCAATAAAAACACACAATGGTGAAGAAGGTTGCGAAAGATTCTGGACCCTGTAGTGAATCATGACGAATCACTCTTTTTCAATATTGTGTTAAAATTTATGGGTGATGTTTTATGAAGGGAAAAGAATATTATGATAACCACTTTTACCTCAATGAAGGGTGGAACCGGAAAAACCACGATCACAGGTTTACTGGCGAATTACTGTTCGCAATATTTGCATAAGCGCGTCATCATCATTGACATCGATCCACAGGGTGGGTGCACAACCCTCTTTCTGGGTCTTGAAGCGCGCGAGATCATCGATGGTAAATCTGCGCCAACCATCTTTAATGTTCTCGAGACCGTTCGAGACAATACCAATGCCAGATCGATCGTTGCCAAAGCTCTTGTGAAATCACCTTTCAACGAGAATATATTTGTCTTGCCAGCGGATTATCGCGTGACCAGCCTGATGAGCATGGGCGAAACCCCTGACTTGTTAAAGTATGCGCTGAATGATGCCGCATTTTCCCCCGATATTTTGGTGCTCATTGATTCGGGGACTTCACCCTTCCTGGTCAACATGTCCATCGCAGCGGTCACAGACCAGGTCTTTGTGCCGCTCATGCTTTCACTGCAAAACCGCAAACCCACAGCTGACACCATTCAATTGGTCCTGCGCCAGCGAAAACATCTTGGCGGAATCATCCCGGTTGGTATCGGCAGTTCGAAATGGGAGGAAAACACCATGGAAAGCTGGAATGAGCGTTTGAAATCCACTCCATTGTTGGCCAACTCGAAGATCTTGCGCGGTATCCCGTATTCAAAGACCTTGATCCACAGTGAATGGGTGAATCAGCCCTTCCCTGAAAGGTTCATCCCGATTTTTGACAGCATTGCCCAGCAGGTACTCAATGGCTCTGAAAACAATAAAACCGTCGAGACAACCGAAGCGTAATCATCCAAATGAAACCAAACAAGATCCGCTCAGAAGCGGATCTTGTTCTATTAAAGCTGGGATAAAAGGATTCGAACCTCTATCATCTCGTCCAGAGCGAGATGTCATGTCGTTAGCCGATATCCCATCAAGGCTGGCGAAGTAAGATTCGAACTCACATTCGTGGTACCAAAGTCCACTGTCCTTTCATCAGGCCCTGGCTTGTTTACTTTGAAATCAAAAAGCCACTAAAACCGTCTTAATTGACACAAAAAAACCCTTGTGGTAATATCTTAGTCAGGTTAATCAGGGATTATGATGGATATTGTGGGTATATCGCTATCCAGCCTGCCTTGGAAAACGAATGAAAACTGGAGGATCAATCATGTCTCAAAGTGATAAAACTGTACGTGATGGTGTAATCTTAGTATCTTCCTACCATTTCCTTCTTGCTATCCTTTCACTGGTAGGAACGCTTGCCATCGTGATTTTTGCGATTGCGCCAAGCTTTACCGATCCCACAGCATCGGATTCCATTTTCCTTCCTATTGTGGGTGTCATCGTTGGAATATTCCTGACCATTTTCTACGGCATCACTGGATCAGGATTGATGTCCTTGAAGAACTCCGCCCGTATGGGTGCAGTTTTTCTTGCCCTTTTTGGAACCATTGGCGGCTTGTTCGTGCTCATTGGTGCGGGTATCCCGCTGGTGAGCAACCTTCTGCCTGACATGGCTTCGGTAGCCGGTGTGATCGTTGGCGGTCTGTGCGGATATGCGCTGCTGACCGTTATGGACCTGGTGGTTCTTGCTTTCATGTTCAACCGCCGTGTACGCTCATTGTTCTACGGTGAGCCCTACACACCGGAACACTCCGAAAATACACTGACCAATCGCATTCGCTCTACCTTCATGGATGAACCTGAAGAGGAATATGAGCCTGCTCCTGTAAAGAAAGTGCAACCCAAACCGCAACCCAAGAAAGAACCAGCTCCTCGCCGTGCAGTGACCCCCGAAGAACTGGATGCTCCGGGTGATCTCTTCACCGAACCCACCACAAGGAAATAATTCTCATATTCTGATTGCCGTAGAAAGTTGCTCAAAAAACGATGGCTTCCTACGGCAATCGTGTTGAAAGTTATTACAGGTAACCATTCATCAGGTTATGATGCAAAGAGACGAATTCATCAATACCCTAAGATCCACATCAGTTCTTGTGATGTTGGGCATTAAAGCATTGACTGTGATCATTTTTGTCTTTGTGGTATTGAGTGCCGGTCTAAACCATCTAAACCTGATACCTCTTGTTGGACCTGTCACAACTCCTGTAATTGAGACTGCACCTGTGCCTGATGTGGCTTTGGGAAATCAAGTAATGGTTATCCCGACTCCCATGCCTGCCACTCAGACTCCAACCCAGGCTGTCAGTACCACTCAAGCGCCCACAAATACCGAATTACCCACTGAAACCGCAACATCTACCAACGCACCCACAAGCCAACCAACGGCTACTATAACAACGCAACCGCTGTTTACAGAGACGAATACACCTGCTCCTACGGTAATGTCGACTGCCACGTTGAGTCCCAGCCTGACGCCCACCACCATGGCGGTGACCTCAACACCGGTTGCCAACAGCATGTCCAGCCTGGTTGCTTCTCCTTTACTGGGGATTGCCCCTTCAGAATTGGCAGAAATTGTGACACAATCCTTCAAGCTTCCCCCAACTGGTGAAGATTCAGGCCATCATGGCGTGGATTTTGCCTTCTGGAAGCGTGGTGACCTGGCTTCGATTGAAGGATTGCCGATTCTGTCGATATTCCCTGGTAAGGTAATCTCAGCCTATTCAAAGATTCGCACACCTTATGGCTACATGGTTATTGTTGAGACACCGCTTTCCAGCCTCCCGGTTGAAGTTCTTGATCTGATTAAACTCCCTGAAGTCTCATCGACACCCGCCAGCCCTAGTAACCGTTTGACTTGTCCTGTCGGTTTTGCAGATTGGTGGAGTACAGATTCACAGTCTCTCTATGTTCTTTACGGACATTTAAAAGAGATTCCATCGGTTAATTTGGGGCAAACAGTAAAAATTGGTGACTTATTGGGTTATGTTGGAAACACAGGCTCTTCCACCAATCCTCACCTTCATTTGGAAATGCGCATCGGTCCATCTAATGCAGTATTTTCAAGTATGGGGCATTATGACACAACAACATCCGAACAGGAGCGTCATAATTACTGCATGTGGCGTATCAGCGGAGAGTTCCAGATGTTCGATCCCATGGAGTTGTACGGCGCGAGTGGTGACTAACGCGCTTCCGCAAGGTGACGTCCTGTCCCTTGACCGCACTTCTTATCCAAGCTAAAATCCACCCTGTTTTGTCCTTTTTATCGTACTCCGGGTATGAGATATGTTTGAAAATCTGACCAATCGTTTGAATGAAGTGTTCCAACAGCTCCGTCGCAGGGGCAAGTTATCTGCAGCGGATGTGGATGCCATGATGCGTGAGGTCAGGCTGGCTCTCCTTGAAGCTGACGTCAATTATGGTGTGGTTAAAGAATTCACTGCCCGGGTTCGCGAGCGGGCGGTTGGGGCTGAGGTATCGAAAGCACTTAATCCCGCTCAACAAGTGATCAAGATCGTTCACGAAGAATTGATCCAAACGCTTGGAACGACCGAAAAACTGAATCTGAGCGGGGTCAAACCCTATGCGGTCA
Source organism: uncultured Anaerolinea sp. (assembly GCA_964599995.1). Taxonomy (GTDB): domain Bacteria; phylum Chloroflexota; class Anaerolineae; order Anaerolineales; family Anaerolineaceae; genus UBA6107. The sequence goes on along the minus strand of CAZRHZ010000001.1, from coordinate 23,069 downwards.
TGCTCGTGGGCTTGCAAGGCTCCGGCAAAACTACCGCCGCTGCCAAGTTGGCCAGCAAATTACGTTCCGAGGGTGAGCGGGTACTTTTGGTGGCTTGCGATCCCTACCGGCCCGCAGCCGTAAAGCAACTGCAAACCCTGGGTGAAAAAATTGGGGTGGAGGTCGTCGCTGAGAACGGGATCAAACCCCCTGATCTGGCAGCCAAAGCCTTTGATAAGGCTCAAAAGGGCGGATATTCCGTGGTCATTATAGATACCGCCGGGCGTTCTCAACTAGACCAGGCCCTGATGGATGAACTGCACGCCATTGCAAAGAAAGTCAAGTTGGTTGAGACCTTGCTGGTGGTGGACGCCATGATCGGTCAGGAAGCGCTGCACATCGCAGAAGGCTTTCGCGATACCGTCAAGATCACCGGCCTCATCTTTACCAAGATGGACGGTGACGCAAGAGGCGGCGCGGCCATCTCGGTTCGCAGCGTGACTGGGGTTCCAATTAAATATCTGGGCGTGGGTGAGGGAATTGACGCCCTTGAGACTTATGATCCTTCCCGATTGGCATCGCGTATTTTGGGAATGGGTGATATGATTGGGCTAATTGAGAAAGCTGAAGCCGCGTTTGATCAGAAGATGGAAAAAGATCAAGCGGAGAAAATGCTTAAGGGGCAGTTTACCCTTGAAGATTTCTCAAATCAGCTTAAACAATTGCGCAAGATGGGTCCGCTGTCGCAGGTGATGGACATGCTTCCCGGCGGAATGGGTCAGATGGCAAAGAAAATTGACCCGGAAGACACGGACCGTCAAATGAAACGCACGGAAGCCATCATCAACTCGATGACGGTTAAAGAACGCAGGAACCCCGACCTTTTGAATGCATCTCGCCGCCGCAGGATCGCTGCCGGTGCGGGGATGGAAGTTCAAGATGTCAATCGTCTCATCAAGCAATTCCGTGATGCACAACGCTTGATGAAGACCATACAGAAAACGAATGGGAAGGGACTTTCCCATCTGTTCAAGTGATCAAAAATGAAACGGCGGTTTGCGCTTCCTTCAGCGCCCCCCAGCCAACGTGGATTTTTGACATCACGCACATTTGATCATTTTTAGAATAGAAACAGGAGATATTCAATGGTAAGAATTCGTTTGCGCCGAACCGGTTTGCGTCACCAGCCCAGCTATCGTATCGTTGTTGCGGATATCGAAAGCCCGCGCGATGGTAAATTCCTGGAGATCATTGGCAGTTATAACCCCACCACTGATCCGTTCACTTTCGAAATTAAAGAGGACCGGGCTTTTGAGTGGATGAAAAATGGCGCGCTGCCCAGTGAATCAGTTATGAAGCTGTTCAAGAGTGTTGGTCTTGCTGATCGTTACGAACGCCTCAAAAAAGGCGAATCCCTTGACGCACTGCTCGAAGAAGCCAAAAAGGCTTACGCAGATCGAGCTGCCAAGATCAAAGCTTAAAGATCGTGATGGAAAAACGACAGACTTCATCATATCGACCGCCACGTATCACGGCGGAAGGAGGAAGTGTGAAAGAGCTGATCGAATACATTGCGCTTTCGCTGGTGGATGATCCTTCACAAGTCATTGTCTCCCAATTCCGCAATGGCGGACGGGAAAACCTTGAATTACATGTTGCCAAAGAAGACATGGGCAGGGTGATCGGCAAGAGCGGCAGAGTGGCCAACGCCATGCGGATTTTGCTGCGTGTGGCTGCTGCCCGTGAAGGAAAACAGGCAACTTTGGATGTCGCTGAACCCCGATGATTGACAAGGTTTCTGCTTCACAACCGTTACACGAATCAGGCTCGCCCCAGTCGGGCGGGCCTGTGTTTTTGGCTGTTGGCAAATTGCAGCGCACGCACGGCGTTAAAGGCGAGATCATCATGGAAGTCCTCACCGATTTTCCTGATAAGATCACACCGGGAATGAATCTTTTTATCGGTTCAAGGCATAAAGAATACCAGGTGGCTTCTGTCAGGCCTTCAGCTGAAAAGATGCTGATCAGTTTTTCTGGATTGACAGATTGCGACCAGGTTTCCATCCTGCGCAATCAACTGGTCTATATTAAAACCGCAGACGCCAACCAGCTTCCAGAAGGCGAGTTCTATCACCATGAGATCGTGGGCATGCAGGTGGTCGATGAAAATGGACAGCCTATTGGTTCCATACAAGAGATATTGGTGACCGGCGCGAACGACGTTTACGTTGTGTTCGACGAAGACGGAAAAGAGATCTTGCTTCCTGCCATTCGCAGTGTGGTTCTTTCAATCAATAAGCAATCCAAAAGGATGGTTGTCCGTTTGCCTGAATGGGAATAAGAGGTTGGGGTGGATCCAAAGGCATATTGGGTGGGATTTAACCTGGTAAAAGGGATTGGGGCGGTTCGTCTGAAACAGGTGCTGGATTTCTTCGGTACTCTTGAGATCGCCTGGAACTCACCTGCAGAAGGTTTATTATCAGCGGGACTCTCTCAAAAGATCGTCGAAAATTTCTTGAAAGTTCGTTTTCAGGTCGACCTTGAAAAGATCATGGCGAATATTGCCATCAAGGGTGTCAAGGTGATCACCTGGGAAGATCCCGACTATCCCCGCAGGTTGAAAGAGATCAACCAACCTCCGCCTGTGCTGTTTGTGAATGGCTCGATCAACGTGGAAGACGATTGGGCGGTGGCGGTGGTTGGAACAAGGCGTGTCACCCCTTATGGCAGGCAGGTGGCTGTTGAGATATCCAAATTCCTGGCTCAGAATGGTGTCACTGTGGTGAGCGGGTTGGCCAGGGGAGTTGACGCCATCGCTCATCAATCTGCCTTGCAGGCCGGGGGTCGTTCGATTGCCGTGTTGGGCAGCGGCGTGGATGTGGTTTACCCACCAGAACATCAAAGGCTGGCTAAAGAGATCGCTGCTCAGGGCGCGCTGGTCAGTGATTATCCCATGGGCACACCGCCTGATGGGGTGAATTTTCCACCCCGCAATCGCATCATCTCAGGTTTGTCATTGGCCACCGTGGTGGTTGAGGCGGGCGAGACCAGCGGAGCTTTGATAACTGCCGAATTTGCTGTCGATCAGGGGCGCGATGTTTTTGCCGTGCCTGGCAGTATACTTGCTCCACAGAGTGAAGGTACCAACAAATTGATAGAACAGGGTGCGCGGCCGTTACTGAAAATGAGCGAGATTTTGGAAGTATTGAAACTGGAGAGGATTCCTGAAAAACAATCCCAGCGAAAAACCAATCCGTTAAATCCGATTGAAAAACGCATCCTCACGCATTTGACACATGAACCTGTCCACGTGGATGAATTAAGTAGTTTGTCAGGGTTGCCTATCAACGAAGTTTCGGCTACACTCACGATATTGGAATTGAAAGGCATGGTGGCACAAGTCGGCGGCATGAATTACGTAGCCGCCAGAGACAAGAAGGGTATATATCAAACCAATGAACATTAAGCAAGATTTCTATGCGGTGATCATGGCAGGTGGAGGGGGTACTCGCCTATGGCCTCTATCGCGTAAGACCTGTCCAAAACAGATGTTGAAATTGTTCAATGGCAAGTCGCTTTTTGAGATCGCTATCGAACGCTTGGATGGAATATTTGATTCCGAGCACATTTACGTGGTGACCGTTGCCGATCAGGTAAATACGCTCAGCTCGCTGGCTCCAAATATTCCTTTGAGGAATTTTCTGATTGAGCCCATGCCCCGTGGAACCGCCGCGGTGGTTGCCATGGCGGCAGCCAGCCTGCATAAGGTCAATCCGCAGGCCGTTACGGCTATTCTCACGGCGGATCATTTCATTCAAAATGTTGCTGATTTTCAAGAGACACTTGAAGCTGCGTATGAGATTGCCAGGGCTGACGTATTGGTAACCTTGGGGATTCAACCCACGTTTCCTTCCACCGGTTATGGATATATTGAAAGCGGTGAACCAGCTCCCGGTTTTAAGCATGTGAAAGCCTATAAAGTCAACGCGTTCGTTGAAAAACCTTCCGAAACCCGCGCGATTGAATTTCTGCGCAGTGGAAGATTTTCGTGGAACTCAGGCATGTTCATTTGGAAGGCAGGCATCATTCTGAATGAAATTGAACATTACATGCCTGTGTTATTTCAAACTGTTAAAAAGTTGACCCCTCTATTAGGTAAGGATCATTCTTCACAAGAATTCATTGATTTATGGTCCGCGATCAAACCCCAGACTGTGGATTATGGCATTATGGAGAAATCTGACCGGGTGGTGGTATTGCCCGCCAGTACCCTGGGTTGGAACGACGTTGGCAGCTGGGATTCGTTGTTTGAAGTTCTGACACCGGATCTGAATGGTAATATTGTGATCAATGCCCGCTATGTCGGATCAGAATCGCACGATTCCTTGATATACTCCACATCCACAGAACGGCTGGTGGTGACCGTGGGATTGCAGAACATGATCATTGTGGATACACCGGACGCAGTCTTGATCTGTCCGCGTGGTGAAAGTCAAAGGGTCAAGGAACTGGTCAATTACCTGAACGAAAACCAATATACTCATTATCTATAGGCGAATCATTATGGAAGCATACTGCGTAAAATGCAAGACCAAACGAGAAATCACCGATGCTGTTGCAGAATTCAACGCGGTGGGCACGCCTGTTACCCGAGGGAAGTGTCCGGTCTGTGGTACCAGCATGTATCGCATGGGCGGCACACCAGCCCACGAGGGATTGGTGAAACCCGTGAAGAAGGGAAAGGTTCGCAGTGGCAAACTCGTCATTGTCGAAAGCCCTGCCAAGGCCAAAACGGTCGGAAGATTTCTCGGGAAAGGCTATACCGTTCGCGCTTCCGTCGGGCACGTCAGAGATTTGCTGCGATCCGAACTGTCGGTGGATGTGGAACACGATTTTAATCCCAAGTATCGCGTTCCCAACGAGAAGAGGGTGGTGGTCAAAGAGTTGAAAGCGCTCGCCAAAGAAGCGGAGCAGATCTACCTGGCGACCGACCCTGACCGCGAAGGTGAAGCCATTGCCTGGCACCTGCTCGAAGCCGCTGAAATTGAACCTTCTTTGAGCCACCGTGTGGTTTTTCACGAGATCACAGAAAGCGCCATTAACGAAGCTTTTTCCAATCCCCGCGATATTTACATGGATTTGGTTGATGCACAGCAGGCGCGCCGGATTCTGGATCGCCTGGTTGGATATTCGATCAGCCCCCTCTTGTGGGAAAAAGTGCGCAGTCGTTTGTCTGCCGGCAGGGTTCAATCCGTTGCGCTTCGGTTGATTGTGGAACGCGAGCGTGAGATCGAGGCATTTGTGCCGGTGGAATACTGGTCGATCCAGGCGGAAATCACACCGGAAGGTAAAAAAACTCCCTACGTCACCAAACTGGCCAAGATCGACGACGCGGATCCTAATCTTTCAAACAAAGAGACCACCGAGAGCTACCTGTACGATATTGAAGCCGCCCCGTTTTCGATCCATAAGATCAAAAAAAGTGAACGCCGCCGCAAACCAGCCGCGCCTTTTATTACCAGCACACTGCAGCAGGAGGCTTCCCGCAGGCTTGGATACACCGCCCGGCGCACCATGATGATTGCCCAGCAGCTTTATGAGGGTCTCGATGTCGGTGAGGGTGGCACCACCGGTTTGATCACCTATATGCGTACCGATTCAACCAACATTGCTGAAGTGGCACAAAAAGAAGCGCGAGACTACATTCTTAAAACCTATGGCAAAGATTATCTGCCAGATTCACCTCCGCAGTACAAGACTCGCGCGCAATCCGCGCAGGAAGCGCACGAAGCGATTCGACCGACTGTGGTTTCTCGCCTGCCGGAAGCAATCAAATCATTCCTCACCCCCGAACAATTCAAGCTTTACCAATTGATCTGGCAGCGCTTTGTATCTTCACAGATGGAATCCGCTGTCTATGACACCCTATCGGTGGAAGTGCTTGCCGCCGGAAAAGATCACCAATATCTTTTCAGGGCATCCGGTTCCACCATCAAGTTCCCCGGTTTCCTGGTGGTTTATGAAGAGACCGCTGATGAAGACGCCAAGTCGGAGGAAGGCGAGAACATTCGCATCCCGGCCGGTCTTGAAGAAGGGCAAAAACAAACCCTGATTCGCCTGATCCCGGAGCAGCATTTTACTCAACCGCCGCCCCGCTTCACTGAAGCCACCCTGGTACAGGTGCTCGAAGAGAACGGAATCGGGCGTCCTTCCACTTACGCGCCCATCCTGTCTACCATTCAGCAGCGTGGATATGTGCTGCGCGAGGCCAAGCGTCTGTCGCCAACTGAAACGGGCTTCTTGGTCAACGACCTGGTGGTCGAACATTTCCCTGAGATCGTTGATCTGGGCTTTACAGCCGGCATGGAGGAAGACCTTGATCACATCGCGGCGGGAGAAACACCCTGGCGCAAGGTGATCGGTGAATTCTACGCCGGGTTTGAACCACAAGTGAAAAAAGCCCAGGCAGAAATGCCGGTCACCAAATCAGAGCCCGAGAAGATCGGCAGGCTTTGTCCGCAATGTGGTCATGATCTGGTGATACGTTGGGGCAGATTTGGCAAGTTCATCAGCTGTTCAAATTTCCCGGCTTGCCGCTATACCGAGGCCATCCTTGAAAAGATTGGCGTGATCTGCCCGAAGGATGGCGGGGATATCGTGCAGCGGAAAACCCGCAAGGGACGAATTTTCTTCGGCTGTGCCAACTATCCAACATGCGATTTCACCAACTGGAAGCGCCCCATCCCCAATCCGTGTCCGAAATGCGGTGGGTTAATGGTTGTGTTGAACAAGAAAGAAGTCCAATGTACGGTTTGTTCAGAGAGTTTTCTCATCGAGCAAATCGGGGATGTCACCCTGGAATAGGCACGGAAATTGCATCGCAATACGTGAATAATCAGGCTTTTCCTGATTATTTGAAATCAAAATTGCGAAACGCAAGTGACAGGGCAGGAATCCCTGCAGGAGTACATATATGGACAAGATCAAATCGTTGCTAGCTCGCCCTTTAATTACAGGAATCCTGGGGTTGGCGGTCGGTCTGATTATCGGTCTGCCCGTATTGGGTTGGGGGCTGTGGCCGGTAAAATGGAAAGACGCAGATGCCAGCTTTTTGCGTCAGGATCTCAAAGCCCAATATCTTTGCATGGTTGTTGATTCATATAAGGTCAATCAGAATGCGGCTCTCGCTGCGGCTCGCATCGACTCATTGGGCACAAGTTTGCAGGAATCGCCATTTCTCTTCGATGCATTGCAATCTGGCGGTTGTTCCTATTCAGCCACCGATGCGGATGTTCAAGCTCTGAAATCTGCTCTTCTGACAGGCACAACAACAGGCACACAGTCACCTGAAACCGTGACGACCCCGATTTCTTTGCTGCCCACTGCCACATCAGTCTCGAAATCCTCAACAAAAGCTTCCACTATCCTGTTGTCGCTATTGTGCGCGTTATTCCTGATAATTGGTGGCGCGTTGGTTTACATCTTCTTCATCAAAAACCGCAAAAAAGGCGCGCAGCCTCCAACCGTTGGCGCTGAAGATGAATACCTTGATGAAGAGGGTTCTTACGCTGATCAGACCATGCCCACCAAGACCGTGCCAGCTTCTTCCGGACAGACCAGTGGCGGCCCGGCTGCTCATTTTATGACCACTTATGTGATCGGTGACGATCTCTATGATGATTCCTTTAGCATTGATGCGCAAACGGGTGAGTTCCTGGGCGAATGTGGTGTCGGCATTTCAGACACCATTGGTGTGGGAGATCCCAAGAAGGTGACCGCGTTTGAGGTCTGGCTTTTCGACAAGAATGATATTCAGACCGTCACCAAGGTGTTAATGAGCTCTCATGCCATGAACGACGCTGCCATTCGACAGCGCTTGGCTTCAAAGGGTGAACCCCTGCAGGTTGAAGCCGGGCAGCAGATTCTGCTCGAAACTGCCACCTTGCAGCTGGAAGCCCGCGTGATCGAGTTGGTTTACGGGCAGGGTGCTCTTCCGGCAGGCAGCTTCTTCGAAAGGCTGACACTCGAAATTGCGGTCTGGCCAAAATAGAATGAAAATCCCCACGAGAGTGGGGATTTATTTTTACTTGATTGAGAGGATCTTGAATTTGATCGATCCGTTGGGGGTGACGGCAGTGACAATTTCACCCACTTTATGGCCCATCACGGCTGTACCGATTGGCGAGCTGTAAGAGATACGCCCTTTGGCAGGGTCGGCTTCTTGCGGACCAACTAGCAGATAAGTTTCTTCAGGATCGTGATCTTCTTGTATCGTTACACTTGATCCAATTTCCACGGTCTCTTTTCTGGTGCTGTTCTCGTCGATGATGACCACATTTCGTAGCAGTATCGTCAATTCCTGAATTCGACCTTCAATAAAACCCTGTTCCTCTTTGGCAGCTTTATAATCCGCATTTTCTGAGAGATCTCCCATTTGAATGGCTGAACGCAGGCGTTGTGAAAGGTCGTGCCTTACAGGTCCCGATAGTTCTTCCAATTCCGCGCGCAGTTTCTTTTCGCCTTCTTCAGTCAGGTAAGTCACTTTATCCATTAGTTCTCCAATGTCGATTTTCGCTGTTCTATTCTAATGCGGCTTATGGCAGCAGTGAAGGGTCGAAAAGCTTGGAATATTCATCCACAGCAAAACGGTCTGTCATTCCTGCCAGGTAATCGCAGATGGTGCGTTCTTTGCCTTTTACTACGATCAGTTCCTGGAACTGCGCGGGCAGCATGGTGGGTTCTTCGAGGTAGGCGTTAAATAGGTCTGATAAGATCCTTTCTGCTTTTTTCTGCATACGCACCACTCGGTATTGCCGGTATAAGTGTGTGAAAAGGAAATCCTTCAGGGTTCGATTGCGTTTTTTCATTTCCTCATCAAAACCGACCACGTTGTAAGGTAATTTTTGCAATTCGAGCGCGCTTTTCACACCACTGGTTTCGATCCGTTCAGACGAGGTCTTGATCATGCTGGTCACCTGCAAGCCGGTCAATTCGCGGATAATGCGATGCCGGTTTAGATCGTCCAACCCACAGGGATCGCTTTTGAACTTCTCGGCGACCATTTCCCAAAGTTCGATTCCCTGCAGCATATCCGGGGTGATCATGCCTGATCTCAATCCGTCGTCCAGATCGTGCGATGTGTAGGCCAATTCGTCTGCCACATTGGTGATCTGGGCTTCAAGGTGACCTCGTAGATCGGGATCGAAATCCAACGCGTCGGTCTTGTCGTATTCAGTTTCGTGTTTTACCATACCTTCCAGTACTTCCCACGACAGGTTCAACCCCGGAAAATCCGGGTAACGCTTTTCAATTTCGGTTACGATGCGGTAGGAATGGTGATTGTGGTTGAATCCGCCGTGGTCTTTCATCAGGTGGTTGAGCGTGGTTTCGCCTGAATGCCCGAAGGGGGGATGGCCCATGTCGTGTGCCAGGCAGATCACTTCCACCAGGTCTTCGCTTGCCCCCAACGCTCTGGCGATGGTGCGGCCAATTTGCGTAACTTCAAGGGTGTGGGTCAAGCGGGTGCGGTAGTAATCCCCTTCGTAGTTGATGAAAACTTGTGTCTTATATTCCAGTCTGCGAAAGGCGGTGGTGTGCAGCACCCTGTCGCGGTCGCGCTGAAAGCAAGTGCGGTAATCGGGCTCGGATTCAGGGTACTTCCTTCCTTTTGAAGTTTTGGAATGAATCGCATAAGGCGCGAGGTAGCTTTCTTCAATGGCTTCCTGATTTTCACGATTATAGAACATGCTTTAAGCTCCATTTCTGCTGATCAACGTGCCGGTGTGTTTTCCAATCAGCGTGGAATAAACATTCCTGGGTTTGGCACCTGAAAAGATTTCCACTTCAATATTGGGTTGTGAGGCGACCAGTGCGCACATTTCACGAACTTTGGATTCCATCCCTCCGGTCACGTCTATACTTTGAGAAGTTTTCACTTCAAAATTCGTGCGTTGAAGTTCGTTCGGGTGGATCACATCCACCTTTTCACTTCGTGCGGGAAAATCTTTCCAAACTCCATCTTCCAGCCCAGCTAATAAGACCCGTGTCGGGTGAAGTCTGGCTGCCAGCCATGCGAACAGGTCTTCGGTTGATAGGATGGTTCCACCCATTTGCCGGTCAAGGATCACATCTCCGTAGATCACGGGGACCAAACCTTTCATCAGGCACTCCTGGATGATGGATTCATCCCACGAAACGATCTTGCGATTTTCGGTCATGATACTCGACAGTGGAGAAATTGGCACAACCCGAATCCCTGCAAGCTGCAATCGCTCAACCACGATCTGGTTCAATTCGCGGGCTCGCGTTGCGACTTCGATGAATCCTTCCCATTCTGCTGCTGTATTGACACCATGATAAGTGTTGTGTTTGTTGGCAGCGTGGTGGCCGAAAGATCCTGAGCCATGACCGAGCAGAAGCGAGATTTCGGATCTCTCTCTTAAGGCGCGAGCGATCTCGCTGGCAATGGCGTCCAATCGGTCCATCCGGACCGTGTTGGCTACGTCTTTGTCAGTAATAACCGAACCGCCGAGTTTGAGAAAGACCAGTTCTTTCATTTTTTTCCTTCTGCGGGAACCTGGGTGATGACGGCGTTTACGGCTCCTGCTGTTTTCAATTCGTTGGCAACATTCTGAGCCTGTTCTGCATCAACCAACGCGATCATGTTGCCGCCCTGGCCGCTGCCTGACAATTTGGCGCCCAGCGCACCGTGCGTGAGTGCACAGCTGACCAGTTCATCCAGTTTGGGGCAGGATACGCCAATTTCCTGCAGTAAAATGTGGTTTTCCGATAATTTTTTTCCAACTTCATCCAGAGCACCGGTTTCGATGCATTTTCGCACTGTCAGTGAGATCTCGGCAATTTTAGAGAAAAGGTGGTCATATTTTTGGGGTTCTGATGATGCTCTTTGCTTTACTTCACCAACCACTTGGACCGTGCTGCTTCGAATGCCTGTGTTCGCCACCACCAGTGTCATTGGTTTTTGAACTTGCAGGAATTCGTAAGGGGTACTCCTGACATAAAAGAGCGGTTTGGCATATGTAATGACCGTATTATCGATCCCCGAAGGGGAACCGTGATGGATCTTTTCAATTTCAAATGCAATCGAATTGACCTCCACATTATCAAGCGGGTGCCCGAGAAAAGTGGAAACCGCGCGGATCATGGCTACGGAGACCGAAGCGCTCGATCCCATCCCGGCTGCGGTCGGCAGCGTCGAATGGATCCGGATCTCACATACGGGGAGGTGGTCGATCTGCAAATGCTCCAGTACCAAACGGAGGGTAGCGCGGATGGGGTGTGATTCAACCAGGCATCCCAACTTGCAGTTCAACCCGATATTAGGCGCGACGATCGTAATTTCATCACTCGGGGCAGAGGGACGCGCGAAAATGTTGCACTTTGTGGCAACTTCCAACACCGGAACCGCAATGGCGGGTTTTCCATACACCACGGCATGTTCACCACACAGGATAACCTTGCCTGGAGCAGAACAGGAGATTGCGGGCACGCTTCCTCTTAAAAGAGATAAAAGATGATCATCACAGATACCGCCCATAACAGGATCGTGATCTGCAGCGGTCGGTCTTTTAATAAGATCTCTTCTGGCTCGCCACCCATTTTTTGAATTTTCATCAGAGATAGATATCGAAAAACACCGAACAAAACGAACGGGATCGTCAGCATCATGGAGTGATTATCAGGTAGATTGGGCGCCGAAAACGTGTACAAGGAATAGGCGATGATGGTGGTCGAAGAGACCACCGTGATCAGTTGGTCCACCAGATCCAGTGAATAGCCGCTCAAGACCCTGCGGTGAGATTGTGTGTTCTCAGGTACCAGAACCATCAGTTCAGCCCGGCGTTTTCCAAAACCGATATACAGCGCGAGCAGGGTGGTCACCACATACAGCCACGGTGAAAACCGCTGCACTTCGATCACCGAAACGCCGGCTGCCACCCGCAGCACGAAGCAGGCTGCGATCACCAGAACGTCTAGGATCGGCATGTGTTTAAGCCACTTGGAGTATGCCAGATTCAGGAAGAAGTAAACTGCCACAATGATGAGTAGACCAATGGAAAGGAAATACGCCCCCGTGAGTGAGATCAGCAGCAAGATTAAGCTGACCACAGATGCCACGGAAATGGGTAGTTTGCCCGACGCGATTGGTCGATTCTTTTTTATCGGATGGTTGCGGTCGGCTTCCACGTCCATGATGTCGTTGAAGAGATAAACACTGCTTGAGATCAAACAAAAGATCACAAAAGTGATCAGCGTTCTTTCAAGGGATTGTAAAATGAAAAACTGGCGGTCAAAAACCAGGGCTGCAAAAACGAAAGCGTTTTTGGTCCATTGGCGCGGTCGCATAGCCTTAAAAATATATTTGAGCATGAGAATAATATATCACAAGATGGTTTTTCGCATGTAAAATTAAGGGATGGAAAAAATCAGGTTGGATTTGCTCATGGAAGAAAAGGGATTGGCAGAAAGCCGCAGCGCTGCCCAACGCATCATCATGGCCGGTGAGGTCAGGGTGAACGGTCAGGTGGCGCTCAAATCAGCCGCCAAAGTCAGCCGTGAGGACCAGATCGAGGTCGCGAAACCACCTCCTTTTGTCTCGCGGGGCGGAGAAAAATTATTGGGGGCTATCACTGCTTTCAACCTGTTCGATCTGACCGGAAAAGTTTGCGCTGATATTGGATCAAGTACGGGGGGGTTCACAGATTGTTTGCTTCAGCATGGGGCTGAGAAAGTATTTGCCGTGGACGTAGGCTATGGCGTGATGCACTGGAAGCTGCGCAACCATCCCAAGGTTGTGTTGATGGAACGCACCAATGCCCGCTATGTTGAAGGGTTTGGCGAACCCATCGACCTGGTCACCATTGATGCTTCATTTATATCCCTGCGCACGCTGCTTCCCACGGTAAAAAAGTGGTTGAACGTCTCGCCCGGCGAAGTGGTGGCGTTGATCAAACCTCAATTCGAGGCCGGCCGGTCGGATGCCGCGAAAGGCGAGGGGGTCATCCGCGATTTGGCTGTTCACCAGCGCATTCTGGAGCAGGTATTGACCTTCACAGTGGAGGAAGGTTTTGAGATCAAGGGCTTGATCCAATCGCCGCTGACCGGTCCGAAGGGCAATATTGAATTCCTGGTTTACTTGAAATTTCCAGGCCAGGCGCAAAGCGAACCCTCGGTTTGGATTAACGATTGGCTGTCAAAAATGAAAGATCAACGTGAAACGCCAAACCTGTCATAGAGCAGCTCGTACTATTAAGGTATACTAAACTCCGATTATGTCCGCAAATACCATTCGAAATTTTTGTATTATCGCTCATGTTGACCATGGCAAGTCTACCTTGGCCGACCGCATGCTGCAGCTTACCGGTACGGTATCTGACCGTGAAATGGTCGAGCAGGTTCTCGATTCGATGGATCTGGAACGAGAAAAGGGCGTGACCATCAAGGCTTCTGCGGTCAGGATGAAATACCCATATCAGGGGCAGGAATACGAACTCAACCTGATCGATACCCCAGGACATGTGGATTTCAACTACGAGGTCAGCCGTGCTCTTTATGCCTGCGAGGGAGCTTTGTTGGTCGTGGATGCCACACAGGGCATTGAGGCGCAAACACTGGCCAATCTTTATCTCGCCTTGGACGCCAACCTGACGATCATCCCTGTGATCAACAAAATCGACCTGGCTTCCGCGCAGCCGGATGAGGTGGCCAAGGAAATCGAAGCGCTCATGGGCGTTCCCGCTGATTCCATCGTGCGGGTGTCTGCCAAGGAAGGCATCAATATTGACAAGATATTGGATGCCATCGTCGAGAAGGTCCCACCACCTCAGGGCGATCCTGCTGCGAACCTGCAAGCGTTGATCTTTGACTCTCATTATGACTCTTACAAAGGCGTGATCGCCTATATCCGTGTTATTCAAGGGACCATTGGTGCTACGAGCACGTTGCATCTGATGGCAAACGGTACCGATCTGAAACCCGTTGAAATTGGGGTCTTCTCACCGGGTATGACGCCCATTCCTGAACTCAAGGCAGGGGATGTCGGTTACGTGGCGACAGGTCTCAAAACCGTCAAAGAATGCCGGGTCGGCGACACCTTTACCTTGACCAGCCAGCCTGCGGCTGAACCCTTGCCGGGTTACCTCCATCCCAAACCAATGGTTTTTGCGGGTATTTATCCGGTCGAGGGTGAAGATTATTCTGAATTAAAAGACGCCCTTGAAAAACTACAATTGAATGACGCCTCTTTGGTCTATGACCCTGAAACCTCACAGGCTTTGAATTTTGGCTTCCGCTGCGGTTTTTTGGGGTTGTTCCACATGGAGATCATTCAGGAACGCATTGAGCGTGAGTACGACCTGGATATTGTGGTTACTGCGCCCTCTGTTGAATATGAAGTCGAGATGCGTACCGGTGAGATGTTAAAAATCTCGTCTCCTGCGAAACTGCCGGATGAGAACTCCATTACAGAGATCAGGGAACCCTGGATGCGCTTGGAAGTGATCACACCGACCGAATTTTACGGTACGATCATGGATCTGGTAACCAACCGCCGCGGCACCTTCCTGAGCCAGGATTATCCCGCGCCTAAAAGGGTGCAGCTTAATTACGACATCCCTCTATCAGAGATCATCGTGGATTTCTTTGATGACTTGAAATCCCGAACGCGTGGTTACGCTTCAATGGATTACCACTTTGTGGATTACCGACCAGGCAGCCTGGTTAAGCTCGAGATTCTGGTGGATGACGAGCCCGTGGACGCGCTGGCTGCCATTGTCCACAAAGAAGACGCTTACCACAAGGGACAGGCACTGGTGACCAAATTAAAAGCGCTCATCCCGCGCCAGTTGTTTGATGTGGCGATCCAGGCTTCCGCCAGCGGCAGGGTCATCTCGCGCGCCAATGTTAAAGCCATGCGCAAAGACGTGCTTGCCAAATGTTATGGTGGCGATATTACGCGCAAGAAGAAACTGCTGGAAAAACAAAAGAAGGGCAAACGCCGTATGAAGATGGTCGGGAATGTCGAAATCCCGCAGGAAGCCTTCATGGCCGTGCTTCGCTTGGGTGACGAATGATGCAACCACCAAAGAAGAAGTGGAAGCAGGTGCTACGTTGGCTGCCAGGTGTATTGATCAGCCTGATTGCCATCTATGCCGTCTTTAAATTCGCCAAAATCGAGGATCTCAAAACCGCCTTTGCCACAGTAAAGCCCGGTTTTATACTCTTGGTTTTTGCAATTGATGTTTTAGGTTTGGTCGCGCGTGGCAAAGCCTGGCAAGTGATTTTAGGATCTCAGGTGAATTTTTCACAAGCCTTTTTTGGCGTTAGCGAAGGGTATTTTCTCAATAACGTGCTGCCTTTTCGTGCCGGTGAGTTTGGCAGGTCCTATTTTGTCGGGCGCAATACTGGAAAAGGGACTTTTTATGTTCTCTCCACAATTGTGATCGAGAGGGCGTTTGATATCGTTTTTGCCGCAGGTCTTGTGGTTGCGACGCTTCCTTATTTGATCGGCATGGATTGGGTCAAGCCGATTGCCACCGTTGCCTTGATCCTGGTGATCGCGATATTATTCCTGCTTTTCCTCATGGCTCGAAATCAGGTCAAAGTCCTTGGTTGGCTGGACAAGATTAAAAAACCCTCGAAGTTTTGGGATTTCATCCTTCCCAAAGCCAGAAATATTATTGAGGGCTTTTCACTGCTTGCCAAACCATCTCAATTTTTCTTGAGTTTGTTATGGATCGCTATCTGTTGGGTGATCTGGACATCGGTTTATTACGCCGGGGTGGTGGCAGTCCTTCCAGAGTCGCCTTTTTGGTGGGGTGCATTCGTTTCAGGTTTCCTGGCCTTGGGGGTTGCCATTCCTTCAGCGCCTTCCGCTCTTGGAGTGTATGAGGCTGCTTTTGTGGGAGCCCTGGTGATTCTGGGTGCCCAAAGTGGTACGGCATTAGGTTATGCCATCATTTTTCACGTGATCCAATTTTGTGTATCAGTAATTTTTGGAATTTGGGGGTTGGTGCGGGAAGGTTTGAGCTTTTCACAGATGTTTTCACTTGACTCGGTTGCAGCCGGGAAAGGACAAGAGGGAAAATGAGTGAACTAACATTGATCACAGGCGGAGCAGGTTTCATCGGCTCGAATTATGCCGCGCGTTGTCTGGCTCGCGGAGAGAAGATTCTCATATTTGACAATTTATCCAGGGCGGGAGCAAAAAGGAACCTGGATTGGCTTGAAAAAAACCACGGTAAAGGTTCATTCCAACTGGTGGTGGGGGACGTAAGAGACGCTGAGGCCATTAAAAAGGCCGCTCAAAATGCCACGCGCATCTTGCATCTGGCAGCTCAGGTGGCGGTTACCACTTCAGTCACAGAACCTCGCAATGATTTTGAGATCAATGCGCAGGGTACTTTCAATACGCTTGAAGCGGCGCGCGTTTCAGGTAACCAGCCCGCCTTTATTTTTGCATCCACCAACAAGGTCTATGGCGGCATGGAGAATGTGCGCGTAGTCGAAAAAACGACCCGCTACGATTACGCGGATTTGCCTGAAGGTGCTTCAGAAGAGCAGTTGCTCGATTTCCATTCTCCTTATGGTTGTTCAAAAGGCTGCGGTGATCAATACGTTCGGGATTACTTCCGCATTTATCAACTTCCGACTGTCGTGTTCAGGCAGTCTTGTATTTACGGCATGCGCCAGTTTGGCGTGGAGGATCAAGGTTGGGTGGCGTGGTTCGTGATCGCCGCCATTACCGGAAGGCCCATTTCAATTTACGGGGATGGCAAGCAGGTCAGGGATCTTCTCTTCGTGGAAGATCTGCTGGATGGCTATGATGCGGCTTTTTCCAGACTGCCAAAGATCGGCGGTCAGGTTTTCAACATGGGTGGTGGACGCAGCAATACCATTTCCATTTGGGTTGAGTTCAAACCGATCCTCGAAAAACTGCTTGGAAAAGAGATCAAGACCGGGGTAGGAGATTGGCGGCCCGGCGATCAGCCAGTTTTCATTTCTGACATTCGGAAGGCCAAGGAGATATTGAATTGGTCTCCCAAGGTGAATGTGGAAGAAGGCATCACCCGGTTATTTAATTGGGTCAAAGAGAATAAAGACCTGTTCTGATCTATGAAAATTCTGATTGTTTTGACTTATTATCGGCCTCACATTAGCGGGCTGACCATTTATGCCGAACGGCTGGCCAGAGCGTTTGCTGCCAGGGGGAACGAGGTTACCGTTCTAACTTCACAGTTTAAAAAGGAATTACCCCTTGAAGAGGTCAAGGATGGGGTCAGGATCGTTCGTGTTCCGGTCTGGTTCCATTTAAGCAAGGGGGTTATCATGCCCTCTTTTGGCTTAATTGCCAACCGGTTGGTCTCAGAAACGGAAGTGATCCAACTTCACCTGCCTCAATTTGACGCGGCTGGCATTTCATTCAGGGGCCGACTTCTCAAGAAACCCACCGTGATCACCTATCACTGCGACTTGCATTTGCCCCCAGGTCTATTCAATCGCGTGGCGAATTTGGGTGTCACCTTGATGAACCGCTTGACCGCCATTTTCACTCATCGCATTGTCACGTACACGCAAGATTACGCTGAAAACTCACCCTACTTACGAAAATACCTTTCAAAGCTGAAAGTGATTTCTCCACCTGTGGTTTTGCCTACGGTTTCAAAAGAGGCGATTCGGGAGTTCGCGCAGCAGCATAATCCTGAGGATCAGCGTCCTGTAATTGGTATGGCCGCTCGTTTTGCTTCTGAAAAAGGGGTTGAGATCCTCTTGCGCGCGATGCCGGCCATTCTGAAAGAATTCCCCAACGCATTGGTGCAATTTGTGGGAACGTACAAGAATGTGATGGGTGAGGAATCTTATTTCGAACGCTTGCGACCCGAAATCGAGAAATATCAGGCCAGCGGAAATTGGAAATTCCTGGGTGAACTGGATCCCGAGAACATGGCCAAATTCTATCCGAACCTTGATGTATTCACGGTTCCCAGCCTGAATGCCACCGAGGCGTTCGGTTTGGTTCAGATCGAAGCCATGATGAACGGCATCCCGTGCGTTACCTCCAGCTTGCCAGGGGTCAGGCAGCCCGTAAAGATCCATCAAATGGGCGCCATTTTCCCGATCGGCGATTCATTTGCGATGGCAAAAAGCATGATCGAAGTTCTCAAAGAAAAGCATGGCAAGAAATCCGATCCAGAAGAATTTTTGCGTTATCAACCCGATGATATTGCCTCAGCGTATGAAAATTTATTCGCAGAAATCAAACAATCACTCAAATAACACCGGAGTTAGACAACCGTGACCACTTTGACCGATTCAGCCAACAACAACCGGAACAAGACTAACCGACGAAGGATCAATTTACCCTGGATCTGGGATGTGTTGATCGTTCTGATCTTGCTGATTGGAGCTGTGTTTCGGTTTACGGGATTGAATTGGGACGGTGATTATCATTTACACCCGGATGAACGCTTCTTGACCATGGTGGAAAGCGCAATAAATCCTGTCGAGAGCTTGAAGGAATATTTTGACACCTCAACCTCCTCGTTAAATCCCAATAACCACGGCTACACTTTCTACGTGTATGGCACACTTCCCCTTTTCATCGTTCGATATGTCGGTGAATTGTTTGGAAAAACCGGATATGGCCAGATCTTTCTGGTTGGCCGCGCTGTTTCAGGTGTCTTTGACCTGGGCAGCGTGGTTTTGATTTTTTTGATCGGCCGAAAATTGTACAAGAACGCCAAACTTGGACTTCTGGCTGCCTTGTTCTCTGCCATGTCGGTGCTTCAGATCCAATTGTCGCATTATTTTACCGTTGACACGATGGCCAACTTTTTCGCATACGCGGCGATCTACGCCGGGGTCTGCATTATGATGTCGGACTTCAGACCTGCTAAATCGGAGAATGAACCGCAAATCACAAAAGTGCCCGCGTGGAAACCAATGCTGACCGAAAGCCACCTCATTGGCACCTATGCCATATTTGGCATCTTGGCTGGGATGGCGCTGGCTTCCAAGGTCAGTCTATATCCAGTTGTTTTTCTGCTTCCTATTTCAGCCATAATTTATTATTACAAGCAGCCTAAAGAAACTCGGGGCAGCGAAGTCAATTTTATCTTGCGTAATCTGGTGGTGGCTGGTGCGTTGGCCGTCATCGCTTTCAGAGTCTTTCAACCTTATGCTTTTCTTGGACCAGGTTTCTTTGGCATTAAGATCAATCCAGGCTGGATTGCCAGTCTGAAAGAATTGGCCACTATCAGTAAAGGCGAAGTGGATGTTCCTTACGCGCTGCAGTGGGCGCGTCGTTCACTCGCATTCGCTCCACAGAACCTCGTCCTATGGGGATTGGGGCTCTCGTTGGGAGTTCTAAGCCTCTTTGGTTTCATTTGGATGGCCTGGCGCATGATCAAAGGCGACTGGCAAAAACATCTCCTTATGTGGGGATGGACGGGGTACATCCTGGTAACCCTTTCGATCAGCCATGTGCGCAGCATGCGTTACCTGTTGCCTATTTACCCTGCGTTAGCTTTGATTGCCGCCTGGACGATCTTTAAATTATGGGAAAGCAGCGCAGGTGCTATTCGGAAAATTAATTCCATCCACTTTAATTGGCGCCGCTTTTTGGCTGTTGCAGCCGCAATTGTGACCATAGTTGGCACAGCCGCTTGGGCTGCTGCCTTCACCAGCATCTATACCCGTCCGGTCACCCGTGTTGCAGCCAGCCAGTGGATTTATGAGAATATCTCCAGTGCCATTGAGATGCCTATCGCCACAGAAGAAGGAACGCAACTCAAGCAGTTGTTTTCTTACCAAAACTCCGTGATGGTGAGTTCCGCGCAACCATTCACCTATGGTTTTACCGCAGATTCAACTGGAACGATGACTTCGATCACTTTCGAGCATGTCCTCTTCAATACCCAGTACAACCCCAACTTGACCACAACGCCAGAAGTGATTTCTTTTGTTGTGAACTTGCGCGACCCATCGCTCACTGAAAACAGTGTCGTATCAACGAGTATGGTTCAATCCACGTTTCTACCGATGTCTGACGCGCGTGGTGATGCCTTGACCATGCTCTTCAATCCTCCAATTCTATTAACTGAGGGAAAGAAATACGAATTGGAAATTACAGTGATCGAGCCTGACATCAACCTGAAATTGGATGACAGCCTCTGGCTGACCTATTCTGATGGCGCAGCCGAAACCCACCAATACATGCCACCACCTGCATATCGCCTTACATCTTCCTCACCCTTCCAGTTTGTTTTTATGCCACAGGCAGCGGGTACAGTCTCTCAGATTCGGTTGAACCGGGTCGTGGATTTACTTAACCTCGGTACGAATCAGGAATTGACCGTCACGATCACAGATCCAAACTTGCCAGATCAGGTGCTTGCCACAGGCAGGCTTTCGAGCAGTTTTACCGCAATGAATGACCCGCGTGGAGAAGAAGCCTGGATCACGTTTGACCGGCCCCTTGTTTTGTCCAATGGAATCATGTATTCTCTGAAGTTATCGTTATCAAGCGGTGAGGGCGCGCTCGCGATCTACAACGATATCACTGCTGTTGAGTCCACCTGGGATGACGCGCTGCCCCTGCCGATGTATGGGTACAACGTTTTTGATTACACAACCGGCCTGTTTGGCAACAACCAGAATCTCGAAGCCTACTTTGATGACACCCAATCCAAGAAGGATTCACTTTACAATAATCTCGATCAATCGGATGTGATCTTTATCAGTTCCAACCGGCAGTGGGGCACCATTACCCGCGTCCCTGAACGTTACCCACTGACCTCCGCGTATTATCGCGCCATGATCGGCTGCCCCGAAGATAAAGACATCTTGTGGTGTTATCAGGTGGCTAAACCG
This sequence comes from uncultured Anaerolinea sp., assembly GCA_964599995.1. Classification (GTDB taxonomy): domain Bacteria; phylum Chloroflexota; class Anaerolineae; order Anaerolineales; family Anaerolineaceae; genus UBA6107. The sequence goes on along the minus strand of CAZRHZ010000001.1, from coordinate 2,202 downwards.
GGCATGTTCAACGAGAAACTCGGATTCAAATTGGTTGCGGTCTTCCAATCCAACCCCACCATTTTTGGAATTGAGATCAATGACCAATCATCAGAAGAGGCTTTTACGGTCTATGATCATCCCAAGGTGTTGATCTTTGAAAAAACCGCTGATTACGATCCTGCAAAAATGCGCGCGGTTCTCGATCAGGTGGATATCACTTCCGCGGTACATTTGTCACCAAGGCAAGCCAGCCGCTTTAATGGCAACCTCCTGCTTGGAAAAGAGGAAGCCCAAATTCAGCAATCAGGTGGCACCTGGAGCGAGCTTTTCCCTGCGGATTCACCCTTGAACACCAAACCCTGGCTGGCAGTGGTGGTCTGGTATCTCGCCATCACCCTGCTGGGCTGGATCGCGTACCCCATCGTGCGTGTTATTTTTCACGGTTTGCCAGACCATGGCTATCCATTCAGTCGTTTGGCCGGATTGGTCTTGACCGCCTATCTCACCTGGTTGGCGGGTTCCACTTTCTTTACTTTTTCACGCCTGACCATCGGTGTTGTCCTTCTCATTCTGACAGTCATCAGCGGCTTCCTGGCTTTCAGGCAGCGGCAAGCCTTGCTGGAAGAGATAAAAACAAAAAAGACTTATTTTCTTGCGGTTGAGGTCTTCACCCTTTTCCTCTTCTTGATCAGTCTGGGCATTCGCTACGGCAATCCAGATCTGTGGCACGCCTGGAAGGGCGGCGAGAAACCCATGGATCTCTCGTATTTCACAGCCGTTTTGAAGAGCACCGTCTTCCCACCTTACGATCCCTGGTACGCTGGCGGCTACATCAACTACTACTATTTCGGGTTTGTCTTGGTGGGGGTTCCGGTCAAGTTCCTGGGTATTCTTCCCGGCCTGGCGTACAACCTGATTCTGCCGACCTTGTTCGCGTTCACAGGCATGGGCGCATACAGCATTGGCTGGAACCTTTTTGCCCGAATTCCAACCCTTGAAGAGGAAGAAGCCGGCAAAAAGGCCAACCTTCTGCGCCGCAATGTGGCTGGTTTGATCTCAGTATTCACCGTGCTGATCATGGGTAATCTTGGAACCGTGCGCATGATCTGGCAGGGCATACAGCGCCTTGCTGCTCCAGGTGGAGTGATCGACAACGCCAAATTCACCGACCGGTTCATCTGGTTTTTCCAGGGAATTGGCAAATTCTTTACCGGTGTCAAACTCCCTTATGGTTATGGAGATTGGTACTGGATTCCCTCCAGGGCGCTGCCCGGTGAGGCCATCACTGAATTCCCGTTCTTTACCTTTACTTATGCTGACCTGCACGCGCATTTAATCGATCTTTCGATCACCATTCTGGTGATCGGCTGGGGGCTGGGCATCTTGATGAGCAAATGGGAACTGAAGTCTGATGCAGGCTTCAAGCGCTGGGTGAACTTTGTCATCACCATTCTGTTCGGTGGCATCGCCATTGGCATGCTTAAAGTGACCAACACCTGGGACTATCCGACCTACCTGCTTCTTTCGAGTCTGCTCATCCTCTATTCGATCCTGCGATATGCTCAAGTTCCCGAGAAATTCCTGGCGGATCGTCCGTTCTGGCTGCGCAAGGCGATCTACGCCATTGGAGTGATCGTTCTGCTGGTGGGGCTGACAGTCTTGTTGTATTTGCCATTCTCCGAGAATTACGCGCAAGCCTACGGCAGTATCAGTCTGTGGACTTCAAGTCATTCTCCGCTCTCCTCTTACCTTGTGCATTGGGGGGTACAGCTCTTCCTCTTGATCACCTGGTTTGTTTGGGAAACCCATGAATGGCTGGCTTCAACACCAGCCTCCTCTCTGAAAAAACTGCAGCCCTATGCGGGTTACCTGCAGGGTCTGGCGGTGTTGTTTGGGGTGCTTCTGATCCTGCTGACAGTCTTGGGTGTGCAAATCGGTTGGCTGGTGGGGATTTTGGGAGCCTGGGCGGTGATCTTGATCTTCAGACCCGGTCAATCAGATGCCAAGCGCATGATCTTGTTCATGACAGGAACCGCCCTTGTGTTGACCTTGTTTGTCGAGTTATTTGTCTTGGTGGGTGACATCGGGCGTATGAACACGGTCTTTAAATTTTACTACCAGGCCTGGACCTTCTTTGGTTTGAGCTCTGCTGCTGCCTTGGTCTGGCTGATCCCGGCCGTAACCACGCGCTGGAAGACCTCCACCTCCACGATCTGGCAG